>DATFNV010000346.1:0-8396 GCA_035266225.1 Gemmataceae bacterium
CTCTTCCGCCGCGCCGACTGGGAGCGGAAGGGGGGGCTCGACGAGGGGCTGCGCGTGGCGTCGGATTACGACTTTGCCTGCTGGCTGTGCGCGCGCGGCCGGGTGGCCTTCGTGCCGCGGATCCTGTTCCTGCGCCGCCCCCACGGCGGGCTGTCCGTCACCTCCCTGGACGGGTGGATCGAGTTGGCCCGCGTCCTGCGGCGCTACGCTCCGCGGGCCTGCGCAGGCGCGCCCGACCCGCCGGCGTTCCGGGAGCGCTTGCGCACGCATTTCCTCTGGGTACTCGTCGGCGCCGGCCTCGCCGGGCGCCACGCCGAGGCCTTCTCCCTGCTCGGGTCCGCCCTCCGCGAGTGGGGCGTCACCCCCGAAGCCATGCTGACGGGGGCGAAGCTGCTGTTCACCCGCGCCCGGGCGCTGGCGGTCCGCCCGAAATGCCGGTTCCCCGCTGAAAAGATCGAGGAATTCCTGCGGGAGTTGCGGGCCCTGATGTCCCTCTGTCGGGGGCGGCCAGAACCCCTTGGGGGCCCCGGGACGGAGCCACCGCTGGGTCGTCGGGCGTGACAGGGGCTATTCTCAACAAAACAATCCAAAAAAATGATTGCATCGGCGATCTCATGCTGGTATATCCTCATTCATTGAGGATTGACTCCCGTGCCGCGCCTGCGGTCCGATCTCGCCGCCGAGTGGAGTGGGACGCACCACACCGGGCCGGAATACTACGCGCGCCGGGTCTTCACCTCAACCTCGGCAAGTCGTGCCGAGCCTCCGGCGGTCCCCTGCCCGCCCGGGCGCGACACTTCGACTCATGACACTCAGGAATTCTCGGAGGGCCGGCACCGCCGTGCTTGTCCGTCCCTCACCGGGCCCGTGCGTAGAGGGCCCCCGGGCGCGGCTCAGGGAGAGGTTGCTGTCACCTACGGCGCCAACCGAGCGCCCACAAGATTTCGGGAAAAATTGTGTCCGCTCGGCCGCGGAATTCCGTTGTAGCTGTGGACCGCGAGACCGGCCGTTGGGCAGTTGTCCCGCGGCGCGGGTCGAGCCTGCGGCGGCAGGCGCTGCCGCAGATGAGGAAGCCAGAGGGACAGTGATCCCGTGCGGGTCGTGACGGCCGGGTGGGGCTGCGGAAGAGCCCCCTCATTCCCACTTCTCGTAAGGGGCGCCGTCGCTTCTTTTCCGTTTCGTTCCCTGTTCTCACCGGAGGTGCATCATGAAGCGTACCCGACGAGCCCGTCCGGCCACGAAGCGTCCCCTGTGGGCGCGTCCATGCCTGGAGTCTCTGGAGGACCGCTGCTGTCCGACCGTCACGATCAACCCCGTTAGCGGCACCCTGAACGTGCAGGATGATGACAACGCCGGGATCATACAGCCCAACCTCAGCATCACGGAGACCGCCGCCAATACCTTCCGGGTCAAGGACAACAACACAGCCACCGTCTACGGGCCGTTCTCGGGCATCAACAACCTGGTCGTCACCCTCTACAGCTATTACGACAACCTGACCATCAACCTGAACGGCTTCACGACGGCGGGCTCCATCGCCGAGAACTGCGCCGGCGTCGGCAGCGGGCCAGCCAATTTCTTCCAGATCGTGAACGGCCGCGTCAACGGGAACCTGTACGTCCTGGCGCAGGGCGTGTCGAACACCAGCCTCATCGGTGACGGAGTCAACCCTCTGACCGTGGGTGGCCAGCTCAACATCCAGTACCAGAGCGAGGGCTGGGCCGGGGGCGACACCAACACGAGCAACACCACGACAGTCGAAGGCGCGACCATCAACTCCATGAACTACAAAAGCCTGAGCCCATCCGCGACGGACAACCTCACCCTGGGAGTCACGGGGGCAGGCAAGGGCTTCACGGAGAAGGGCGGCGCCTCGATCAGCTTCACGAGCGGCAACAGCTACACGCTCTCCATGGCCAACGGGTCGGTGGGCGCCGCCATCGCAGGCTCGCAGCTGAACATCCTCGGTGGGGGGAGCGGGGCCAGCGTTACCCTGGGGGATGGGACTTCCGCCTTCACGGACGGGGCGACGACCGTCATCGACCTCGACAACACCTCGGGCGGCACGATCACTGTCAACGACAACGTCCTTCTGTCGTCCACGACCCGGTTCGACGACTACGCCAACATCGCCATCGACCCCAACGGCGGGCCGAACGGCGTCAACCTGGGCAAGGGCCTCACGATCTGGAATAGCGACGCCGGCAGCACCGTGAACCTCGGCGACGCGACAAACACCTTCAACGGCACGATCACCGGGACCATCACGTTCGACACCGGCCATATCGCCGGGGACTCGGACGACGGGGGCAGCAGTGCCGGCGCCGTGGACACCCTGACGCTCGAGAGCCTGGAGACCCTCAAGGGCACCCTGGCTGCGAACCTGAACACCAGCACCGACACGATCGACGTCGAGGGAGACCTGAATGGGGCGCTTACCGTGAGCGGGGCCAACGGGCAGGACACCGTCATGGTGGGGCAGACGGCGGGGGCCACGATCAGCGGCACCGCCACGGTCACCCTGGGCAGTGGCGACGACACGGTCACCGTCGGGGCGGCGGCCGGATCGCCGACCACGGTCAACAAGGCCTCGTTCACCCTGGGCAACGGCGGCGACACGGTCACGCTGGCACAAACCGCCGTGATCACCACCACCGCCACGGTCACCCTGGGCAGCGGCAACGATCAGGTCACGGTGAACCAGGGGGCCAGGATCGGCACCAGCGCCTCGATCGGCCTCGGCAGCACCGGGGCGAAAACACTGGACTTCGCGGGCAACGTCGGGCCCACGGGAGGTACGACGGCAAACGTGCTGACCGTGACGTCCGGGGCCAACGCCGGTGTCGATGTGGAGCTCCAGAGTGGGGCCGTGTTCGGCGGCAACATCGACCTGGTCCTGACTCAGAGCAGTAACATCGTCGATTACCTGGCCGGCAACACGGCCATCAATGGAGGTGCGGGGAAACTGATCGCCTTCGGCCACACCCCCGCCGACTCGTTCCTCTTCCTGAACGGCTTCGACTCGATTAACCGCACCACGACCAACTTTACGGTCGTCCCGTAATCAGCAGCAGCGGCGAAGGCACCAGCCAGCCCACGGCGAGGTGCCAGGCGCCGCCCCCGTTCCAGGTGCCTCGATTCACGTCGTCCGGCCCTCCGTCATAATGGGTATTCGGGCGGCGGTAGCCCCCGCCGGCCGCCACCCGGCGGTCCGGCCGGGGGCTCGGCGGTGTCAGAGGCTATCCGGGCAGGTCCCTCCGCTCCCCGGGTTGCCCAAGCTCATGCTTGTGGGGAGGGGTTTGCGCGTAGAACAACAATGTGAGCAAACCCCCTTTCGGAAGGCCGGGTTCAAAACCGGGTGACAGTCGGCGGGGCCTCTCCCCGGTTGAGCTGGAGGTTCACAGCGCGTCGATTCGGGCGAATTTCCTCCCTGCCGAATCGTTTCATGGCCCCCCCGAAGTGTGTCTACCAAAGTCGTGAAACGAAAGGTGCCCGCCGGCCGTAAGACGGCGATTGCCAAGGACATCGGGAAACGCGATTCGTTTCACCGGCCGTGAAACGAAACGGCCCTTGGCACTCCCGGCGAGGCGAGTGAACGCCCGGCGCGGCCGGGGTGGCGCCGTGCCGTGCGGCCGTGCCACAGGAGTGTTACCCAGCGGCCCGGGCTCTTGAACCTTGCCCTTCGGAACCGCCGCGGGACGGCGCAAGGTGCTGCTCAGCTAGGGTTTGCGCTCGCCCTGGGGTTTGCTCACAATGCGCGGGGAATTGTGCGCAAACCCCCGACAGCCCCCGCAACAGCCACCGGCTTCGCGGATAGCCTCTCAGTCCTGATCCGGCGGCGGATCGACCGCGGGCACCAGGAGCGTGACGTGCCGCAGGGAGAGGGTGTCCTTCGGATCGTCCGGGGCAATCCGAAATGCCTCGATGCAGTCGTTGACCCACGCGGTGGCCACCCCGTCGCCCGCGCCGCCCGTCCGGGGCACGCGGGCGAACCGCTCCTCACGGGAGAAGTCGGTGGCGCGGTCGCTGTGCCAACCGACTCGCAGACCGGTCGGCGTGTTGCCGCCGTGACCGCAGCGATACTCCAGGCGGATGGCATACACGAACCGCGGGTGCGATACCCGAAAGATCGCCGCCGGATGTCTTCCGAGTGGCGTGCCTACACCCTCCTCCCATCTCATGTCCTCGAGCACCGCCGGGACGGGCAGGTACGATACCTCCTGCAGGATTGGGTCCTCCGGCTGGCGACCTAACGGGCCCATCTTGGCATGGCGGAGCATGCGTAACCCCCCCACCACCGACTCGTAGGTGTCGGGAGTCTGCTCGTGATAGAACAGGTGCAACTGGCGTTCTGCGAGGACGAAGGCGGGCGTGCCCGCGCGGAGGTCGTTATCGACCGCGGCCGTCCGGTCGCGGTAGATGCGCCCGAGGTTGACCCCGGCCGGGACGTGGAGCAGGAAGATTGCTCCCCCCAGGCAGAAGAGGGCCTGCTGCACCCGGTTGCGCCAGCCGGGCGGAAGGTACAACAGGCAGATGAAGTAAGCGCAACAGAGCAGGGGAATGCCGAGCGTCTCGTAGTGGGCCTCGAACCCCGGCGACCAGCCCCGGCCGGACCGCCCCCAGCCGACCGCGCCGGCCAGGCCCCCGAAGGCAGTCAAAAAGAGGAGGAGGCCGCCCGCACGACGGCGCTCGCCAGGCATCGTGCCCCATGCCACCGCCGACCCGGCCAGGCCGGCGAGGAGGATCCCGAGAGTGAGGATTCCCGAGACCGGCCAGCCGCGCGCCGCCTGTGGGCCGAGAGCGGCGCCGAGAAAGCGTGTGGCCAGAACGCAGGCGTCGGCCAGGCCACGGCTCGGCGGGTGCCAGGACGGGCGCTCGTAACCGAGGAAGTAACAGCCAGTGAGGAGGACGGCGGCGGCCACAAGGAGTGAGACGGCGACCAACCACGACCGGGGGCGGCGCGGGGCGGCGTACACCACCCACATTCCCATCAGGGGCACGAAAGGCAGGCCGTTCGCCCCGCACAGGGGCAGCAGCACAAGGCCAAGCGCGGCCAGGATGCCGGAGAGCGGCGTCAAGCCGTCCCGATGGCGGACGACAAGGAGCAAGAACACACACGCCAGGGCCGTGGAGGAGAGGAATTGAGCGTAGAAATCCCACCAGATGGCATTCTGCCCCAGGTGCAGCAAGGCCAGAACGAAGTAAGCGTCCCACCACGCCGTGTATCCGCGCAGCTGGCGGGCGGTGAGGATCATGGCCGCGGCGAGCGCGGCCAGGACGCCGACATTGAAGACCATGCCCGCGCGGCAGTCGGCACCGGCGGTACGGCCGACGAGGACTAGCGCCAGCTTGGGCAGCGGGATGCGGTGTTCGTTGTGCTGCGCCCACAACCACTGCGCGGTCAAAGGTTGTTCGCCCGTGATCGCGGGCACCATGGCCCAGTCGTCGGCCCACGGATACTTGAATCCCGAAGTGAGGGCCATGCCGCCCGCGACCGACGCCGCGCAGGCCCAGAGGGCCCACACGAAGAGTGCCGCGCGGCTGGAGCGTCTTCCCGACTCGGGTGGCGCCGAACGGGCTAACTCGTTCATCGAACCTTGAACCCTCTTGGGAGGTATAGCCAGCAACACCGGTGTGATGGCCGTCTTGCTGCACTGGAGCGGCTACGTCAGGCCAATTCCCGATACACCCCCAACGTGCCGGCGGCCGTCGTCTCCCAGGAGAACTCGGCGGCTCGCGCCAGCCCCCGTTTAGCGGACTGCGCGCGGAGGTCATCGTCCTCCAGCATCCGCGCCAGCGCCGCTGCAAACGCCTCCGGGTTCCGCGCGTCGGCCACGACCCCCGCCGCGCCGACCGCCTCCGGCACCGCCGAGGCGTTCGACGCCACCACCGGCGTCCCGCACGCCATCGCCTCCAGGACCGGCAACCCGTACCCCTCGGCCAGCGACGGGAACGCGAACACCGCCGCCCCGCAGTACAGCGCGTTTAGATCCTCGTGGCTCGCGAACCCGGTGAACACCACCGCCTCCTGCACTCCCAGCTCCTCCGCCAGCCGGGCCAGCGCGTCCCCGGTCCTGTACTTCTCCCCCACGAGCACCAGCTGCACGTCGCGCCGGTCGCGGCTTCGCAGCACGGCGTAAGCCCGCAGCAGCCCGGCCAGGTTCTTGTGAACGTAGGCCCGGCAGACGCTGATGACGTACGGCCTGCGCACGCCGTACCTGGCCAGCGCCGCCTCGATCCGCGCCTGGTCGGTCACCGGCCGGAAGTCGTTGCCCGGGCCGTACGGCACGACGCGAATGCGCTCCTCCTTGACGCCGAGGAGCTCGACGACGTCTCGGGCGGTACACCGCGACGGCACGATGACCCGGTCGGCACGGCGGGCCACCGTCGGATGGACCCAGCGCATGAACAGCCGGTAACCCAGCGGCAGGCTCGCGGGAAAGTGGCGGTAAATGAGGTCGTGGATCGTCAGGACGAACGGGCAGGACCGCGACGACGGCGACAGCGTGCCGAGCCCGTGGAACAGGTCGAAGCCCTCGCGCCGCAGCAGGCGCGGCAGGCGGCGGTACTCCCAGAGCGTGCGCCAGACCGTGCTCGCCGGGGCAACTGGGGCCTCGACTTGGCGGAAACGCGCGGGGTCGAGCGGAGGGAGGCGGATGCCGCGGCGAGTGTAAGCGACGTACTCGTTCTCCCGATCAACCTCCTGTAGCCCCTTCAGCAGGCCCTCGCAGTAGACGCGACCCCCCGCCACTCCCGGGGCGACGAACAGCATGTTCAGCGCGATCCGCATCCCGCCTCCCGACGGTCCTGCGCGCCGGTTCAGCGCTCGACCTCCCAGACCTGCAAGCCAGTGGTGTCGATGAGGGCCGGCAGGACCAGCATTCCCAGATCCTCGGCGGCCCGGCGCACCGGCGTGTGACGGTTCCTCCGGGCCAGGATGGTCACGGTACCGCCGCCCCCTGCGCCGTTGGCCTTGAAGCCCTGGCCGCCTGCTTTCAGGGCGGCCCGGTGCAGCGCCTCGATCTCCGGCGTGGTGATGTCCGGGTGCAGCGCCTTCTGCGCCTCCCAGTTGGCGTTCATGGCGGCGGCAAACGCCTCCAGGTCGCCGGCCAGCAGCGCCTCCTTGCCTGCGACCGCGGCCTGGGCCAGCTGGTCGAAGTTGCGCTGATGCCGGTCCGCCTCCGCGATCACCTTCTGGTGCATGCCGCTGGAGAAGTGCGATTTGCCGGTGTAGATCAGGACGAACCGGTCCTCCAATTCGCAGCGCACGGCCGGGCTCAGGGGCAGGGGGAAGATGCGGGCGCTGGGGTACTCGACCTCCATGAAGTTGGCGCCGCCGTAGGCGGAGGCGAACTGGTCCTGAACGCCGCACTCCAGCTTCAGGTCCTGCACCTCAAGCAGCTGCGACTCGCGGGCCACCTCGTGCGGTAGCAGGTGGCGGTTCTGGTAGGCGGACAGGGCGCCGATGGCGGCCACGCCCAGCGCCGCCGACGAGCCCAGGCCGCTGGCCGGCGGCACGTCCGAGCGCACCTGGACGGTCACCTCGCGGCCGCCGGAGTAGAGGCCGACGCGGTCGATCTCGATGCCCGAGCGGGCCACAGTCGCCTTGAGCAGGTCGAGGACGCCGTTGTACTCGACGCGGCGCGTGTCGTGGTAGCTGCAGCGCTCGTCGGTGTCGAGGCTCTCCAGGGTCACGCGGCCGGCCCCCTCCCGGACCCCCAGCGTGACGTAGGTGTACAACCGCGCCGCGAAATTCAGGACATTCCCGCGCGGGACAATGCGGGTGTCCGTCCAGCCGCCGAGGTCGCAAAAGCGGACCGGGGCCCGCGCTCGCCATTCTGCCATGTCTTCCTCGCTCGCAGCTTCAATGACCCGGGGGGGCGGTTTCGTCGCCCCGGCGTGCCTCGCGCAGCGCCACGTGCCGCACCACCTCCGTCAGCTGTCGCTGCAGGCGGACGTAGCGCGAGTAGAAGTAGAACGACGCCCCCAAGAAAGCAAGCACCGCCAGATACAATACCAAGTCGGCGCCGCGGCCGATGCCAAGCCCGGCGCCCACCCACTGTACTCCCTCGGGGTGAGCGATGGCCGTTGCCGCGCCGGCCCACACCAAGGCCCGCACCACGCGCAGTCCCCGGTTGCCCCGGCCGCGGAGCAGGCCGAGCACGTCCCACAGCAATAGCGCCCCGAGAGTCGGCACGGCCAGCCACTGGAACAAGGTCATCGCACCTCCCCCATTTCTACAGGCGATGTCCCCACGGCCCCGCTGGCGACACTCGTCCCCGACAGCGACTGGAGGAAATCCAACACCTGCCGCGCCCGGTGGTCGTAGGTGTGCTGCCGCAGTATCCGCTCCCGGGCCGCCCGGCCGAGGGCGCGCCGCTCCTCCGGGTCCGCCG
>DATFNV010000347.1:0-5903 GCA_035266225.1 Gemmataceae bacterium
TCGTTTCGCGAATCGATAAATCGAGGACGGCGACGAAACGGGCGAGGGATGTGATTCATGCGCTTCACACCGAGATTGCTGCGTCCCCTGATGGTCCTGGCGATCCTGGCGTGCGGGGTCGCCCCACGGCCCCTGTCCGCCGCCGCCCCGGCGCGTGTGGTCTACCTCGTCGGCGAACTCCCCGACGAAGACCTCCTCACTCTCACGTCCGCCGTCGCCGCCCGTGAGCCGGCGCCCGTCGTCCTCTTCGACACGCCCGGCAGCGGCGACTACCTGAAGGGCTTCCTGGCGGCGTTCCGCCCCGAGCGCGTCGTCCCGGTCGGGACGTTCGCCGACGACACCGCGGAGCGCGAGCGCCGCCTGGGCGTCTCGCTCGCCCCGGCCCTGACGTGGAATGCGGGGTCGCCCGGTCCCCTCCTGGACGCCCTGTTCCCGCAGGCCGAGCGCGTCGTGGTCTGCCCTTCGCGCCCACGCGGTCTGCTGTTGCAAGCCGCCTGCCTCGCCGGGGCGGCGCGGGCGCCGCTGTTCGTCCTGCGTGGGCAGGATCGCGAGGCCGACGAGTTGGCCCGCCGCGTGGCCGACTGGAGGCCGGAGGATGTGTTCGCCGTCGGCGAGGCGGCGCCGCTGTGCCGCAAGCTGAAGTACGCCAAGGTGACGGCGCTGGCCGACGAGGCCGCCGTGTCCGCCGAGTACCTGCGCCGGCAGCTCGAGCGCGGCAAGGTGGAGGCGCTGGTCGTCGCCAATCCCGCCGACGCCAAGACGGGGGTCGCGCTGGCGCGCCTGGCCCCGTGGGTGGCCCTCCAACGGCGGGGAGCGCTGCTGCTGACGAACGCAGCCGGCGACAACACCGCGGCGCTGGTCCGCGCCGCCCTCAAGAACGCCGACCTCCGCCGGGCCGAGAACCTGATCCTCGTCGCCGACCTCAAGGCGATCCCGATGGAACACCGCAAGAACCCCGCGGAAGGCAAGGACGCAGAGATCGAGATGGAGCCGCTGACGCCCGAGGGCGAGGAGGCGTTCACGTTCGCCACCGGCCGGCTGTTCTCCGACGACCCCGGACTCGTCGCCCTGGCCCTGGCGCGGCAGCGCCTGATGGCCGGCGGCCGCGGCCCGCGCAAGGCGGTGGTGGCCAGCGACCCCGGCGGCGGTCTGCCGCTGCTGGAAATGTTCTCCCGGCACACGGCACGGGAACTGCAAAACCGCGGCTACGACACCACGGCGATGTTCGGCGAGGACGTCAAGGCCGACGAATTGCGCCGCGCCTGGCCCGACGCCGACCTCTTCCTCTGGGAGGGGCACTACAAGACGATGGTGGAGGAGTTCAAGGTGCCGACGTGGACCGAGCCGCTACGGCCGTCGCTGGTGTTCCTGCAAAGCTGCCTGGCCCTGAACCCCACCGAGGTCAAGCCGCTGATGCAGAGAGGGGCGGTCGCCGTGGTCGGCTCCTCGACGCGCACCTACTCCGGCACGGGGGGCGCCTTCTCGCTGGCCTTCTTCGACGCCACCCTCTACGAGGATCAGTCGCTGGGCGCCAGTCTGCGCCAGAGCAAGAACTTCATCCTGGCCTATTCCCTGCTGAAGCAAAAGCGCCTGGGCGAGAACGCCAAGTTGACCGGGGCCAACGTGCGCTCGGCGTGGGCCTTCACCCTGTGGGGAGACCCGACGCTGAAGCTGCCGCTGCCGGATCCGCCACGCGACGCCTTGCCCGGGGTCCACCACCAGGTCAAGGGCGACCTGGTCTCCCTGGTGCGACCGGACGAGAAGTACGAGCAGATGAAGACGGAGAAGCATCTGGCGCGGACCTGGCCGAACGCGCGCCTGGCCGGCCTGGTCACCAAGGCGGGGGAGGACGAGGATCGGCACCTGGTGCCGCTGCTGTTCGCCGAGGTGCGTCTGACGCCGCCGGCCGCGGGGAGGGTGCCGAAGTTGAATAGCCGGGTGTCGGCCAACAACTACGTGTTCGTCTGGGACGGCCGGCGCGACTGCGGCTACCTGCTGGTCGTGCCGCCGTCCCGGGCGCACGGCGAGTTGCTGTTCGACGTGCGCTGGGGGGAGTGATCCTCGGGCCGCTTGCGGCTTCGCACACCTTGCGATGCCGTGTGCGGCGGGCGATTTGTGTCTGTCCGGCGAATCGCGTTCTTGACCGACCTGGTGTCTACCCTCGCCGTTGCAAAACCGACGTTGAGCCGGCGCCCTCGCTTTATCGATTCGCGAAACGATGAATCCGCGCCGCCCCGAGGGCGGCCGCTAAACAACCGGAAATCAACTGGCGTGAGTATAATCCGTCCCCGGGATCCCTGAGATCAACGGACCACCTGGACATGCCAGGGGCGACCCTCGATCTTCAGCTCGTGGACCACCTTGCCGCCGCGGTCCACTTCGAGCACCTTCGAGGCTCTGGGCATGGCCACCAACGTATGACCATTCGGCAGACGGGCGGCACACGTACAGTCTCCACCGGGAGGGCTGCCGCACTCCCACACTTTTTCTCCTGTGAGGGTATAGTCAACGACTTGACTGTTCTCCGACCTGCAGGGAACAAGAATAGGCCCGTTGGGTAGCACCGTCAATCGCGACCAGGGCATGAGTACTTTCAGTTCGTTTTGGCCGAAGCTACCCAGCTCCTTACCTTGGGCACTCAAAATCGCAACGTGGCCTGGCGACGGCCCGGCACCGTGCCATGATTTCTCGGTGTCGTCCGCGGTCAAGGCGACGATGCGGCCGTCGCGGAGCTTATGCGCGTCCCAGAGCAAGCCATCCCACTTGACCGACCAGAGCGGATTCCCTTCGGCATCCGCTTCCTGGAGTTGCTTGCGCGTCGCGATCAGGGTATGGCCGTCGGGCAAGCGCTGGCAACTACCCACCAGGGAGGCGCCCGAGCGGCCGGGGCGGGCCAGGTTCATCTCCCGCACGACCTTGCCGCTGCGGTCGCGCTCGCTCACCAGGCCAGCGTGGTTCTCGGCCACCAACAGGCGCCCGCTCGGGAGCAGCTGCACGTCGAGCGGCCCGTGCGGGCCTTCCGTCTCCCAGCGGAGCCTGTAATCCCGGCCGTAATTCGCGAGTCGGCCCTCGTCCAGTTCGGCGACGAGGATCGACCCGCGGTCGTCCTCGCGCCAGCGAACCCGCGACAGGTCCAATCGCCCAGACTCGGCTTTCCACCACGCTTCCCAGGCGGCGCGGCATTCCTTACGCGACGCCGCACTGCCCGTAAGAATGGTCGCAGGGCGCCTGGCGCCCGCGGACTCAGTCAGCAGCGCTTCCGCTTGCCAGGCGAGGGGCAGTCGCGCTTCCCCGAGCAGGGCGATCAAAACAGGGAGGCCGGCGCTGCCTCCGGCCCGCACGAGGGCGCGGGCGGCAAACAAGCGGACGCGGGTATCCTTGTCGCCCAGCAGCCGAACTACCATCTCCTGCGCTTCGGCCGGCAGCGTTCGAGCAAGAACGAAGGCCCCGGCAGCCCGCCGCGCAGGATCCTTGTCGCCGAGCGCGGCCAGGATTTCAGGGCGAGGCTCGCCGTTGCGGTAGGCGGCCGGGGCAAGGGCTTGCAGCAGTTCGTACTCCTCAGGCTCGTCGGCGGCGAAAGGCAAGTTAGGCGTGTCCTGTGGATGAATGAGCGAATCGCGGCCGGTTCGCGTGCCGCGGGGCGTGGTGCTCGCCTTTTCTTAGTGTCCGTCGGAAAAAGGGCGATTTTTCATTTATGCCACTTACCTGATATCTTGTGACATGTCATTGACAATGGCATTGTCAGCCGATGTCACCGTGCAAGCCGTCATCGAAGGGTTTTCTCTCGGTTCACTGCGCACCTGTTGCGCCGAGGTTGCTTCCGCACCGTTGCTCGCTTCAGCCGGCGATTAACTCGCCTGACGCTTGCGTTTGGACTTGGCAGCTTGGCAATCCGCCTTGTTCTGGGCCAGCAGCAGCTTGCCCAGCGTCTGGAGATTGCGACCCAGGATGCCCAGCCCTATGTAACGCT
Organism: Gemmataceae bacterium; assembly: GCA_035266225.1. Lineage (GTDB taxonomy): Bacteria > Planctomycetota > Planctomycetia > Gemmatales > Gemmataceae > DATFNV01. The sequence goes on from DATFNV010000347.1 coordinate 3,971, forward strand.
CAAACCCCTGTCGGCTACGATCGCGACAACGCTGCAAACCATTGCCGGACTGCAAGGCACCGATCACCGACTCCACTCCCGGATGGCTCTGACGCGCTTTGCGAAAAGCCACCGTCCCTTCTTTCTGCTGGCGACGCCCCTTCTCCTGCCCTTTCGTGGCAATACAGGGCGTCCCCACTATCTCCCCCAGTTTCTGCTGATTCTCCGGCGTGTGAAAGCCCCGGTCGAACGACGCACTCTTGATTTTACCTTCAAAACGCTCTTGTAACTTCTTCATGACCGGCACGACCAGATCCTGATCCGCCAGCCGGATCTCCTTGGCCGGCGCCCCCACGTACGGGCCCGGCTCCTCGTAGGCCACGAACAGTCCGCTCGGCAACTGCTTCCACTGGGCCAACCGCGTCGGGTAGCGACACGCCCGCAGCGTCACTGTCAGCGTCGGCTCATCCTCGACCCGATCCCACAAGGCGCGCACGTCCGCGTCCGACTTCCCCGCCGCCGCGTCGAACAAGGCGTGCAACGAACGCGGCCGGCCCTCGCGCAGCACCCGCCGGGTCAGTGACACGCTCAGGTCGCGCCGCCCGACGTTGCCGGGGGTGGCGCGGACGCACAGGAAACGCCGGGAGCCGACGTCATAGCCGAAGAACAGCTTCTCGCAGCGCCTGTGCTTGTTGCGCGTCGTGCTAAACCCTTTGGGGATGCGGAACTTGCGCGTCCAGCGCGGGATGACGTGGTCGTCGAAGCTGACCAGGGCGTCTTCGCCCTCGACCCACTCCCAGGCGGCGGTGCGGCGGCAGAAGGCATCGACCTCGTGCCAGCTCAGGTGGCGGCGCCAGCCGCCGACGGGGTAGCGTGACGGGCAACGCCGGCCGCCGCTGAGCCAGGCGAAGCCCAGATCGTTCATCGGGTCGCAGTGGAAGATGCGGCCGAGGCCGACGAGCGGGGCGAAGACGCTGGTGAGCAGGCCCCGCTCCAGCGTGCCATAGTCGTCGGTGAAGCAGTCGTTGGCGACGGCGCGCCAGCGGAGGGCCTGGGGCAGGAGCAGGAAGGCACCGGCGTATTGCGTGGTCGCGAAGTGAAGGGCCGATGGCGGGAGGGGGGACGGCTTGGCCTGGGGCCGGCGGCTGGGGTGGCGTGGCCGACACGAGGACGGGCGGCGGGTCGGGGCCATTGGGGTCGGGCGCGGGATCCTGCGGGCCCGGCGCCAGCGCGGGCGTGGCGTGTGGCCCGATCGAGGCCATAGGTGTTGAGGAAGGTGTGCAGGGCCTGAAGGGAGACGGCGACGCCGAAGGTGCGTGTGAGGAAGTCGAGGGTGTCGTAGTGGGTCGCGTGGGGGTTGTCACAGAGGAACTGGGCGACAGGCCCGGCGTAACGTGGCAGAAGATTACCGTAGGGGCGGCCGGCCAGGCGTCGGTGGCTGGCCTGGATAACCTCCTTGGAGGAAAGCCCTTGGTGCCGCGAGGCGGTAGCCCGGCCAAAGCCGGTGAGTCGTGCGACCTGGGTCACCTTGAGGCCGCACCCGCAGTGCAGCAGCAGGTGGCTGAGGAGGCGGCGGGAGTAGTAATCCTGGCCTTGTTGCTGCCGGAAGCGGAAGACGGCGTGGCGGAGTGCGCGGACCTCGGGGGTCAGCAGAGACGCGGGAAGTTCGGCCTGGGTGAGCCAGTCCTGGAATGTGGAAGCGGTATCGCTCATGAGGGCGCTCCGTGCCAGAACCCGCGGGCGACGACCTCACCCTGAGCATAAAGCGCCGCGCGGCGAACTTGCTAAAAAATCCCCAACAAACCGTTTGGTGCTAGCTCTACTGTAACCGATTCGCAGACCCGTGAAATGCTGAGCCTGAGCATTACACCTGAGAAACTCGAGGAAGACCGAGCATGAGCTTGAGCATCCCCACTACCGTTGAGGTTGTGTTACCGTGATGATGGCTCAAGCT
>DATFNV010000348.1:0-19269 GCA_035266225.1 Gemmataceae bacterium
CGTATCAAAAACCCAACTCTCCCACCACCCGGACGGCCGTAGCAGGAGGCAGGGGCCGTCCGCCGGTCGTGACGTCTTCTAACCACCAACGCAGCCGCCGAAGCCGTGCGGTGTTCAGACTCCCTCCGCACCCTTCAGGAGACCAACCAGAAATGGGTCAGAACGTCCGTCAGCAGGCGATTGCCGCCATCGCCGGCGCCCGCTACCGCCTCAACCACGTCAATTTCAAGGAGACGCACATCGCCGAGCTGTTCGGCAGCAACGTCTTCAACGAGGACGTCCAGCGTCAGCGCCTGCCCAAGCCCATTTTCAAGGCCCTGCAGCGAACCATCAAGCAGGGCGCCCCGCTCGACCCGGCCATCGCCGACACCGTCGCCAGCGCCATGAAGGACTGGGCGATGGAGCGCGGCAGCACCCACTACACCCACATCTTCCAGCCCATGACCGGCCTGACGGCCGAGAAGCACGACAGCTTCGTCGTCCCCGTCTCCGACGCGGCGGCCATCACCGAGTTCAGCGGCAAAGAGTTGGTCCGCGGCGAGCCCGACGCCTCGTCGTTCCCCTCCGGCGGCATCCGTGCCACCTTCGAGGCTCGCGGCTACACCGCCTGGGACCCGACCAGTCCCGCCTACATCCGCGAAGGGCCTAACGGCGCCACCCTCGTCATCCCGACCGCTTTCCTGAGCTGGACCGGCGAGGCGCTCGACAAGAAGACGCCGCTCCTGCGCTCGATGGAGGCGCTGTCCACCCAGGCCCTGCGCATCCTGCGCCTGTTCGGCAACCACGACGCGAAGAAGGTCTTCACCACCGTCGGGCCGGAGCAGGAATACTTCATGATCGACAAGCACTTCTTCTACCTGCGGCCCGACCTCATCAACGCGGGTCGCACCCTGTTCGGCGCCAAACCGCCCAAGGGGCAGGAACTGGAAGACCAGTACTTCGGCGCCATCGAGGAGCGCGTGCTGGCGTGCATGGCCGAGGCCGAGTTCGAGCTGTTCAAACTCGGGGTGCCGGTCAAGACGCGCCACAACGAGGTCGCCCCCAGCCAGTACGAGCTGGCGCCGATCTTCGAGAACTCGAACCTGGCGACCGATCACCAGATGCTGACGATGGACTTGCTGCGGCGGACGGCCGACAAGTACGGTCTGGCCTGTCTGCTGCACGAGAAGCCTTTCGCCGGCATCAACGGCTCCGGCAAGCACAACAACTGGTCGATGGCCACCGACGCCGGCGAGAACCTCCTTAACCCCGGCGACACGCCGCACGACAACGCCCAGTTCCTGGTCTTCTGCGTGGCCGTCCTCCGCGCCGTGGCTAAGTATCCCGAACTGCTGCGCGTGTCGGTCTGCGGCGCCGCCAACGACCACCGCCTCGGCGCCAACGAGGCCCCGCCGGCCATTATCTCGGTCTTCCTGGGCGAGCAGCTCCAGGACGTGATGGACCAGCTCGAGAAGGGCGCCGCCAAGAGCACCAAGCAGGGCGGCTACATGGAGATCGGCGTCTCGGTACTGCCGAAGCTGCCGCGCGACGCCGGCGACCGCAACCGTACCAGCCCGTTCGCCTTCACCGGCAACAAGTTCGAGTTCCGGGCCGTGGGCGGCTCGCAGTCGATCGCCGGCCCCAACACGGTCCTCAACACCATCGTGGCCGAGTCGCTCGACTACGTGGCGACCCACCTGGAGAACGCCGTCAAGTCGCAGGGCAAGGACCTGAACAAGGCCATCCAGGAGCTGCTGACGGCGATGCTCAGGGAGAGCAAGAAGGTCATCTTCAACGGGGATAACTATACGGAAGAATGGCACAAGGAGGCCGAGCGCCGCGGCCTGCCGAACCTCAAGAACACCGTCGAGTGCCTGCCGGTGATCACGCGCAAGGACTCGATCGACCTGTTCACGAAGTACAAGGTGTACACGGAGCGCGAGCTGCAAAGCCGCTTGACGATCCTCAGCGAGAACTACGTCAAGACGGTGAACATTGAGGGGCAGCTGACGAGCGGGATGGCGCGGACGCAGATCCTGCCGGCCTGCCTGCGCTACCAGTCGGAGGTGGCCCAGGCAGTCAACGCGACCAAGGCGGCCGGCGTCGAGAACGGCGCCCAGGTCGAGTTGCTGAAGAGCCTCACGAAGAGCATCAGCGACCTGCAGGCGGCCACCTCGGCCCTCGACAAGGCCCTGGCGCACCACGGCGACGGCGACGCCTACGCCCACGCCAAATACATGCGCGACAACGTGCTGCCGGCGATGAACGCCGTCCGCACCCTCGGCGACAAGCTGGAGACGATGGTGGCCGACGACTACTGGCCGCTGCCGACGTACCGCGAGATGCTGTTCATCAAGTAGTGCATCGTCCACTTCTTCGACAGGGGCTAGCCATGCGTATTCCCGGACAGCGCGTCAAGCGGACCCGGTTGATTCAGAGCGAGAAGTACGTGGTTGCTGTGGAGGTGGAGATGGTCATCCCGGTCGATGACCCGAGCGAGCCGTGCTACGAGTCCGAAACGGTACAACTCCTCCGAGAGGTCAAGGAGCGTGCCGAGCGAGGAGACATCGCCTGGTTGACTCAGAAGGGGAAGGTCTACGCTGCGGTGGAGGCCGCGTGAGATCCCGCTGCCGACGCTGCCTGGCGCCGGTCAGGCTGCACACCAGGTCGGCTTCCGTGGGGGGTGTGATGCAGTACGAGGTGCCTTGTGAGTGTGGCGCGGTGATCCCCGTCACCGAGGAGGCGGCGGGCACTACCGCCCGCTGCCATTGCGGGCGGCCGATTGAGGTTCCCTCCCTCCGCGCGCTGCGCGCCGCGGCGGGCGCTCCCATGGCCGCGCCCCCCGAGTGGGCCATCGAACGTCTGCTGAGCACGGGAGCGGCCCTGCGCGGCCCTTGCGCCGGTTGCGGGGGACGGGCTGACCGCGTGATTTGGTGCGAGGTGGAGTGTGAGCGGGCACTACCGAGCGGCGCGCGGAAGTTCGACTGGCCGCTGCTCGTCCTCTCGATCCTCTTCCTCCCCGTGATCTTTTTCCGGCGGCGACCGCTGAGGCCGCACGAATACGGGCGGGACCTAGCGTACACGGTGCCGTTGCGGCTGTGCGCGGCGTGTGGGGCGGGGGCGCACGATGGGGGCGCGGCGGCGGAACTCCTCCGCGGCGTGCCGGAGTACCGGGACTTGCTCGACAAGTACCCCGGGGGCCCACGTATCGATCACACAAGGCCCGGTATAACGAGGAAAGGCAGAAAAAGACGGTCAGGAATGGTAAAGACATTCGGTCTTTGCGATTCCCGGGCAGTATCCGCAGCGTCCCTTGAGGGATCCCTACCTGTGACGGCGTGCGGCGACTCAGTAGAATAGCGGCCGGGCTGTCCGAGTACCGGCAACTGATCACCGACAACTGTTCCCATGGCCGAACGCTTCAAGGTCCGCGTGACGAAGGACCATCTCGTCTTCTGTTCGGGTCACTTCATCAGCTACGAGGGCGACCGGTGCGAGCGGCTGCACGGCCACAACTACCGCACCGCCGTCGAGATCGAGGGCGGCCTCGACGAGAACCAGTACGTCTTCGATTTCATCGCCCTGAAGCACCGCACCCGAGCGATCACCGAAGAACTCGACCACCGCATGATGCTGCCGACGCGCAACCCGCACATCACCGTGGAAGAGGGGCCGCAGAGCGTCAGCGTGCGCTACCGCGAGCGGCACTGGCTGTTCCCGCGCGGCGATTGCGTCCTCTTGCCCATCGAGAACACCACCGCCGAGCTGCTGGCACGCTACATTGCCCACCGACTTGTCGAGGACCTACGCCAGCACTATCAATTCACGCCGGAGGTGCTGCGCGTCGAGGTCGAAGAAAACATCGGCCAGTCAGCGACCGTCGAGTGGCGCCCGTAACTCGTCCAGATCCTGCCGGCGCAGCGTCCCGTCGTGCAGCGCCGAGGCGACGAGGGCCGTGCCGACGCCACAGTCCCGCAGCCGCCGCAGATCGGCGACGCCGCGCACGCCGCCGCCCGCCGCCAATTCCACGCCGGGATGGTCCGACGCCAGCGCCCGACAGAGCTTTTCCGTCCCGAATCCGCTCCCCTCACCGACGCGGAGCAGGTCGAGGACCAGCAAGCGCCGCACGCCGGCGGCGACCGCCTGAGCCGCGATCCCCTGGGCATCTCGCCTCCACGCCGACAGGTTCCCGAGCGGCTCTCCCCCCTTGAGGTCAAGCGAAAAGACGACGCGCGAGCCCAAGTCGCCGCACGCGCGGGCCAACTCTCCGGGCCCGGCCACCGTCTCCAGTCCAATCACGATACCCTCGACCCCCGCGGCGGCGATCGGCTGAGCCCCTTCGGCATCGCGCACGCCCGCATCGACCCAGAGTGCGAAACCCTCACGCCGCAGCGACTCATACAATGCGAGCGCGGGCTGCGCCCCGGTGATCGCATCGAGGTCCGCGAGATAAAGCACACTCGAGCCGAAGTGCTCCCGGAATGCGGCGGCGACCTCGCGCGGGGTACACGCCGGCGTCAGTCGGCTGACGATGGGGTGGTACTCGTGGCGCCGGCCGCCGACGCCGCGGACCACCACGCCGCCCATGACGTCGAGGACTGGAATGATACGCATGATCATACTCGAATCAAGGCTGGCGCGGGGCGGCGAAGTTCCCGGCATCGCTAACACTTGTGAACTATAGTTGAGACGGCGCGGAAGGCACGGTTGTTGCGACTCTGCCGTATTGGCCCGTTCTCCCCTGATCGTCAAGGGCTCCCCACGATGCGCTTCGCCAACCCGGAAGCCTTTCTGCTGCTGCCGCTGGTGCCCCTGGCGCTGTGGTGGTCGCTGCGACCGCGGCAGCACGGGGCGGCGCGCTTCTCCGCCTTGCGGTTGGCCGGCAGCCTGCCGACAGGCCTGGCCCTGCTCGGGCCAGTCGTCCTGGCCGGGTTGCGTGGGGCGGCGGTTCTGCTCGTCGTGGTGGCCCTGGCACGGCCGCAGACGAGCGACGCCCACGAGCACGGTTACGCCGACGGCATCGCGGTGCAGTTGGTGATCGACAATAGCTACAGCATGCGCAACCGCGACTTCGACCGCGGCAACGAGTCGATCTCGCGGCTGGACGCGGTCAAGCAGGCGGTGCGGCTCTTCGTGGCCGGCGGGGAGCACGGCCTGGGCGGCCGGCCCAACGACAAGATCGGCGTCATCACCTTCGCCCGCGACCCCGACGTGGTCTGCCCGCTGACGCTCGACCACAAGGCGGTGCTCGACGCCGTGGACGACATCCAGCTCGCCCCGCCGGTCGGCACCAACATCGGCGACGCCCTGGCCTGGGCCCTCGACCGGCTGCGGCACGACCCGACGAAGCAGAAGGTCGTGATCCTGCTCACCGACGGCGGCCACAACATCAAGGAGGGGATGCCGCCGCCGGAGGCGGCACAACTGGCGGCGGACCTGAAGATCAAGGTGTACACCATCGGCGCCGTCGGCAATCACTTCGGCAAGGAGCCGCGGACGCTGGCCGACGTGTTCCGTGAAGCCCAGGGGCAACGGTCCGCCGGGGACTCGGTGGACGAGCCGCTGATGGAACGGATGGCCTCTCGGACGGGGGGCAAATACTACCGGGCGGCGGACACCGACGGCCTGGCGAATATTTACCAGGAGATCGACCGGCTGGAGACGACGCACATGGAGAAGTCCATCGACGTCACCCGCCGCGAGTGGTTTCTGGCGGCCCTGCTGCCAGCGCTGGGGCTGCTGCTCCTGGAACGGGCGCTGGCCGCGACCCGTTTACTGCGAATCCCGTAAGGCACGTTTTTTGGGACGGATGAAGAGGGCTTACGATGCAAACCCGAACCCCTGCGCCCGCGGACGACCGCTCTTGCCCGCTGGTCTTCCTGGTAATCTCGGCGTTCGCCAGCAGCCTCGTTTGGCTGTACGTGATGCTCGGGCACCTGGCGGTACGATGAAGCCGCTTGCGGCTTCGCAAGGCATGCGAAGCCGCAAGCGGCAGTGATCGGTGGAGCGATGCACTACGCCTATCCCCAACTGACCCCGGCGAGCCTGCTCGCCGCGGCGGCCCTCGCCGGCCTGCTGGCCCTGGCCTGGCTGCGCCGTCGCCGCGGCCTGCGCCGCCTCGCTGACGCCCCGACCGCCGGGCCGCTGCTCCTGGTCAGCCGGGGGCGGCGGGCGGTCAAGGCCGCCCTGTTCCTGGCGGCGGTGGGCCTGCTCGCCGTCGCCCTGCTCGGCCCGCAGTGGGGCCAATTCATCGACGAATCGCCGCAGGCCCCGTCACACGGCCGCGACGTCCTCATCCTCCTCGACGTCAGCCGCAGCATGTTGGCCGAGGACGTGGCCCCGAGCCGGTTGGCCCGCGCCAAGGCCGACGTCCGCGACCTGGCCGTCTCCCTGGAGCGCCAGGGGGGCTACCGCGTCGGCCTGATCGCCTTCGCCGACCGCGCCACACTTCTCTGCCCGCTCACCACCGATTACCGCTGCTTTCACGAGGAATTGTCGCGAGCGTCCCTCGAAACGCTGCGGCTGCGCGGCGACGTCGGCGGCGACGAGGGGACGGCGATCGGGCTGGCCTTGCATCGGGCGGCCCTGGCGGTTAACAAGCAAGCGGCCCCCTACACCGACCTGATCCTCATCTCCGACGGCGGCGACATGGAAGAGGACACCCTGGCGGCCGCCGACGAGTTGAAAACGCTCGGCATCCCGGTCAACGCGATCGGCCTCGGCGACCCGGTCCACAGGGCGCTCATCCCGGTGGTCGGGCGCGACGGCCGGCGCAACCACCTCGAATTCAAGGGCGAGCTAGTGCGGACGAAGCTCGAGGAAGAGGTGCTGCGCGGCATCACGGAGCGAACGGGTGGTCAATACGTCGCGGCCGGCACCGGCTTCGTAGAGTTGGACCGCTGGTTCGGCGCGCTGGTTGCAGGAAAGGCCGTGAGGGAGTTACAATCGTCGGGGCGGTCGCCGACGTTCGTCCACCGCTTCCAGGTGTTCCTGCTGCCGGCGGTGCTTCTGCTCCTCCTGGAGGCGCTGCTGCACGACGCCCGGCCCGCGCCGGCGGCGCCCGGCAGGACGGGGTATTTCACCTGGCTGCGCCTGAGGCGGCGCCGGCCGCCGTTCGCAACGACAACGGAAGAGAAAGGCTCGCGTTCATGAAGCGCATCCTGATCGGCCTGGTTATCGGCCTGGCCCTAATCGAGGTCCACCGGCGCCTCGATCACCCGTCGGTCGAGGCGGCGGCCGCCGGCAGTGAGGCGTATCGCGCCGGCGACTTCGCCGGCGCCGAGGCGCGCTTCCGCCAGGCGGAGCAGGGGGCGTCGGACCCGGCCGCGGCCGCCCACAACCACGCGGCGGCGCTGTACCGCTTGCGGCGCTTCGATGACGCGGACCACACTTACCAGCGCTCGGTGGACGGCGAAGCGCCGCACGTCGCCCGGGCCGAATACGACCGCGGCAACTGTGCCTTCAGCGAGGCGTGCAAGGACGAGGGCGCCGCCGACCCCGAGTTGCTGGAGCGGGCGGCGCGGCACTACGAAGCCTGCCTGGCGCGGGAAGACGGCACGTCCGCCGCCGGCTCCCTCTTCGACGACGCCCGCCACAACCTGGAATTGACCCGCCTGATCCTCGCGGAGTTTGCGGAATCCAATAAGGGCACCAACGGCGAGGACCCGTCCAACCCGGACAAACCGTCCGATCCCGCCCTGGCCCGAAACGACCCGTCCGACCCCGTCCAGCCCCCCGGCGCCGAAGGGCAGCCGTCCTCGAAGGACGGGGCGAAGGGGGAGAAAAAGGAGCAACCGACGAAGGCATCGGATGCCGCCGCCAACGCGGACCCGAAAGAGCGACAGACGCGGGAGTGCAAGCAGTGCGACAAGGGGGGCTGCCCCAAGTGCAAGAAGAAACCGGGCAAGGGGCCGGGACCGCTCGAGTCGCCGAAGAAAAGCGACGGCCCGAAGCCCAACCCCGGCAAGGACGATAACGGCAAGGCGCCTGGCCAGGCCAAGAGTCCGAACGAGGCGAACGATCCCGGTGCCGGGAAGAAGGGGAAGCCCGGCGAGGGCGGCAAGCCGAACCCCAACGGGAAGAACGGCGTCGGCGACGCTAAGGAGTCCGGCACCGGGCCGAAGGACGACAATGCGGCGGCGAAGAAGAAAGGCAAACCCACGGAAGGCAAGATGGTCGGCCCGGACGGCGTCACCTACGAGAAGCAGGACAAGCCGTCGCGCGACGGCAAGACCGGAGGGGGCGACGGCACGTCGGACGAGGTCAAGGAGCCGCAGCCCGGCGGCAAGGACGGTGCGCCGCACGGGGCCCCCGGCGAGGGCCGGCAGCCGCACGACGCCAAGGACGCGCCCCAGCCGGAGAAGACCGACAAGCTGTTCCAGCCCGCCCCGCCACGGCCGAACGAACGCGACGACCCCGGCAGCGGGGGCGGGACGTTTGGTTCGGCGCGCCTCGGCTCGGGCAAGTACGGGCCGGAGGCGGACGAGACCGACGGCAGCGGCGACCCCGTGGAGCGCGCCGCCGCCCGCCGCCTGCGCCAGGCGATTCAGCGCATCCAGAATGCCCGCGAAAGCCGGCAGCCGCCTCCCGCCCCCGCCAAGGGCGAGACCCCCGGCTCGGACCGCCGGCGCGACTGGTAAGAAACTGTAACAAGAATGACTTCGCCGCTTGCGGCTTCGCAATCTTGCCTGCGAAGCCGCAAGCGGCAAGAGGGTTGTTGAGACAGTTTCTAAGCGACAGTGGGGCAGGCCGCCGGCCTGCCTTGTCCCCGGCAGGCCGGCGGCCTGCCCCACGTACGAGGACGCCATGACCGGCCGCCAAACTCCCCGTTTCCCCTGGCTGCCCGCCGCCCTCTTCACGTTCGCCCTCGCGGTGCCGGCGCTGGCCGGGCCGGCGAAGGTGACGGTGCAGGCCGACCGCAAGAACGCCCAGGTCGGCCAGCCGGTGCTGGTGACAGTGCGCGTGCGCGGCGCCGGCGACACGCCCACGGTGAAGGCGCCCTCCGTCGCGGGGGCGACAATCGCCCAGGTCGGCGAGCCCACGTCGGTCCCGACACTCGCCGCGGAGCTGGAAGGACAGGGCGTCTTCCACGCGGGCGGCGGCCGTCACCTCGTCAACGCCCTGCGCGGCCTCGGCCAGATGCCGAACCTGCCCGCCCTCGATCCCGACCTGGCGAAAATGCTCGGCGACCCGAACCTGCTCAAGGGGCAGCAGGGCATCCCGGGAATGGCCGACCTCAACGCCACCGATTACCTCTTCACCTACCAGGTGACGCCGGAGCGCAGCGGCCAGCTCAGCCTCCCGGCGTTCAGCGTCAGCACCGGGGGTCAAGCCACGACCACGCCGCCGCTGTCCATCAACGTGAGCGAGGCGAAACCGCAACCCTGGGTGGAAATGCGGCTGTCGCTGTCCGACCCGACGCCGGACATCGGCGAGGAAGTGCAGCTCTACGTCGATCTGCTCATCCAGCGCGGGCAGGTGAATTACGCCAACAAGACGTATCCGTACCTGCCGGTCACCAAGGTGTCGCTGACGGTGCCGCCGCTCGACGCGGCGCGGCAGGTCGAGCCGGCGCAGCCACTGGAGCAGGTCGTGCGGGAGAAGGCGATCGAGCCGGGCAAGCACGGCTTCCGGGTGAACACCTTCCCGTGGGAGGTGAAGATGGAGCACGAGCCGGCCGACGGCAAGGGGACCGACCTCGACCCGTCGCGCTACCGCCGTCGCCTGGCCGTCCCCCTGCGCGTGCGCGAGGGCGGGCAGGTGACCTTGGCGGCGGCGCACGCGGCCGGCGAGGTCTACGTGCCCGGGGGGAACAACAAGGGTCAGTGGGAGCCGTTCGTGGTCGCCAGCGACTCGCTGACTTTCGCGATCCTCGACCTGCGCCGCCGCGCCGACCGCCCCGCCGACTTCACGGGGGCGATGGGCGAGGTGCGCGTGACGGCGAAGGCCAGCCAGACGGAGATGCCCGCGGGCACCCCGTTTACCCTGACGGTTCGCCTCCAGGGAAACGGCTCGGTGGCCTCGACCGGCGCGCCCGACCTGGCGGCGCGGCCGGAGTTCGCCAACAACTTCCGTGTCCGTGCCGAGGAGGCGCGCACCGCCACCGGCGGCAAACTGCGCGAGTTCACCTACACGCTGCGGCCGCTGAGCGAGGCGGTCACCGAGGTGCCGCCCGTTCCGGTCAGCTACTTCGACCCCAAGGCGAACAAGTTTGGCACCGCCCGCAGCGAGGCGATCGCTCTGCGCGTGACGCCGGCCCAGAACGCCACCCCCGACGCGCCCCCGGCCCCACCGGCGCCCTCGCCCGCACCGGCGGAAGACCCCCAACGCGAGCCCGCCGCGCTCTCCGATTCGCTGTGGCCGTGGGCAGAAGGCGCGATGGCCGTGGCGCTGGCGGCCTGCGCCGCCGTCTGGGGATGGCGCCGGCTGCGGCGCCCGCGCGAAGTGGGGGTGCGTCCGGCAGAGCCGGACCTACCCGCGTTCCCGAAACCACGCCTGGAACCGCTCGCCCCGGCGCCGACGTTCACGGACGTGCGCCGGACGTTACAGGACTTCCTCCGCAAGCACTTCCAGGTGCCGCCCGGTGAGGCAACGCCGCACGACGCCGAAGCGTCTCTGCGCCGCGGCGGCGTGAAAGACGGGTTAGCACGGTCGTTCGCCGCGCTGCTGGACACCTGCGAGACGGCCGAATTTGCCCCCGGCGTGGTGAGTACGTCTCCGTCCGACCTGACCGCGTATGCACGGCGGCTCATGGAGGAGATCGTGTCGGCGCTTCCCGAAGCGGTCGTCTGATGATCGAGGCCGCCACGAAGAATCTGTTCCGAAAGCCGCTTGCGGCTTAGCGTTCGCTCCAGCGCGGTGAAGCGAACGCTAAGCCGCAAGCGGCTTTCGGAACAGATTCTAGGTCACCGGCGGGAGTTGCAGCGTGGGCGGGCGCCGGACCCGCGCACCCGCCGAGCGCAGCACCAGCACCGTCTGGTCGTCGGCCAGCGAGCCGGTCGCGGCGTACGTCGAGGCCGTCTCGCCGATGATCCCCTGGCACAAATCCTCGGCGGAGAGGTGCGCATTGCTGCGGTGGTAAGCGGCGGCCCGCTGCGCGTTCAGGGAGTCGTTGGGCCGGCCGCCCTCGATAACGCCGTCGGTGTAGCACAGGATCGACCAGTCGCCGCCGCCGAGCGACACCTGGCCCACCTCCCACGGGCTGTCGAAGTCGAGTCCCCACGGCCGCGTCTGACACTCCGGCGGCAGCGACACCGGCCGCCCGCCGACCAGCAGCGACGGCGGCAGGTGGCCGGCCGACACGATCTGCAATTCGCGCTTCTCCAGGTCGATTTGCCCGACGATGCCGGTGACGAACACCGACTCGGGGCGGGCCTGCATGATGATCTCGTCGAGTCCCTTGAAGACCTTGGCCCACGGCTGCCCCAGCGACAGCCCCATGCGCAGGCCGGCCCGCACCGCCGCCATCAGGATCGCCGCCGGCATGCCGTGGCCCATCGCGTCGGCGATGACAAAGGCGACCGCGTTCGGGCCCGTCTTCACCAGGTCGTAGTAGTCGCCGCTGACGCGCACGCTGGGCAGGTTGACGGCGAAGGCGTTCAGGCGGCCATCGACGTCGAAGGTCGGCGGGAACAGGCCGATCTGGATCTGCCGCGCCTGCCGCAGCTCCTGCTCGAACTGCTTCTGGGCACTGCGCAGCTCGGCGAGCTGAAGGTTGTCCCAGACCAGCCCCGCGTGGATGACGAGGAGGCTGAGGTAACGCTGCACTTCCTGGGGCAGCGGCGCGAGGCGCGGGCGCTGGACGAAGACGTGGCCGATGATGCCGCCGCGCCCCTTCATGGGGAAGAGCAGGCACAGCGGGGGCACCGGGCCAGGCGTGTCGCGGTTTTGCGCCTGCCGCGTCCAGCTCTGCACGTCGCTCTCCTCGCCCAGGACGCGGGCGCCGAGTTCCTCCAGGAGCGGCTCGCCCGTCTCGCCTTCCGGGCAGACAATGACGTCCCAGTGGTAGCGCTCGCGGCCGCCGGGGCCGTTGGCGGTGCCGACGGCCACGGCGTGAGGCTGGGCGATGCGGTTGAACTCGTGGGCCAGCTTCTCCAGCACGTTGCGGGCGTGCTCGGCGCGGAGCAGTTCGCGCTGGAAGGCGTGCATTTGCTCCAGCCAGCCGGGGCCGAGGTTGGTCCACGGCTCGGCGTCCTCGGTCGGAACCTTGCCCGGCTCGATGATCGTGGACGCCTCGAGCAGGGTCAGGCGGTACTCGGCGATGCGGACTTCCGTGCCGCTCTCGAGGACGATTTGCTGCACCGGGCGGTCTTCGACGTAGACGTGGTTGAGGCTGTTGAGGTCCTGCAGGATCCAGGCGCCTTGCGGGCTGCGCTGGATCTGGGCGTGGCGACGCGAGACGTTGGGGTGCGGCAGGTAGATGTCGCAGGTGGGCTCGCGGCCGACAAGGAGCCGATTTCGTTTCAGCTCGACGCGGCGACGGCGCCCTTGCATATCGGTGATCTCGAGGTACTCCATGAACCGCTCCGTGGCTGCGAGTGCAGTGGGTGCAACCCGGGGAGAGGACGGCCGCGCTTCGCCCATCATAACGCGGCGCGGGGCGGGGGGAAAGGAAATCCCGTGCCCGTGCCCGTGCCCGTGCCCGTGCCCGTTGCTGACTCGGGCACGGGCACGGGCACGGGCACGGGCACGGGCACGGGCACGGAATTCCCGGTCCTGGCGGAATCCGCGCAATTTCCGCGCCCCCCCCTTGCAACGTCCGGGTCGGGTTGAAATAATATTCTCCTCGAAGGGGCAGGCGAGGATTGAAACGGAACACCGCCCGATCGGTGCGGTGTTCTCTTTTTGTTTTGGCGCCCGGCGCCGCCGGGCGAGGATCGAAAGAAACACATGGCCGAATCGGTACAACTGGCGGTTCAACCGCGCGACGGCTTCGGGTCGCGGGCGGTCAAGCGGCTGCGCAAGCAGGGCCTGCTGCCCGCGGTGGTCTACGGGCACAAGGAAGCGACGGTGACCCTGGCCCTGTCGCAGGACGACTTCGCCAAGGCGCTGCGCCTCGGCGCCCGCCTCGTCGAGCTGAAGACGGACCGCAGCGCCCAGGCGGCCATCATTCAAGAAGTGCAGTGGGACCACCTCGGCAAGGACGTGCTGCACGTCGATTTCCGGCGCGTGTCCAAGGACGAGCGCGTCGTGGTCAGCGTACCGCTGCACCTGCGCGGCATCGCCCCCGGCGTTAGCGGCGGCGGCGTCCTCGACCAACCGCTGCACGTCATCAACGTCGAGTGCCTCGTCACCGCGGTGCCCGACGAGATCCGCGTCCCCGTCGGCGAACTGCAGCTCGGCCAGGCCATCTACGTGAAGGACCTGCGCCTGCCGGAAGGCGTCAAGGCGATGGCCGACGCGGAGGCGATCGTCGTCCAGATCACCGCCCCGCAGGCCGAGCCGACGGCCGCTGCCGTGGCGCCGGTTGCCGAGACCGCCGAGCCCGAGGTCATCGGCCGACAGGCCAAGGCCGAGGAAGGCGAAGAGGAGAAGTAAGCCGCTGGCGGCTTAGCGACAATCGCCATGAAAATCGTCGTCGGCCTGGGCAACCCCGGCAGCAAGTACGCCGGCACCCGGCACAACATCGGGTTCATGGTGATCGATTACCTGGCGGAGAGTCCCCGGGCCGGCCGGTTTCAGTCGCGCTTCCACGGGCAACTCGCCGAGCTGATCGAGGGCGAGGACAAAATCCTCCTCGTCAAGCCGGAGACGTTCATGAACCTCAGCGGCCGTTGCGTCCGCGAGGTGCTGGACTTCTACCAGGTGCCGGTGGAACACCTGCTTGTCGTCTGCGACGACATCAACCTGCCGTCGGGTAAGTTGCGGGTGAGGGCGCGCGGCAGTGACGGGGGGCAGAAGGGGCTGCGCGACGTCCGGAACCATCTGGGTACCGACGAGTACGCCCGGCTGCGGATCGGCATCGACTCCCCCGGCGAGGCCGGCGCCGTCGATTACGTGCTGAGTCGCTTCCGCCCTTCCGAGAAGCCGGTGATGGAAGAGGCGATCCGGAACGCCGCCGACGCCGTCATTTACTGGGTCCATCACGGCGTCGAGGCGTGCATGAACAAGTACAACGCCGGGCCGGAGCGGCCGAAGAAGCCGAAGCCCGCGGAGTGAACAAGGAGTTTCCCGTTTAGCCGCCGCCCTCGGGGCGGCGCGAGAGAACCAACGATGCCAGCGAACGTCTACGAATGCATGTTCTTGCTTGATACGAACAAGGTGGCCGGCGACGTGCCCGCGGCGGCGCTGCAGCTCAAGCAGATCCTGGAACGCAACAACGCGGAGATCCTGGCGAGCCGGCCGTGGGACGAGCGCCGCCTGGCCTACCCCATCAAGGGGAACAAGAAAGGGCTCTTCTACCTCACTTACTTCAAGGCCGAGGGCAAGGAGCTGAAGAACATCGAGCACGACTTGCAGCTCGCCGAATTGGTGCTGCGCCACCTGGTGCTCTACGTCGATCCGAAGCTGGTTGATATCATGCTGCAGCTGGCCCGCGATGAGCACGCCCTGGCGCTGCAGTCGGTCCACGAGCCGGAAGGCGGTGATGGCACCGGCGAGGGCGGCCCGCGCGGCGATGACCGCGGCCCGCGCCGCCCCCGGCGCGGCGAAGAGGACAAGGATTAGGAAAGCGCCGCCCCCACGGGGTTTGCCGGCGCGGACCGGGGCGCTTGCGATGGCTGTTCCTTCGCCCGGCGGGACGAGAAAGGCAGTGGAAGGTCTGCTACCCTTGCATTCGGCATGCTGACGAATGTATACTAGAGGGGTAAGCAGGCCCCCGATGGGTCTGCGTTCCCGGCGGATGCATGGTCCTCAGCGCAGGAGATTGCCCCAATGGCCAACTTGAACAAGGTGATGTTGATCGGTCGCCTGACGCGCGACCCCGAGTCGCGGACGATCCCGAGCGGCAACAAGGTCGTCAACTTCGGCTTCGCGGTAAATAACCGGCGAAAGAACCCACAATCAGGGCAGTGGGAGGAAGAACCGGTCTTCATCGACTGCGAAGCCTGGAATAGTGGCCGTGAGGGTGGCCGACAACTCGGCGACCTCATCGAGCAGTACCTCAAGAAGGGCCACCAGGCGTACATCGAAGGTCGCCTGAAGCTCGACCAGTGGCAAGACAAGAACGACGGCTCGAAGCGCTCGAAGTTGAAGCTCGTCGTGGAGAACATCCAGTTCCTGGAGCCGCGCCAGGACGGGATGAACAGTGAAGGATCGCCCGCACCCCGCGCCGCTTCTCGGCCGAGTTCGCCAGCAGCGCCCCGGCGTCCGGCTCCCTCGGCCCCGGCCTCGAATGGCAACTCCGACGAGCCCGAGCCGGACATGGTGGACGAGCCGTCCCCGGGCGGCGACGGTGGTGATATCCCCTTCTGACCGGAAGGGGAGTTCCTCCGATCCTCGGGCCGGAGGCGGATTGAAACACACAGGTTGAACCATGCCTACCAAGCAACGTCAGCAAGTGCGTAAGGGCGACCACGGCGGGATGCAACTGGTCCTGACCGAGGACGTGCCCTTCCTGGGCAAGCAGGGTGAGTTGGTCGAGGTGAAGCCCGGCTACGGCCGCAACTACCTGCTGCCGAAGGGTCTGGCCACCCTGCCGAGCGAGCACAACCTGCGCCTGCTGGAGCGCTACAAGGTGCGCGTACATCAGGCACGCGAGGCGCGCATCGCCGACCTGAAAGCGATGGCCGACCAGATCCGCCGCACGCCGATCCAGATCGAGGCCAACGCCAACGAGGAGGGCCACCTCTACGGCTCCGTCGGCGCCCCGGAGATCGCCAAGGCGCTGCGCGGCAAAAACCTCCACGTCGAGCCCGACATGGTCAAGATGGAAGGCCCGATCAAGGAGATCGCCCTGTACGCCGTCAAGATTCACCTCGGCTACGAGATCGACAGCGAGGTGCAGGTGGTCGTCATCCGCCAAGCGGAGAAGAAATAAGTCGTTTCGCCGCCGTTGACTTGTCGTTTCGCGCTCATGCACTCTGCCGCGAGCGCGAAACGACAAGTCAACGGCGACGAACCATCGCCGGGCGCACAGCCTCCCAGCCCTGACCGCGGCACGGCCGTCGCGGGGGCGCCCGGCCGCAGGGAGGTGTCGTCATGCCCGCCGAAGGCCCGGAACGTCTTCCCCCGCAAAACCTCGACGCGGAGCGCAGCGTCCTCGGGAGCATGCTGCGCGACAATCAAGTCGTCAGCGACGTGATCAACGTCGTCCGTGCCGAGCACTTCTACACCGACGCCCATCAGAAAATCTTCCAGGCCATCCTCACCCTCTGCGTGGACCGGGGGCAGCCGGCCGACCTGGTGACACTCGCCAACTACTTGCAGCAGGAGAAACAGATCGAGGACGTCGGCGGCTACCCCTACCTCGCCGAACTGTGGGACGCCGCCCCGACCGCGGCCAACGCCGAGCACTACGCGAAGATCGTCCGCGACAAGGGGATGGTCCGCGCCCTCATTCACGCCAGCAACGAGATCTTGCGCGACGCCTACGATCAAACACAACCCGCGGAGGAGCTGCTCGGGACGGCCGAGGGCAAGATCTTTGAAATCGCCAACAGGGGCGTGACCGCACAGACGTTCTCCCTGCACGACGTGCTCAAGGACGCCTACGACCGCATCGACACGCGGGTGCAGAAGGGCCACCAGACGGTCAGCGGACTGGCCACCGGCTACGTGGACCTCGACGAAAAGACGGCGGGGCTGCACAACTCGGAACTCGTTATCCTGGCCGCCAGGCCGTCCGTGGGCAAGACCGGGCTGGCGCTGAATATTGCCAGGCATATTGTCGTTGAAGAGGCGCAGCCGGTCTTCTTCGTCAGCCTGGAGATGGCGCGCGTCGAGCTGGCGGAACGACTGCTGTGCTGCCAGGCCAAGGTGGACAGCCACCGGCTGCGCAAGGGCACGCTCGGCAGCGAGGACATGGACAAGCTGATCGCGGCCGGCGGCGTCCTGCGCAAGGCGAAGCTCTTCATCGACGACAGCCCCGCACAGAGCATGCTCCGCATCCACGCCAACGCCCGCCGGCTCCGGATGAAAGAGGGTCTGAAGGAGGGCATCCGACTGATCATCATCGACTACCTGCAGCTCATCGAGCCGGAGAACCGCCGCGACCCGCGCCAGGAGCAGGTCGCGCAAATCTCACGGCGCCTGAAGTTCATGGCCAAGGACCTGAGCATCCCCGTCCTGGCCCTGGCCCAGGTGAACCGCGCCTCGGAAGACCGCCAGGACCACCGGCCGCGCCTGGCCGACTTACGCGAGTCGGGAAGTATCGAGCAAGACGCCGACACCGTCCTGATGATGCACCGGCCCGAGCTGTACGAGCCGGGCCAGCACGAGGGGACCGTCGAGCTGATCATCGCCAAGCAGCGCAACGGCCCGACCGGCGAGATCACCCTGACGTTCCTCAAGCAGTTCATGCGCTTCGAGAACTTCGCCGCCGGCGTGCCGTTCGAGGACTGACGGGCGGCCTCGCTGGCGCCGGCGGCGGCTGATACAATCGCCTTCATCGGACGACTCGCGGGAGGCGCCTCGGCATGCGCGTCGGCATCGGTCACGACACCCACCGGTTGGAGGAAGGCCGCCCCCTGATCCTGGGTGGGGTGCGCGTGGAGCACGCGCGCGGCCTGGTCGGCCACAGCGACGCCGACGTGGTGCTGCACGCCGTCACCGACGCCCTCCTCGGCGCCGCGGGTCTCGGCGACATCGGCGACGCCTACCCCGACACCGACCCCGCCTGGCGCGGGGCCGACTCGGCGCTGTTCCTGCGCGAGACGCTGGCGCGCCTGAACCGCGACGGCTGGCGGGTTGTCAATGTGGACGTGATCGTCTTCGCCCAGGAGCCGAAGCTGGGGCCGCTGAAGGGGCGTATCCGCGACAACCTCGCCCGCTTGCTCGGCATCGACGAGGGGGCGGTGAATGTGAAGGCCAAGACCGGTGAGAAGGTCGGGCACATCGGCCGGGCGGAGGCCATCGCCTGCCAGGCCGTCGTGCTCATCGACAAGGAGAATGTTTAGCGCAAGCCCACCCGTTGCAACGGGTGGGCTTGCGCTAAACGCATCGAGGTTGCGTCATGCCGTTGCGCGTTTACAATACATTGACCCGCCAGAAAGAGGACTTCCAGACGGTGCGCCCCGGCAAGGTAGGGATGTACCTCTGCGGCCCGACCGTCTACAAGCCGAGCCACGTCGGCCACATGGTCGGCCCGGTCATCTTCGACACCGTCAAGCGCTACCTGACCTACCTCGGCTACGAGGTTAACTGGGTCGTCAATATCACCGACGTGGACGACAAGCTCATCAAGCGGGCGAAGGAACTGGGCACGACGGTCCAGCAACTCGCGGAGCAGATGACCGTGGACTACCTCGACTGCCTGAAGAAGCTGAACGTGACCGGCATCGACCGCATGCCGAAGGCGACCGAGCACATCGCCGAGATGATCGCCATCATGCAAGGGCTGATCGACAAGGGCTTCGCCTACGCGGCCGGCGGCGACGTCTATTTCGACATCAGCAAGGATCACGATTACGGCAAGTTGTGCAACCGCGACCCGGAGCAGCTGGAGGCGGGGTCGCGCATCGAGGTGAGCGAGAAGAAGCGCAACCCCGGCGATTTCGCCCTGTGGAAGGGGTCGAAGCCGGGCGAGCCGGCGTGGGATTCGCCGTGGGGCCCGGGGCGGCCGGGGTGGCACATCGAGTGCTCGGCCATGAGCATGAAGTACCTCGGCGCGACGCTCGACATCCACGGCGGCGGGCTCGACTTGCAGTTCCCGCACCACGAGAACGAACTGGCCCAGTCGGAGTCGTACACCGACCACACCTTCGCGCGCTACTGGATGCACAACGGCCTGCTGAAGATGGGCCACGCCAAGATGGCCGGCTCGGTCGGCAACGTCGTCAACGTGGTCGATCTGCTGAAGCAGCATAGCCCGGAGACGGTGCGCTTCCTATTGCTCGCGACGCATTACCGCAGCCCCATCGAGTGGAGCGACGAGCGGCTCGCGGAGGTGCGGAAGTCGCTGGACGGCTTCTACCGCTTTTTCGAGCGCTACGAGCGGATTCGCGGGGAGAGCTTCTATACCCTTCCGGCGAAAGTTGCCGAGCGCTTCCCGGCAGAGATGGAGAAGGCCTGGCCACACCGCGAGTTCGGGAACCAGATCTGCGACTTGTGGCGTCGCTTTCTGGCCTGCATGGATGATGACTTCAACAGTGGCGGAGCGATCGGAGTTCTGCACGAATTGCTGACCGTGCTCAA
>DATFNV010000349.1:0-13858 GCA_035266225.1 Gemmataceae bacterium
GACGACTTCCCGCCGGCCGGCTACGACGAGTGGCGGGCCCTGGCCGAGGCCGACCTGGGAGGGGCGTCGTTCGAGCAGAAGCTCGTCACCCACACCTACGAAGGCATCGACGTCCAGCCGGTCTACAGCCGGCGCGACCGCCCCGGCGATGCGGACCCGGATGGGTTCCCCGGGCTGCCGCCGTTCGTGCGCGGCGCCCGGCCGCTCGGGGCGGTGCGGACCGGCTGGGACCTCCGCCCGGAGCACGCCCACCCCGACCCGGCCGTCACCAACCTGGCGATCCTCGACGACCTCCAGGGGGGGGCCACCTCGCTGCTGCTGCGGCTGGACGTCGCCGCCCGCAACGGCCTGGACCCCGACGACCCGGCGGCGGCGGAACTCGCCGGCCGCGACGGGCTGATGGCGTACCACGCCGACGACTTCGCCGCCGTCCTGGCCAACGTCCACCTGGACCGGGTCGGTGTGACGCTGGAGGCCGGCGCCGCCTTCCTGCCGGCCGCGGCGGCGCTGGTGGCGCTGTGGCGGCGACGCGGTGTCACCCCGGAGCAGGCTCGGGGCGCTTTCAACGCCGACCCGCTGGCGGTGCTGGCCCGCGACGGCCAGCTGCCCATGTCGCCGGCTGCGACCCTGGTCCTGATGGCCGACCTGGCGGCGTGGACGGCGAAGAACTACCCACACGTCACCGCCGTCCGCGTCGGCACCGCCCCGTATCACCACGCCGGGGCCACCGCCGCCCAGGACATCGGCTTCGGCATGTGTACCGCGGTCGAGTACCTGCGGGCCATGACCCGGGCCGGACTGGACGTCGATAGCGCCGCCCGGCAAATCCTCTTTAGCATCAGCCTGGGCACGCACCACTTCCTGGCGATCGCCAAGCTGCGCGCCGCCCGGCGGCTGTGGGCGCGGGTCGTCGAGGCGTGCGGCGGCTCGCCGGCTGCCGGGGCCATGCGGGTCCACGCCCGCGTCAGCAAGCGGGTGCTGACCCTGCGCGACCCCTATGTGAACCTGCTGCGCAACACGGTGGCCTGTTTCGCCGCCGGGATCGGCGGGGCCGAGGCGATCACGTCGGTGCCGTTCGACTCCGTGGCCGGCCCGCCGGATGCCCTCAGTCGCCGCATCGCCCGCAATACCGTCCTCGTCTTGCAAGAGGAGGCGCACCTGCACCGCGTCATCGACCCGCCCGGCGGCAGCTGGTATCTCGACTGGCTCACCGATCAGGTGGCCGATAAGGCCTGGGGCATTTTCCAGGAAGTGGAGCGCGGCGGCGGGATGCTCCGGGCGTTCCAAACCGGTTGGGTCGCCAAACAAATCGACTCCGCCTTCGCGCCCCGGGCCAGGAACCTCGCCCGCCGCAAGGAGGGCATCACCGGCGTCAGCGAGTTCCCAAACGTCGGCGAGGCGCCGGTAGTGCGGCCGGCCCCGGACCGGATCGCCCTGCGGGCAGCGGCCGTCGCGCGGTTGGCGAGCGCCCGCCGCGACAGCCCGGCACTGACCGCGCTCCCCTGGGCCGGCCAGCGGGTCGCAACGGCCATCGACGCGGCCGAGAAGGGGGCTTCCATCGGCCAGCTGGCCGAGGCCCTGGGCTTCCACACCGAGCCGACGGTCATCCCGCCGCTTGCGCCCCACCCGTTCGCCGAGCCGTTCGAGGAGTTGCGCGCCGCCAGCGACTCCTGGCAGGCGGCCCGCGGCAAGCGGCCGCGGGTGTTCCTGGCCAGCATGGGACCGGTCACCCACCACACCGCCCGGGCGACGTACGCCAAGAACTTCTTCGAGGCCGGCGGCTTCGAGGTCATCGGCAACGACGGCTTCCGCGACGCCGACGCCGCCACGAAGGCGTTCAGCGAAAGCGGGGCGAGCGTCGTCGTCATCTGCTCATCGGACAAGCTCTATCCGGAAGTGGTGCCGCAGCTCACCCCGAAGCTGAAGGCCTCTGGGGCGCGATCGGTTGTCCTGGCCGGCAACCCCGGCGCCAACGAGGCGGCCTGGCGGGCCGCCGGCGTGGACCGCTTCATCTTCATCAAGTGCGACGTGCTGGCGGCCCTGCGCGAGATGCTCCGCGAGGAAGGAGTGCTGCTCTCATGAGTGCGATCCCGAACTTCGCCGACGTTCCTCTTCGGATTGCAGATTGCCGATTGCAGATTGCAGATTGGGAGAACAATCGGCAATCTGCAATCGGCAATCTGCAATCCTGGCAGACGCCGGAGGGCATCTCGGTCCAGCCGCTGTACACGGCCATCGACCTCCACGGCGTCGATCACCTCGATACCCTCCCCGGAATGCCGCCGTTTCTCCGCGGGCCGTACCCCACCATGTACGTCCTGCGGCCGTGGACGGTCCGCCAGTACGCCGGCTTCTCGACGGCCAAGGACTCCAACGCCTTCTACCGCCGCAACCTCGCCGCCGGCCAGATGGGCCTCAGCATCGCCTTCGACCTGGCGACGCACCGCGGCTACGACTCCGACCACCCGCGCGTCGCCGGCGACGTCGGCATGGCCGGCGTGGCCATCGACAGCCTCCTCGACATGCGCGCCCTGTTCGACGGCATCCCGCTCGACAAGATGAGCGTGTCGATGACCATGAACGGGGCGGTGCTGCCGGTGCTGGCCCTGTACATCGTCGCCGCCGAAGAGCAGGGCGTGAAGCCGGAGCAGCTCTCGGGGACCATCCAGAACGACATCCTCAAGGAGTTCATGGTCCGCAACACCTACATCTATCCCCCGGAACCAAGTATCCGCATCATCGCCGACATCTTCGATTACACGAGTCGGCGGATGCCGAGGTTCAACAGCATCAGCATCAGCGGCTACCACATGCAAGAGGCGGGGGCCACGGCCGATCTGGAATTGGCCTACACGCTGGCCGACGGCTTGGAGTACGTCCGCACCGGGATGAAGGCTGGGCTGGACGTGGACGCCTTCTGCCCGCGGCTCTCGTTCTTTTGGGCCATCGGCATGAACTACTTCATGGAAGTCGCCAAGCTGCGCGCCGCCCGCATGCTCTGGGCGAAGCTGATCAAGCCGTTCGGCCCGAAGAACGCCAAGAGCCTGTCGTTGCGGACCCACAGCCAGACGAGCGGCTGGAGCCTGACCGCCCAGGACGTGTACAACAACGTGACGCGGACCTGCCTGGAGGCGATGGCCGCCGCCCACGGGCACACGCAGTCGCTGCACACCAACGCCCTGGACGAGGCGCTGGCCCTGCCGACCGACTTCTCCGCCCGCATCGCCCGCAACACGCAGCTGTTCCTGCAGCAGGAGACCGACACCTGCAACGTCGCCGACCCGTGGGGCGGCAGTTACTACGTCGAGCGACTGACGCACGACCTGGCCCGCCGGGCGTGGCAACACCTCCGCGAGGTCGAGGAGCTAGGCGGGATGACCCAGGCCATCCAGGCGGGCATCCCCAAGATGCGGATCGAGGAGGCGTCGGCTCGCACCCAGGCACGGATCGACTCCGGCCAACAGACGGTTGTGGGGTTGAACAAGTACAGGCCGGCCACGGCCGAACAGATCGACGTACTCAAGGTGGACAACACCGCCGTCCGCGAGGCCCAGGTCGCGAGCCTGAAGAAGCTGCGGGCCGAGCGCGACCAGGCCCGGGTCGATGCGACCCTGAAGGCCCTGACCGACGCCGCCCGGACGAGGACCGGCAACCTGCTGGAACTGGCGATTGACGCCGCCCGAGCGAAGGCCACGGTGGGCGAGATTAGCGAGGCGCTGGAGCGAGTTTATGGGCGGTACGAGGCCCCGGTACGAGTCGTGCGGGGCGTGTACGCGGCTGAGGTCGGAGGAGGGCAAGCCGTGACGGAAGCAGTGCGCCGGCTGGTGGAGCGGTTCGAGCGCGCTGAGGGCCGGCGGCCGCGGATGCTGGTCGCCAAGATGGGGCAGGACGGCCACGACCGCGGCCAGAAGGTGATCGCCACCGCCTTCGCTGACCTGGGGTTCGACGTGGACGTCGGCCCGCTGTTCCAGTCGCCCGCGGAGACGGCCCGACAGGCGGTGGAGAACGATGTCCACATAGTCGGCGTCAGCACCCTGGCGGCCGGGCACCTGACCCTGGTGCCGCAGCTGCGGCAGGAGTTGACCAAACTGGGGCGCGAGGACATCATGATCGTCGCCGGTGGGGTGATCCCACCGCAGGACTACCCGGCGCTGTACGAGGCCGGGGCGTCCGCCGTGTTCGGCCCGGGGACGGTGATCGGGGAGGCAGCGGACAAGCTGGTGCGCGTGCTCGCAGACAGACTGGGGGTGAGTCTGAACTAACATGTCCGCCGACTTTTCCCCAATCCGTGGCCCACGCCGTCGGGAGCTGACGGCGGACGAGTACTATGCCGGCGTGCGCGCCTGCGACGTGGCGGTGCTGGCCCGCGCCCTGACCCTGATCGAGTCGAACAGCCCCCGTCACCAACCCCTGGCCGAGCGTCTCCTCACCCGGCTGCTGCCGCACACCGGCGGGTCAGTCCGGGTCGCAGTGAGCGGCCCACCGGGGGTCGGCAAGAGCACCTTCATCGAGGCCCTGGGGCTGTATCTCGTGCGCCGCGGGCTGCGGATAGCCGTGCTGGCCGTGGACCCGTCCAGCGGTGTCAGCGGCGGTAGCATCCTCGGCGACAAGACGCGGATGCCCCGGCTATCGGTCGCTCCGGCCGCCTACATCCGCCCGTCTCCTTCGGCGGGCACCCTCGGCGGCGTCGCCCGGAAAACGCGCGAAGCCCTGCTGGTGTGCGAGGCGGCCGGGTACAACATCGTCCTCGTCGAGACCGTCGGCGTCGGTCAGTCCGAGACAGTCGTGGCCGACATGACCGACTGCTTCCTGGGTCTGATGTTGCCCGGCGCCGGCGACGAGCTGCAAGGGATCAAGCGCGGCCTGCTCGAGCTGGTGGACGTGATCGCGGTCAACAAGGCCGACGGCTCGACCCGGTCGGCCGCCGAGTTGGCCGCCGAACAGTACCGGATGGCCCTGCAATCGTTGGCCGGCCGGCAGGGCGACCCGCCCGCGGTGCTGACGTGCAGCGCCTTGCAGCAGGAGCGCGTGGACGCCGTGTGGGGCGCCGTCGAGCGACGACACGCCCAACTGGCGGCGAGTGGGGGTCTGGCCGAGCGGCGGCGGCGGCAGAACCTCCGCTGGCTGTGGGCCCTGGTCGAGGACCAACTCCGGCAGGCCCTGCATGCACACCCCGCGGTGCGGGCGATTCAGGACAGCCTTGAACGGGAGGTGCTGGCCGGCACCGTCCCGGCCGCGGCCGCCGCTCGGCGCATCCTGGAGGCGTTTTCTTCACTTGTTTAGCCGCCCCCCTCGATTTATCGTTTCGCGAAACGATAAATCGAGGGCGGCGGCTACACGCACGGGATCGACCATGGCTTTTCCATTTCCCATCCTGACCGCGGAGGAGGCGGCCGACCTCATCGCGCATGGCGCGACCATCGGCTTCAGCGGCTTCACCCCGGCCGGCGCGGCCAAGGCCATCCCGAAGGCGCTCGGCGAGAAAGCGAAGCGCGAGCACGCCGCCGGCCGAGACTTCAAGGTCACTGTCCTGACCGGCGCCTCCACCGGGCGCTCCCTGGACGGGGCCCTCGCGGCGGCCGAGGCGATCAGCTTCCGCATCCCCTACCAGTCGGACCCGACCCTGAGGAAGCAGATCAACTCGGGCCAGGTGCGCTTCGCCGACATGCACCTGTCGCAGGTGCCCCAGGTGGTCAGATACGGCTTCCTCGGCCCCGTCCACTGGGCCGTCGCGGAGGCCTGCGACCTCACCGCGGGCGGCGGCGTGGTCCTCACCACCTCGGTCGGCGCCTCCAACACCTACCTCCGCCTGGCGAAGCGCGTGCTGATCGAGCTCAACGCCAGGCACCCGCCGTATCTGCTGGGCCTGCACGACCTGTTCGAGCCGAAGGACCCGCCGGCGCGGCAGGAGATCCCGGTGTACCACGTCACGGACCGCATCGGCTCGCCCATCTGCCTCGTGGACCCCAACAAGATCGCCGGGGTAGTGCTGACCGACCTGGAGGACGAGAACGGCGCCTTCGATGAGCCGACGCTGGTGACGGACAAGATCGGGCACCACGTGGCGGACTTCCTGGCCGGCGAGATGTGGGACGGGCGGATCCCGCCCCGGTTCCTGCCGCTCCAGTCGGGCGTGGGCAACATCGCCAACGCGGTGCTGTCGGCGATGGGGCAGAACCGGGAAATCCCGGACTTCGAGATGTACACCGAGGTGCTGCAAGACTCGGTCATCCCGCTGCTGGAATCCGGCCGCTGCCGCTGCGCGTCCACCTGCGCGCTGACGCTGTCGCCGGCCGCGATGCGCCACGTCATCGCGAACCTGGACTTCTTCAAGGGCCAGGTCGTGCTGCGGCCGCAGGAGGTCTCCAATAGCCCCGAGGTCGTACGCCGGCTGGGGGTCGTGTCGATGAACACGGCGATCGAGGTGGACCTGGGCGGCAACGTGAACTCGACGCACGTGATGGGCAAGACGATGATGAACGGCATCGGCGGCTCGGGCGATTTCACGCGCAATGCCTATCTGTCGATGTTCTCCTGCCCCTCGACGGCCAAGGGGGGCAAGATCTCTGCCATCGTGCCCCTGGCCTCGCACATGGACCACAGCGAGCATTCGGTGCAGGTCATCGTCACCGAGCAGGGCGTCGCCGACCTGCGCGGCAAGGACCCGCACGAGCGCGCCCAGTTGATCATCAACAACTGCGCCCACCCGGATTACCGCGAACAATTGCGCGACTACCTGAAGATGACCAAGTCGGGGCACGAGCCGCTGTCCCTGTCGCTGGGCCTGGCCATGCACCGCCAGTTCCTGCGGCACGGCGACATGCGCCACATCGACTGGGAAGAGTTCCAGTAGGAGAGCCGCTTGCGGCTTCGCAATCGTTCCTGCGAAGCCGCAAGCGGCAAGAGGGTTGTTGATACCGCTTCTAAACGAGGCACCACGCGCGCAGGGCCAGGCGGATAAGGTCGGCGGAGCTGACGTGGGTGGCGTAGTCGCGGTCGTCCAGTGGCTTGTACCACCGCACGGGCCACTCCCACGCGAGGTGAGCCAGGGCCGCGGCGGTCAGCGCCGCCTCCAGCGAGCCGAAGGGGCACACGTCCGAAAGCACTCCTTGAAGGATGAGGAACGCCTTGCGGAACAGCAGCAGTCGCGGCGGAAAGTGAACGCCGGCCCCGGCCAGGGCGTCGAGCAACCCGATCGCCCACGACGGTCCCGGCGGCTGGTACCAGCGGACCCCGGCGAGTGCCGCCGCGACGTGGCGGCGGATAAGGCCCTCGTCGGCCCCGTCACGAGCCAGCCCGGCGACGGCGGCGGAAACCCGCGCCGCGTCCCGAGCCAGGCCGCCCACGAAGATCTGCGACATCCGCACCCGGTCGTCGGCTGTCAGTTCTCCGGCGAGGCTCCAGTCCAGAATGGCCAGCCGTCCGTCGGGCGTGGCCATCAGGTTGCCGGCGTGCGGGTCGCCGTGGAACAGCACCGACTCGTCGCGGCTGAACAGCACCTGCGACAGCAGCGCGCGCACCGTCGAGTAGAACAACGCCGGTCGCTGCCAGGGACGCCTTGCCTGTGGGTCCGTGACCCGGAACCCGTAGGCGCGCTCCATGGTTGTCACGGCGCCTGTGCAAAAGGGCAGTAGCCCGGGAACCTGCACGTCCGACTGTCCGGCGAATTGCCTTCCGGCAAGGCGCAGGTGTGCCTGTTCCTGGCGCACCTGCACCTCATTGGTGAGCAGGTCGGCCACATCGTTGAGGATCTCGCGGTAGTCGAGCGGCGGGAGGCCGTAGGCGGCCCATCGCTCCTCCAGATAGGCGGCCAGCCGGCCCAGGATGTTGAGGTCCTCGTCGAGACGCCCCACGACGCCGGGCTTGAGCAGCTTGGCCACCCCGTGCCGGCGGGGCGCGTCGGCCCCGTCGGCAGGGTCTGACCAGGTGAGCGGCACCACGACGGCCACGCTTGCCTCGGCCAGGGGGCGCTCGCCCACCCGGATGCGGTACTCCTCCGCCGCGGGGCCCAGTTCGCGCTCGAGAATCGGCCGCCACTGCTCGGGCGGCGTGTGCGGCTCGCGACTTTCCAGCTCCTGGAGGTGCCGGCGCAATTCCGGGTCGAAGTGACGGTTGCGTGCGACGACTTGCCCGATCTTGTGCAGCGCCGGGCAGGCGTGGAGGAACAGCACCAGCCGGCGCGGGAGTTCGGCGTCGGCGGGCAGGTCGGCCTGGGCCTGGAAGATCTCGGCCAGCCGTAACGGGGAGAGGTGCCGTAGGAAGAACGTCAGCCCGTCGGCCACGATCGGCCGGAACTCGGCATAGCAGTCGGGCACGACGGCCGCCAACTCTTGCGGATCGATCTGGAACGCCCCGGGGATCATGACTACCTTTGCCCCCACTCGCGGACCCGTGTGTGAGACCCTGGCCGGTAGTTGGGCGTCTAGCAATCGGAGTGCCGGAGTGTCAAGCGCCTGCCCTCTCCCCTGTCTTGGGCCCTGCCGTGCGGCCCGCATTCGAGGCCATTACCCCGGCAAGGAAGTTGGTCACACAAGCCCGACGCGCTAGCGAGGGACGTCGGCTTCCGCTCGCTGGCGCTTCGGGCTTGTGTCCCCTCGCGGGCGCTTCGGGCTTGTGTCCTCTGGCCCCTCTCTGGAGCAGAACAGCACAGTCCCGGTCCAAAACCGCACAGCCGGGACGGCGTCGAGCCGAATGGTGGGACAGTCAGCCCTCCGGGGAAGATCGGTCAAGTAGCTTCTCCGGGGAGGGAGACGGCGTGCCGGCACGGGAAATGCCTACCCCCTCTGTGGCATCGGACCGAACTGGCGCACATCACGAGGGACGCATAATGATATTCCCACAGGAAATGGATAAGATTCCCTTTTTGCGGAATCTGGGCGGGACGTACGCCAACGACCTGGCCCGGATGGCCCAGCTGCAGGAGCGCCCGGCGGGCGCCGTGATCTTCCGGCGGGGCCAGGACTTGTCGGTCATCTACTTCGTGCTCGAAGGCGAGGTGGGCCTCGAGGTCCACGTGTCGCCGCAGGAAGTTGCGGAGGTCCATCGGGTCGGCCCGGGGGACTTGCTCGGCTGGTCGCCGGTGCTGGGACGGCGATCGATGACGGCGACGGCTCGCGCGGTGACGCCGACCCGGCTGGCCGTCCTCGCCGTCGATCAGATCGTGCAGATGTGCGAGCGCGACCCGCTCTTCGGGACAGCGTTTCATCGCCAGGTGGCGATCGTCCTGTCGTCGCGCCTCGACGACACGCACCGGCGGCTGTCGCACCACCTGACCCGACGGCCGATCCCGGCCGAGGGCAGTGACTGAGTCGGCTCGCCGGACCTGCCGGGGCCTCACTGGCTCGCGACGCGGCCCCCCTCCAGCCCATACTTGGCGATCAGCCGGTACAGGGCGCGGCGGCTGATGCCGAGGGCCCGGGCGGCCTGGACCTTGTTCCCCTTGTACTCCTCCAGGACTTCCAGGACGTGCCGCCGCTCGACTTCGCGCAGGAGCCCCGGGTCCGCCCCGGCCACGGCGAGCGGCGCGGCATCGACGATGCTGTCGGGCAGGTCGTCCAGGGTGATGACGTGGTTCTCGGCCAGGATCTGGGCCCGCTCGAGCACGTTGGCCAACTCGCGGACGTTGCCGGGCCAGCTGTACTGCGCCAGCGCCGCGGCGGCCTCCGGGTCGATGCGGGAGCGGGTCGGCCCGACCTGGCGCGTCGTCAGGAAGTGCTCCACCAAGTCGGGGATGTCCCGCGGGCGCTCGCGCAGGAGCGGCAGCTCGATGGTCACCACGGCGAGCCGGTAGTAGAGGTCCTCGCGGAAGCGGCCCGCTTTCATTTCCTCCTCGAGCGGTTTGTTGGTAGCCGCCACCACGCGGACGTCGGCGTGCGTCTCCTGCGTGCCGCCGACCCGCCGGTAGTGGCCGTCCTCCAGGACGCGCAAGAGCTTCGCCTGGAGGCCGGGCGCCATCTCGGCGATCTCGTCAATGAACAGCGTGCCCCCCTCCGCGACCTCGAACAAGCCAGGCTTGGCCTGTAGCGCCCCGGTGAAGGCGCCCTTCTCGTGGCCGAACAGTTCGCTCTCCAGCAGCGTCTCCTGCAGGGCGGCGCAGTTGATGGTGACCAGCGGCCGCTCGCGCCGCGGGCTGTTCATGTGCAGGGCGCGGGCGACCAACTCCTTGCCGGTGCCGCTGGCGCCGCGGACCAGGACGGTCGAGTCCGTCGGCGCGACCTTCTCGATCAGGCGCAGGACGCGCTGCAGGCCCGGGCTGGAGCCGACCAGGGAGTAGCGCGGCGACTCGTAGCGCAGCTGCTCGACCCACTGGCGCTCCCGGCGGGCAAGCCGGACCTTCTCGTAAGCCTTCTGGACGTGGACCTCCAGCTCCGGCAGCTGGAATGGCTTGGTGAGGTAGTCGTAAGCGCCCTGCTTCATGGCCTGAATGGCCGTCTCGATGCTGCCGTGGCCGGTCAGCATGATGGCCTCCAACTCGGGCCAGCGCTCCTTGAGCTGGCCCAGCAACTCGATACCGGTCATGCCCGGCATGTGCAGGTCGAGCAGCGCCACGTCGTAGGGTGCGTGGCCGGCCTTCGCGAGGGCCTCCTCGCCGTCGGCCGCTTCCGCCACGGCCATGCCGAGGCGCTGAAACCGGCGGGCCAGGGTCTGGCGCAACGCCTCGTCGTCATCGACGATCAACAGGCGCAAGGGCGGAGGCGTGGCATTTGACATGGAAGGTCGGTTCGGGGACGGCGCCCACACGTGGCCGCCGGCAATTCCAGGTAGTGCGACACAATTATCACTCTACCATCCCCACCCTTCGCGAGCCAAGCCCGCCCGCACGGCGATGTCCGTCGCTCAGCGGCGGGTCGCAGACCCGGGCGGGTCTGCGACCCGCCGCTCAACGAGCACTGCCTCCCGGCGCAGGTGTTAGAGTCTGTTGCGAAAGCCGCTTGTGGCTTAGCGGATTCCAGGCTTCCGCTAAGCCGCAAGCGGCTTTCGCAACAGACTCTTAGACCGGGGCGAGCTCGTCGGCGGGTGCAACCGGCTCCTTGGCTCCCACGACGAAGGGCGACTTGAGCGAGAGCACCGGGCACGGCGCCCGGCGCAGGACGGCCTCCGCGACGCTGCCCATCAGGAGCCGGCCCAGCCCGGTGCGGCCGTGCGTGCCCATCACGATCAGGTTGGCGCCCAGCACGCGCGCCTGGCCAACGATCTCCGCGGCCGGCTCCCCCTCGGCCACGCGGTACTCGACCTCCACGCCGGGGTCGGGGAGATGAAACCCGGCGAGCCCGGCTTTCACGTCGGCCGGCGTCCAGACGAGGTCGGTCACGACCGGGCCCAACTCGCCGTAGGCGACCACCGCCGGGGCCCGAACGTACAGAACGATCAGGCGCGAGCCGTGGTCGCGCGCCAGCGAGCAGGCCGCCGCGAAGGCGTGCTGGGCCTGGTCCGAGAAGTCGGTCGGGTGCAGGATAATTCGTATGGGAAGCATGGCAGTCCCTCCTCGGCAAGGTGGGCGACGTCTGGAAACGTGCAGTCCGTCAAAGACAGGATTCGGATGAGCAAGAAATGTGCCCGCGGGCGGCGCCGGCACCGGGATCCGAGAACTGCCGCCATTCCGCGGCCCGAGCGGGCCGGGACGGCGAGCCCGCCCGCGGAAGCGCGCGCGGCGGCTGTGCGGGAACGGCCCGAAGGTGTGCTGAATTGCGACACCTCGTCGCCGTACCTCGCTGCGCTCGCGGCCGCCCGTTCAGGACATCCGGTTGATTGCGGCCGAGATGCGGCAATTCCTCGAGGCGGGGTGCTGCGCGGTATTTGGTTTGCTATCCTCCGCACAGACGACGTCGGCCCAAGGAGCCGACCCACAGCAGCGGGTCGGGCCGTCCGGCCGGGCGAGTACGTTGCCGCCGCGGACGTGTTCATCGACTCGCGGCCGGCTCAGGAAGGCGCGGAATAACCCTCAGAAGCGCGCCGGCGGGTGGAAGTCTTCAGGGTCATTGTTGAGAGGAGTCAGGTCATGGTTACCACGGCGGAACTCACCGAATACCTGGACGAAATTCGGCTCCAGGTCTGCACGCGCTGCGTCGATCGGCCCCCCGGCGGGCCGCCGTGCGCCCCCCTGGGCAAGCAATGCGGCATCGAGCTGCACCTGCCGGAGTTGATCGAGGCCATCCACGGAGTCAACAGCACCTCGATCATGCCGTACCTGGACAACAACCGCCACCAGATCTGCGAGCACTGCCCCCAGCAGCACAGTAGCGACTGTCCGTGTCCGATGGATTACCTGGCCGTCCTGCTCGTTCAGGCGGTCGAGACGGTCGATGCACGGCGCGCCGCGGCCGTCGGGGCCTGACGCGCGGGAAGAGGGATGTGCGGCCCCAGACGCCAGGCGTGGGGGGCAAGCACAGGCGGCAGGCAGAGCGGCGGCACCACGAAACGACAAGGAGGCGACCGATGGGCATTCAGGTGGCGTTACTCGGTCTCGCGCTGGTGAGTGCCCTAATCTGTGCGCGATGGGCGATGGAGTTGGGCTTCTCACAATTCGGGCAGTTGCTCTGGGGCCTAGCCGGCTTCGTGGGCGGCCCCGTGGTGCTGCTGATCCTGTACGTACGCCTCCTCCGTGTGGCGCCGGACTCGGCAAGGCGGTGGTTCTAGGGTACGACCTCACGGCCCCGGCCCTCGTTTTCGGCCCGGATTTCGTGACGTCGGCGCGACCAGCAGCCGCCCCGAATCCGGTCGGTCGAGAAAAGGAGCCATGCCATGTCAATCGGCCACATCATCGCCCGCGGCTTCGCGGCCGCCCATGCCGCGCTCGTCGGCGCGCTGTTCGTGTTCCTGTTACAGGCCCCCGTTCAAGTGCTGTCCGCAGTCGGGCAGGGCCTTCAGGGGGAGGCGATGCGCGGGGCGGGGCAGCAACCCGACATGAACCTCGTGATGCTGAGTCTGGGCTTCTCCTGCGGCACCTTCGTGCTGGCGCTGGCCGTGTTCTTCCTCTTCCCCCTGGTGCAGGGCGGCATCCTCGGTCAGGTCCGCGTCCGCCTCGAATCCCCCGGGCAACGGCCGGGACCATTCGGGGTCTACGGGCGGGCGTTTTATCGCCGCCTGCTGGGAAGCCAGGCCCTGTTCACGCTAGTGATCCTCGTGGTCATGGTGCCGGTGATGTGCCTCAGCGTGGTCGTGACGCTGCAGGAGATTGCCAGGGCCATGCCTGCCGGGGCGGCGGAAGGGGCACCCGCCCCAGCGACCCTGGACCCCCACGAATTCACCCGTCAGCTCCTGTCGAACCCCGCGGTGCTGGCCGGCATGGTGATCGCATCGTTACTGGTGTCGGCGGTCGGCATCGTCTACTGGGTGGCCAATTGCATCGTCGTGTCCGAACGGGAGCGCGTCGTGGTTTCCTGGCGGAAAGCGCTGCACTTCTGCCGGCAGAACTTCTCCGCGGTACTGGTCGTGTGGTTGTTAAACCTCGCCGTGGGGCTAGTGATTTCCCCCCTGGGCCTGGTCGTTCAACTGGGACTTGTAGCGAGGGTCGTGCCGGTCGTGGCCCTGGCACTGGTCGTGGCCCTGACACTGCTGTACGCCGCTCTCATCAGCTACTGGAGCGTGCTCCTGGCGGGCCTGACCATGTCGCTGTATCTGGCGCGCCGGTCGCCAGCCGAACAACCGGAGCCGGCAGTGTCGGCGCCGGCCTGAGGCGCCGGCCCGCGTGACTCCCTTGACGACGGCGGCGACGACGAGCACCACAGCGGCACGGCGGTTGCTATACAGGCATCAGCCCTTCACCGGTCATCGGAGACACGACATGGCGACAACATACGAATCCCCACGTGCCCGAACGTTCGCTCGCATCGCCGGCCTCAGTCGGTTCGGCTTCCTG
>DATFNV010000350.1:0-3003 GCA_035266225.1 Gemmataceae bacterium
GGTCTGCGACCCGCCGCTAAACTATCATGAGTGTACGGAGGTTTGCGTCATGACGTGGATCAAGACCATCCCCTACGAGCAGGCCGGCCCGGAGATACGGCGCACCTACGAGGCCATCCGTTCCCTCTATCCGCGGGAGTACGGCGGCGAGCCGATCCCGTCTCTGGTGCGCCCCGACGGTACCAGCGACAGTATCGTCGCCGCCCACAGCCTCATCCCCGAGGCCATGCGACACATGATGTCCGGATTGGCGGTCCTGCTCCAGCCGCACCTGCCCTTGACGCGCCGCCAGCACGAGATGATCGCCTCGGTCGTGTCGGTTCGCAACCAGTGCTTCTACTGAATGGAGAGCCACGTCGAGTTCCTCCGCCGGGCCAGCCTCGACGAGGAACTCGCCGCCGCGTTGCGGCGGGACTACACCCAAGCCGACCTGTCCGAGCAGGACCGCGCCATGCTCGATTTCGCGGTGCGGTTGACCACGGCCGCCTACAAGACTACGCCGGCGGACCTCGACCGGTTGCGCGGCGTCGGCTTCGACGACGTCGGCATCCTGCAAATCACCCTGATCGCCTCGTGGTTCAACTACATCAACCGCGTCGCCGACGCCCTGGGAGTCGGCCGACCCGACCCGTGATGAGAGGCCCCATCCGCCCCTGGCGGCGACCGCCGTGATCTGTTATAATCACGCCACCTTGCACAAGCCGTATCGCTTTGCTCGGAGTGGCCCTTGTCCGCGCCCGGATCGATTACCCACTGGATCACCGCCCTGCGCGCCGACGACCCCGCCGCCTGTGTGCGCTGCCGCCGAGGCGCTTGTTTCGCCGTAACTCTGCGGAATTAGGAGACTACGGTGAACCGTCCCTCTTGGCCCCACAGTGCCGACGAGGGCGAGTAATGTGGAAGTGGCTTTGCCGGATTGCGGGAACCATTCGAGGGGTTCGGAATGAGTGCCGAGCACGCCGAGCTACTGCCGCGCTACAAGCATCTGCGGGAAGTGGCTTTCCAGCTAAATAACCGACTGGTCAAGACGCTCCCCAAGAGCGTCCTCGACGAGGGCGGCAAGAAGTTGGGCATCCTCAAGAAGAATGTCCTCGTGCTGGACACCGAGGACGAGGTCGCCGTGCTCGCGGACTACTGCATCCATGACGTCCGCCGGCAGGGGCTCAACGCGGTCGAGCGCTACCTGGCGGAATCGCCCCCGCCTCCCGACTCCGACGAGAGGGTGCTCCTGCAGGCGATGCGGCAGGCCCGGTATTCGCTGTTCGTCGTGGAGGCCGTCGAGCGCGGGGTGGGCGTCCACGTTCACGACCTCCTGCGCGACGAGCCGCTGTTCCTGGTCGATGTCGGGTTCAGCCAGACGGCCCCCATTGGGGCGGTGCTGGCGGCCCGGGTCGTCGCTCACGAAGGAATGGTCCAGACCACCGGGGCCGGCTTGCCGTTGGGCGTGCTTTCCCCGGAGAAGCGAACCCAATTCCTGGAAGTGCTGCGGAAGGTGTTCCCCCACACGGACTTTCGCAACCTGTCACCGGAGCAGGCGAGCGAGATGAGTGCCAAGATCATCCGCATGTGCCGGGAATGTGGCGCCGCAGAACACATCGTGTACCAGGAGCCGGAGCACTGGAGCGCGGTGAGTCGCGGGTCGGCGCCCTCTCTGCCCCCTCCGCCGGCGCGGCGCGTCGGGCGCAATGACCGCTGCCCCTGCGGGAGCGGCAAGAAGTTCAAGCACTGCTGCGGCGGTCGGCGTTGAGCGGCACTTCTCCTTTGGGGGATGGAAGGCACAAGGAACTCGACGAGCCGAAGACAAGAAGGAGTCAGGAACGAATGGCACTGTTCTGCGATTCCAATTTCCATAAACCCTATCACCATCTCTGTTTATGTCGATACCTCGTCGTCGGCCCCTGCTGACTCTGTCGGCGCACTCTCCCCAGTGGCACCTCAAGCGCCGCACTGACGATCCTGCCTGCGGCAGCTGCTTTTCCTTGCCAGGGCAGCTGACCGACCCTTGCCGGGAGACCTTCCCCGCCTACTTTGTCTATACGGGAGGCCTTCCTTGCCACCTTTTGCCACTGCTACGCAAGGAAGGCCTCCCTGTCCTTTTCTACGCCGCGCCCGGGCTGTCCGCCATTCGACAGCACCCTCGCCCCTTTCTTCCATGCCGACGGCTTGCCCTTCGCCGACATCCTCACCGCCGCTGACATCGCCCAGGCCTTCGAGGCGGTGAGTTTCGCGGCGAGTCAGCAGGTGGTGCTGGGGTCGTGGAGCCGGCTGACGGAGGGGACGGCGGACGAGCAGCAGCGGCTGGGTCGGGAGTTGTTGCGGGTACTGGGAAAGGAGGAGGTGGGCGACCGTCCGGGTCGTTGTGAGCCGCGGGCGTTGAAGCGTCGGCCGAAGAAGCAGAAGTTGCTGATGAAGCCGCGTGCCGAGGCCCGGGCGGAGCTGCTGGCGGGGCGCGGGAAGGAGGGCCGGGGATAGCGCGGGACGAAGGCGCGGCCAGCCATGGCGGGCGCCGGGAGGCGGCACGGGAGGGTTGAGGGAGGAGGGCCGGGGGGATGCTGCGCCCGCAGCCGGCACGAGACTGCTGAGGCGAGCGGCCATAGATGTCGCAGAGATATTCATATAATCAGTATCGTATAATAGTCTTAGTTGTTTCCGTAAACTATTGCACAGCAATGGTTTCGGACAACAGTGCCATTCGAGGCGGACACCTGCTCGGGGGCCATGTACGGCGGCGTCCCCAGGAGGGCCCGATGCGCCGGGGTCACAATGACGTCGAGGCGCCGGGCCAGGCCGAAGTCGCTGATCTTGGGGGTGCCGTCCTCGCTGAGCAGGACGTTGGACGGCTTGAGGTGGCGGTGGATGACCCCCTTTTCGTGGGCCGCCTGCACCGCCCGCGCCACCACCTCGACCAGGGCCGCCGACTCGCGGCCCGGCAGCGGCCCGCCGCGGAGCTTCTTGTCGAGGCTGTCGCCGGCGCAGAACTCCAGCGCGAGGAACGGCCGGCCG
>DATFNV010000351.1:0-24956 GCA_035266225.1 Gemmataceae bacterium
AGGGCGATATCGGGGGTAATACGGCGCGAAAGTCGGGCGGGAATGATATGAGTAGAGAGTCAAGGACGGGGACAGGTAAGGGTGTGAAAATGCGGACAAAAGGATAAAAAGTGTGTCCAAAATCCTTTCGTGAACCGTTACCGTGATGTTGTCCACCTTGGCCCGGATTTCGTTCCACCCTTTCTTCAAGTGCGCCTTCACAACGTCCTGCCCGGGCTTGGCCTGCCGGCCGCCCTTGACGTCATGGACCTTCTCCCCGTTGACCCAGACGCGGACGCCGTCGTCGCTGCCGACGCCGAGGGTCACGGCCTGGTCCCCGTCCGAGTAGACCCAGCTGGCGGCGTAGGCGGCGCCGGCCTCCCGGTATTGGAAGAAGCCGGCCAGGTCGATCTTGTCCTCGGCGCTGTGGTAGGGCCGCCACTTCACCCGGCCGCCGAACCCGTCATAGGCCTTCTCCAGCTGCACGGGCTCGCGCTCCGGGGGGTAGACGGCGTCGTGGCCCTGCTCGGCGGTGCTGGCGAAGGGGCCCAGGAGCTGCCAGTCGCGGACGAACGAGAGCGTGGGCGCCGGCCGGGGCTTTTTCTCCTCGGCGCGGGCCTTTTCGAGCGAGGCCCGGTGCCCCCGCTCCTCGGCGAGGCGGGCGAGGGCGTCGTTCAGCCGCTGCTCTGCGTCCTCCTTCTGCTTCGACACGGCCGCCGACTTCCGGTTCGCCGCGTCCAGCGCCTTCACCGCTTCGGCGTGGGCGGACTCGGCCGCCTGACGACCGGCCTCGGACTCCTGCACCTGCTTGTCGGCCTCTGCCTTCTGGGCCTGCACGGCCTGAAACGCCGCCGTTTGCTCGATCCCGCCGCCGGGGAGTGGCGTGCCCAGCAGCACCGCCGCCCACAAGGCGGCCGGGCCGATCAGGCAGCCGACGAACAGTCCCAGCAGAAAGGGCGCGGTGCGGCGCGGGACGGGGGTGACGGTCGGGGCGGGCGTCGGAACGTCGCGGCGCGGCGGCACCGGGGGCGGGCCGAGTGGGGCGTTGCAGCCCGGGCAGAGGCCCTGCTCGATTTCAGCGTCCACGTAAGGGATCGAGCACTTCGGGCACCGATGGACGGCCATGACGACCTCCGGGAGACGCGGGCGCACCAACGCCCGTGCGTCGGCGACCGCCCAGGGGGCTCGCAGCTGCGCCGTGGCCCCGGTCGGTCCTTCCAGTGGACTTCCAGGAGACCCGGGTGCGCCGCTACCGGTTGATTCTAGGCCCCGAGGGTCGCACGGTAAGGATCACCAGATGCTGGGCACCGGCGATCCGAGAGGTCAAAGCCAAGGTCACTTGGCCCCCGGCCGACCGGGCGGGGCGGCCAATCGGGGAGCGGAACGGGTTGCCGCCGACGTTCCGAGACCTGAGCGCCGGGGGCGTGGGACTGGCGGTGACGGATCACGAGGACCGAGGGCTCGGGGCCGGTGGCCAAGTACGTGTGGTGTGCCAATGAAGATTAACGGGGCGTCCTGTCCTGGCCCGCGCCCAAATGAGCGACACCCCGGGTGGGGCTGCGCGCATCGATCCGACACACCGCGGGCGATGTGACCGACGCGCGCAACGCTGTGGCATTCTTCCCACACGTTGACACCACGCGGAGATAGTGTCGAGCGGAATAGACATTTCGTCTCCAGACCATACTGGTGCTAGATGGCTGGATCGTATATCTTTCGCCAGTGGCCTGATTTTGCTGGACAACAGCCCGGTGACCGTACATTTTGAGGGCTGCCCAGGAGAAACCGCACCTTCGCTCGCAAGGAGGCCGGCCATGCCGATCCCCCGCGCACCGTCCGTCAACCTCGCGGACGCCGACCGCCTCGTGCTCCAGCGCCTCAGTCACGCCGCCTCCACCCCGCAAGCCCTGGCCTTGCGCTGCCGCCTCGTCTTGCGCGCCGCCCAGGACGACTGCCCCACCAACGGCCGGGTCGCCGACGAACTCGGCTGCGACCGCCACACCGTCGCCACCTGGCGGCGGCCGCATCCTCGACCACGGCTTAGCAGGCTTGCAGGACCGGCCACGCCCGGGGCGTCCCCCGGGCTTTTCCCCCCGAGCAACGCGCCACCGTCCTCGCTCTGGCGTCCGAACTGCCCGCCGCCGCTGACTGCCCGGCCACGCGCTGGAGCCTCGACGACCTGGCCCGCCGCCTACTGCTGACCGCGGTGACGTAGCGCGGCCGGCCGGCCTCCAGCGCCAGACCGTTGAGGTGGCAGCGGTCCTCGGCGGCGAGCTTGCTCAAAAACGGCGGGCGCCACAGCGGCGTGAAGCTGCGGCGCACACTCACCGTCGCCAGGCAGTTGAACAGCGTGGCCACGAACACCACCCGGCCGGCCGCGTCCACGGCGACGTCGTGCGCGTCCAGGTCGCCGGTCGTGTACCCGAGTCGCGGTACGTAGAGCCGGTCGTGCCCCTGGTAGGTCTCGCCCCGCCGCAGCGCATTCTCGAAACGCCACACCTGGTACTGCGTACCTAGCCACAGGGTTTGGCCGTCCGCCCACAGGCCCATCGCGCGGCCGAACGTGCGCTCAAACACCGCCAGCCCGCCGTCGGGACGGAGGCCGAGCAAAAAGAGCTTGCCCGTCTGATAGGTCGTAAACGCGAGACTCACGCGCCGTTCGGCGAGCCATGCGGCGAGGCGGGACGAGCCCGTCACCTCGATCCAGGGCGCGTCCTTGGCGGGGCCGTCGGCAACATCGCTGCTCATGGGCCGGTTCCTCGGGCGAATACCCGGTCAGTATAGGAGACCGGCGCAAGAATTCTTTTGCCCCCCCGGCCGCCCGGCTTTAGAATAGGGGAGGTGCTTTGGGTCCAATTCCGTTGTCCGGTCCCGGGAGAGGCGATGTCCGCCGCGGGGTCTATCACCGCGCTGATCCAGCGCCTGGAGGCGGGCGACCACGAGGCCGCCCAGCCGCTGTGGGAGCGCTACTACCCCCGGCTGGTGGCGCTGGCGCGGAAACACCTCCGGGGCACGTCGCGGCGCGTGGCGGACGAGGAGGACGTGGCGCTGAGCGCCTTCGACAGCTTCTGCCGCGGCGCCGAGCAGGGCCGCTTCCCGCGGCTGGCCGACCGGGACGGCCTTTGGGCCTTGCTGGTGCTCATCACCGCCCGCAAGGCCGCCGACCACGCCGCGCACGAGCGCCGCTTGAAGCGCGGCGCGGGCCAGGTCCGGGGCGATTCGGCGCTGACGCCGCCCGACGGCAAGGGCGGCGGCTTCGACCAGGTCGCCGGGGACGACCCGGCGCCCGACCTGGTGGCGATGTTGGCCGAGGAGTTCGAGTCCCTGTTGCGGCGGCTCGGCGACGGCCCGCTGCGCTCGATTGCGGTCTGGCGGCTGGAGGGGTACGACAACGCCGAGATCGCCGCTCGCCTCGGCCATTCCGAGGTGACCGTGCGGCGGCGGCTGCGGCTGATCCGCAAAATTCTTCAGCAACGCTGATCGCCCGCCGTTGCGTTCGAGGATTACCTCCATAACGGCCCCGTGGCACCGACCCGTGGAGACCGAGGGATGAACGAGTCCCCTTTCTCGCCCGACGAATCGCTGTCGGTGGAGGCGTTCTACCGCCTGGACGCGCTCTGCGAGCGCTTCGAGGGCGTGTGGATCGCCGGCCGGCGGCCGCGCCTGGAGGAGCTGTTAGCGGAATGCGATGGGACCGAGCGGGCGGCTCTCCTTCACGAACTGTTGCTGCTGGAACTGGATTACCGCCGCCGCCGGGGCGAACAGCCGGCCCCGCGTGAATACGAGGAGCGCTTTCCCGACGACGTGGTCCTGGTGCGCGCTGCCTTCGCGGCCATTCGCACGTCGTTGACCCTGACCGCCTCCGGTCGGGAGTCCACCCCGGGCAGCCGCTACCACTTGCCGCACGTCCCACCACATCAAGCGCCTACCACCCTCGAACGAACCGAACCGAAGAAGCCGTCTTCGCAGGCCCGGCTGCCGGACAGCCCTTTCCCGAAGCTGCCCGGCTACGAAATTCTCGAGGAGCTGGGCCGCGGCGGCATGGGCGTCGTGTACAAGGCGCGGCAGACCGCCCTCAAGCGCCTGGCCGCCCTGAAGATGATCCTGGCCGGGGCTTACGCCGCGCCGCAGGAAGTCCTGCGCTTCCGCACCGAGGCCGAGGCCATCGCCCGCCTGTGCCACCCCCACATTGTGCAGGTCTACGAGGTCGGCGAGCACGATGATCGGCCCTACTTCTCGATGGAGTACGTGGACGGCGGCAACCTGGCGACGCGACTGCGCGAAAGCCTGCCGGAGCCGAAGGAGGCCGCCCGGCTGATCGAGACGCTGGCCCGCGCCGTCCACGCCATGCACTCGTGCCAGGTCATTCACCGCGACCTCAAGCCGGCCAACGTGCTCCTGACCGCCGACGGTACGCCCAAGGTCAGCGACTTCGGCCTGGCCAAGAAGCTCGACGAGGACACCGGACAGACGCAGCCCGGGATGGTGATGGGCACGCCCAGCTACATGGCGCCTGAGCAGGCCGAGGGGCGGGGCGCCGAAGTCGGCTGCCGCACCGACGTCTACTCCCTGGGCGCGGTGCTGTACGAATGCTTGACCGGCCGGCCACCCTTCCGGGCCGCGACGCGAGAGCAGACCCTTCGGCAAGTCATCGACCAGGAGCCGATCGCGCCCCAACAATTGAACCCGGCTGTGCCGCGCGATCTGGCAATCATTGGCCTGAAGTGCCTCGAGAAAGACTCCGGGCGCCGTTACGCCAGCGCCCTGGAACTGGCCGACGATTTGCGTCGCTACCTCGA
This sequence comes from Gemmataceae bacterium, assembly GCA_035266225.1. GTDB lineage: Bacteria > Planctomycetota > Planctomycetia > Gemmatales > Gemmataceae > DATFNV01. The sequence goes on from DATFNV010000351.1 coordinate 4,779, forward strand.
GGATCGACCGATCCTGGCCCGCCCGCTGCCCCCTTCCGAGCGGGCCATCAAATGGGCGCGCAGCCGCCCGACCCAGGCGGCGCTGGCGCTCGCCGTCTTCGTGGCCGTTGTCGGCAGCCTGGTCGGGATCACCTGCTATGCCCTCTACAAGGGAAAGGAAGCCGACCTTCTGAGAAAGGAAACGGACCTGCTGGTACGGCAGGCGCAGCTGCGGAACCAGATCGACTCCCTCGTCCGCTCCGCTGACGAGGCCGAAGGCAAAGGCCGGCTGGACGACGCCCGGGAGGACCTGGAGAAGGCCCTACTCCTTCTGGGCGCGGAGCCGGACAGCGCGGATGACGACCTGCGACGCCACCTCGTGGAGCGTCACGACCGTATCGACCGGCGCGTCCAGGCGAAGAGAGACCGGAGCCAGCTGGTCGAGCGGATCGCCCGCTTCGAGAAGTCTCGTCGCGAGATGCAGCATCACACGATCAGCTTCGCCGACCGCGACCCGGAAGCGGCCCGTGCCGTGGTCCGCCGCGAGGCTGCGGCCGCCCTGGCGGAGTTCAGCTTTTCCGCCGGCGACACCCCGGCCGACGCCGGGAAGCGACTGGAAGCCCATCGCGGATCGTTTGTCGATGCCAAGGAGGCCGACGGGCTGGCGGCGGAGTGCTACGAGGTGCTTCTGGCCTGGGCCGAGGCCGAGGCTCCCCCCAACCCTGGGCCGGCCGGCCTGACGGAAAACGCGGCCCAGAGAGCGCTGCACCTGCTGGACATGGCAGCTGCCGTGGCGGCGGCGCATCACGTCACCGCCCCGCAGGCGTTCCACCTGCGCCGCGCGCGCCAACTCGCCCGGCTTGGCCGGAGCGAGGAGGCCAGTGCCGAGCGCGAACTGGCCGCAGGGATTGTGCCGGAGTCGGCCCTCGACCTGTTCCTGGCCGCGCTGGAGGCCTACCGCCAGGGGGAGGTGACGCGGGCGGCCGCGGCCTGCGACCGAGTGCTGCAACAGGAGCCGCGCCACTTCTGGGCCCACTACCTGCTGGCCCTCTGTCACCTCCATGCCGGCCGTTGGCTCGCGGCCAGGGACGGCCTGACCGACTGCCTCCGCGATCGGCCGGACTTCTTCTGGCCCTATCTGTTCCGGGCCGCGGCCCGGGGCGGCCTGCGCGACTTCCGCGGCGCCGAGGCCGACTTCAACGCGGTGCTCGGCAAGGTCGGCGACGATCCGCTGGGGCTCTGGCTGGTCCACATGATCCGCGGCGCCGTGCGGGTGCGGGAGCAGCGCTGGAGCGAAGCGTCGGCCGACCTGGAAGAAGCGATCCGGCGCCGTCCGGACGCCGTGGGAGCCTACGTCACGCTGGCCCAGACTTACGCGGGGCGCAAGGATTACGCCGGCGCCGTGGTCGTTCTGAGCCAGGCGCTGCAATGCCGGCCCGGAGATCCCGAACTGTATCACACGCGGGCCCAGATGCATTTGCTTCGCCGGGACGCGCCGGCGGCTCGCGCGGACTTCGCGCAGGCCATCGCCCAGGAACGACCCTTCCCCAGCGCCGCCCACCTGTTGCGGGCCCTGCTGTGCGTTGATCCGCCGCAGGACCCGCGGGAACCCCGACCCCAGGCGGCGCTGCGGCTGGCCAACGACTCTGTGCAACTCGCTCATTTGCAACACCAGAGCAAGGAATACGTCGCCGCTCTGATGTCGTGCGCGATGGCCCTGCTTGTCTGGCCGGATTATCCGCCGGCCCATTACCAGCGCGCCGAGACATTGATCGCCGTAAAAAACTACGCCGCCGCCGGCGCCGCGCTGGACCGCTACCTGCGCCGGGCAGCGGCGACGGCAGAAGTGTATCGGGCGCGGGGGTTGATTCATACCGAGTTGCACGAGTACCTCAAGGCGATCGAGGCGTACGACCAGGCGGCACGGCTTCGGCCCGACGCGCCCTCGCTGGCCTCGTGCGGCTGGGCCTACCTGAAGCTCGACGCGCCCCGGCCGGCTCAAGCCAAATTCGATGCCGCGCTGGCGCTGGAGGCGACCAACGCCGACGCCCTCTGTGGCCGCGGCCTGGCCCGTCTGTGGCTCGGCGATGGCCCGCGGGCCGTGGCGGATATCGAGGCCGCTCTGCGTCTGCAACCGCACGACCCGGAGTTCCTTCTCCAGGCGGCCTGCATCCACGCCCAGGCCTCTCGCCTGCTGGAAGCGCAGGGCGGCGCGGCGGACCGACGGGCCGCCCAGTGTCGCGAGCAGGCGGTCGCCCGACTGCGCGCCCTGATGAACGAGATGACGGAAGAGAAACGCCGGACCTACTGGCATGACCGCATCGAGTCGGAAAAGGCCCTGGCCCCGATCCTCCGCTCGAACGGCTACCTCGAGCTGGCCCGGACCTACGGCCGTTAAGTGGAGTCCGCCGATGCCCTTCGCGTCTTCACGCCGACGGAACAAAGGGCCGCGCCCCAGCACGGCCCGGCCGGCGGTGCGCCGGGGGCTGTGGCTGGAGCAACTGGAAAACCGCATCCTGCTCAGCGGCTCCCCACTGTCCGCCGCCGTCCCGCTGACTTTCGGCGCCTTGCAGACCGCCCAGGTCGCCGGCCGTATCGCCGCCCCGGAGAGCTTCGACCTTTACCGCATCAGTCTGCACCCCGGCGACGTCGTCAGCGCCGCCGTCAGCGCCCAGGTCACCGGTAGCGGCCTGGAAAGCGCGCTGCGCGTCTTCGATTCGTCGGGCCATCCCCTGGCGACAGACGACCAGGAGGGCGGCGACCCTCAACTGACGTTCCAGGCCGCGACCGCCGGCGACTACTTCGTCGGTGTCTCCTCGGCCGGCGACGACGCCTATGACCCCAACGTGGCCGGCAGCGGATCCGGCGGCGCCACGACCGGCACCTACGCGCTGGATGTGCGGCTGACCCCGGACCAACCGCTGGCCGCAGAACTGGCGGGGCGTTCGTTCCGCCTTCAGACCAGCGCCGCGGTCTACGAGGATTCCGTATCGGGGACGTTCACAGTGGAGAACCGCGGCGGCACCGGCGCGACTGCCTTCGACGTGCAGGTCGTGCTGTCGCCGAACAACCTCTTCGGCCCGGGATCACCGGTCCTCGCGACGTTCTCCGTTGCAGCCCTGGCCGCGGGACAGACATTCTCGCCGGGCAACTTCAGTGTGACCTTGCCGGACCTGTCAGCGGCGCTGGGCGCAGGCCTCCCGCAGTCCGGCACGGTCTACCTGGGACTGCGGATCGACCCGGCCGGCTTCGTGCCGGAACTGAACCCGTTTGACCAGGCCGGCGTCCATCGCGGCGCCGACTGGGAAATGCTGACGATTGTCACCCCCGTGACCGCGAGCGGTGGCAACCATCTCCGCACCAGCGCCGATGTGCTTGCGGACCCAAACAGCCGCGTCCGCGCGGTGCTGAGCGCTGGCCTGGCGGACTGGTATCAGCTCACGTTGTCGGACCCGGAGCGGCTGGCGGCCAGCGCCACGGCATTGTCCAGTTCTCTGGTGCCGCGGCTGGCCCTGTATGGGGAGGGCGGACAGCTCCTCATTCAGTCCGACGAAGGCGCGATCGCGCAGCCCTTGCAGCCGGGAACCTATTTCCTGAGAGTTTCCGCCCGCTCCGGCGCGGGGAGTTACCAGCTCATTTCCGAGGCCGTGCCGATCAGCCCTCCGGGTGAGCACCTCCCGGTCGGCCCGTTGGACAGTTCCGTGCTGGTCGCGGACCTCACCGGCAGCGGTTTTCTCGACCTGGTGACGGCGAACTCCGGCAGCGATACCGTGAGCGTGCTGCTGGGCAACGGCGACGGCACGTTTCAACCCCAACGGACCTTCGCCGCTGGTCACGGGCCGGTCGCTCTGGCGGTGGCCGACATCAACGGCGACGGCAAGCCCGATCTGATCGTCACCGACGAGGGCACTCAGTCGGACCTGGGCGACACGGTGAGCGTGCTGCTGGGCAATGGCGACGGCACGTTTCAGCCGCCGCAGACCTTCACGGTTGGCGGCGTTCCGGCCTGCGTGGCGGCGGCCGACGTCAACGGCGACGGCCGGCCCGACATCATCACGGCCAATTACGCCAGCGGCACGGTCAGCGTGCTCCTGAACGAGACGGCGCCCGGCGCTAGCACCGCCAGCTTCGCCGCCCAGGAGACGTATCAGGTTGGCGCGAACCCCGACTCTCTGGTGGTGGCGGACCTCAACGGCGACGGCATCCCCGACCTCGTCGTCGCCAACCAGGGCACCAACGCCAGCCCCGGGAACACGATTAGCGTGCTGCAAGGCAATGGCAACGGCACCTTCCAGGCCCAGCAGACGTTTGTCGTTGGCAAGGAGCCCGACTCCGTGGCCGTGGCGGACGTTAACGGCGACGGCATTCCCGACCTCGTCGTCGCCAACTACGGCAGCGGCACGGTGAGCGTCCTGCTCGGCGAAGGTAAGGGCGTCTTCCAGCCGCAACAAACCTGCGCGGTCGGCGCCGGCACCGAGGACGTGACGGTGGCGGACCTCAACGGCGACGGCAAACCCGATCTGATTACGGCGAATTACGGCCGCGCCAGCGCCACCGTCAGTGTCCTCCTGAACGAGACGGTCCCCGGCGGGGCGGTTCGCTTCGCCGCTCCGCAGACGATCTCCGTCGGCGCCGACCCGCGCCAGGTTGCGGTAGCGGACTTCAACAGCGACGGCATCCCCGACCTGGTGACGGCCAATTCCGGCGGCGGCACGATGAGCCTGCTGACCGGCAACGGCGACGGCACCTTCCAGACCCAGCAGGCCTTCGCCATCGGCTCCCTGGCCTTGGCGGTGGCGACGGGGGACCTCAACGGCGATGGCAAGCCGGACCTGGTTACCGCCAACTTCACCGACAACACCGTGAGCGTGCTGTTGGGCAACGGCGACGGCACCTTCCAGCCTCAGCAAACCTTTGCCGTGGGTGATGCCCCGGACGCTGTGGCCGTGGCGGACCTCAACGGCGACGGCAAGCCGGACATCGTTACCGCCAACTACCGGAGTGACACGGTGAGCGTGCTGCTGAACAACGGCGACGGCACGTTCCAACCCGCCGAGTCGTTTGCGGTTGGCCAGGGACCGACCGGGGTGGCGGTCGCCGACCTCAACGGCGACGGCATCCCCGACATCATCACGACCAATTACGCGAGCGGCACAGTCAGCGTGCTGCTGGGCAATGGCGACGGCACCTTCCAGGCGCAGCAAACGTTTACGGTCGGCTCGGGTCCGCAAGCCGTGGTGGCGGCGGACATCAATGACGACGGCCGGCCCGACCTGGTTGTGGCCAACTACGGCGATGGCACGGTGTCCGTGCTGCTCAACCAGACGGCGCGGGGGGCTCATTTCGTCACCTTTGCGCCCGAACAGACCTTCAACGTTGGCCCGAATCCGCAGGCCCTGGCGGTCGCGGTGGCAAACGACGGATCGACTTCGGAGTTGGTGACAGCCAATTCCGGCGCCAATACCCTGTCGGTGCTGCGGAACGAGACGACCCGCGGGGCCGCCACCACCAGCTTCGCCGCCGCCCAGACCCTGACCGTGGGACAGGGGCCTGATTCCGTGGCGGTCGCTGACCTCAACGGCGACGGTATCCCCGACATCGTCGCTGCCAACTTCGGCAGCCAGTATACCCCGAGCACCACGATCAGCGTCTTGCTGGGCAACGCCGACGGCACTTTCCAACCGCAGCAGACCTACGTTGTCGGCGGTCTCCCGACTCTTCCGGCTGCGCTGGCGGTCGCGGACTTCAACGGCGACGGCCGGCCCGACATCGCCGTGGCCTCCGACCTGGTCAACACGGTCAGCGTGCTGTTGGGCCAGGGAGATGGGACGTTCCTCTCGCCGTCGCAGGCGATCGGGGTGGGCCTGCGCAACACGCCGTTCCAGGTCGATCTCAACGGCGACGGCATCCCCGACACGGTCATCCTCGACGGCGCCGGCAACATCCTCTACCGCCAGGGCCAACCGGGGACGAATCATCAGTTCGCTCCGCCCATCGTCCTCAACCCCGGCCGCCCCGCCCGCGCCATCGCCGTCGTGAAGCTCGGCGCCGGCTGGGCCGTCGCGGCGGCCGACGCCGATCCCGATCCGCAATTGTCCTCCCCCAGCCACCTCGTTTATGACATTTCGCTGTACACGATGGGGCCTCCGGTGCAGACGGTCAACGCGGCGCCCGTCCCGCCGGTTGGAGTCATCCGCGCGACCGCCTTTACCACCGACGTGTTGCCGACAAGCCTCGCCGCCGCTGACCTCACGGGCGACGGTTCGGACGACCTGGTCGTGGCCAGCGCCCTGGGCGACAGCGTCACCGTCGCCTTGCAGACCGCGCCCGGGATATTCACGGCCGCCGCCCCGCTGCCCGTCGGAGTCGCGCCGTCCGACATCGCCCTGGGAGATGTCAACGGCGACGGCCTCCGCGACATCGTGGTCACCGACCAGGCCAGCGGCGATGTCAGCGTGTTGCTCAACGACGCGACGCACTCGTTCCTGACGGCCGAGCGCTTCCGCACAGGCGCCGGCTCGTACGGCCTGAGCACGGCTTCCGGAGCAGCCGCCCTCAACTCGCTGCTGCAACCGGTCAGCCTGGCCGCAGGCAACTTCACCGGCGACAGCCGCAACGATCTGCTGGTGGTCGAGCGCGGCGCCCACGCCCTCACCGTCCTGGCTAACGACGGCGACGGCGGCTTCGCCGACCCGCGGGCGGCGCTGACCACGTCCACCAGTGACGGCTTCACGATCAACGCACAGCCCGGTCCTGTCGTGGCCGGCGACTTCACCGGCGCTGGTCAGCTCGATCTCGCTGTCCTGATGGAGGACCAGGACCAGGTTTGGATCTACACCGGACACGGTGACGGCACCTTCACCCACACCGCCTCCATCCCGGCCGGCGACAAGCCGACCGGGCTCGCGCTGGTGCCCGGCAGCGCCCCGGGACTCTTCGATCTGCTGGTCGGCACGGCGTTCGGCGACGTCCTGCGACTGGTGGGCGACGGCAAGGGTTCCTTCAGCCCCGCGCCGCCGGTCACTGGCGACCATGTTCCGCTGGACGTGCTTCAACTCGGCAACGGCCGAACGGAGCTGGTCGTCGCCAACCAGCAGGCGGACCGGGTGACCGTCCAGGCGCTCCAGCCGGGCAGCGGGCAAGTCCTCTCCGTACAGACGCTGACGGCCGAGAACCCAGGCGCGCAGCTGGCCCCGGGAGCGGTTCAGTGGGCGAAGCTGGATCAGAATAGTCCGTACTACGACGCCGTGGTGGTCGGCAGCGGCAGCAATGACGTGCTGATCTATCGCGGCACCGGCGTTGAAGGCGGTCAGCTGACCTTTGCGCCGCCCGTCAGCTACGCCGTCGGCACCGACCCCGTCAGCGTGACGGTCGCGGACGTCAACGGGGACGGTATCCCCGACCTGCTGGTGGCCGACCAGGGCTCCAACGCCGTTACCGTCCTGTTCGGCTCGTACGACGCGGCCGGCGACTGGGTCGCCCGGCCCGGACCGCGGCTGAAGTCGGGCGGCGAGGGGCCGGTGGCGGTGACTGTGCGCGACCTGGACGGCGACGGCATCCCCGAGCTGGTCGTCACCAACGGCGCGAGCGGCACCCTCGCCGTCCTGCCCGGCGTTGGCCAGGGCTTCTTCAACGACCAGCATCCCCAGATACTGACCGTGCCCGGCAACCCCGTGATCGGCGCCCCCTCGTTCGCCGGGTTGTCCGCCGATGGGGTGCTAACGACCGGGGACGGGCGCCTTGTCGCCTTCAACCTGGACGATTTCGCCGCGACAGTCAGGACCGTCTTCCTCCCCGGGCCCGGCGAGGGGGTCACGGCCGAGGCGACTCTGCCGAACGGAGAACTGGTGGCGGCGGAGCAAGACGGAGCCGTCGTTCTCCTGGAACAGGGTCCCGGTTCGTCCTTCTTCCAGACCGCACAAAGCCTGACGGGCCTGACCGGCACTCCCGCCGACCCCAGCGCCCTGGCCGTGCTGGAAACCCAGGCCGGGTTACAGGTGTACGTCACAAGTGCCGGCCAGGACGGCGTCTACCTGTTCGTACCACTTCCCGGAGCGCTGTTGCCCGGTTCGCCTTCTGGTCCCACGCTCCCGCCGCTCACGCCGGGGCCGCCCACCCTGGTGACGGTGGCTCTCGGAGACGCCCCGCTGGCCGTGGGGGTGATCCTGACCGGCGGTCTCCTGTTCGCGCCCGAAGGGCCCCCCGCACCCGAGAGCCAGGGTCTCCCTGCGATTGCTCCCCCCAACGACGACGCGGCGGATGACCAGCTCCCGGTGCGCGTGCCCGTCCCGCCCCGGGACGACGCCATCGATTCCCGGATCGAGGAGCTACTCCGGCAGGGCGAGCCGAACGTCCTGCCGAACGGGGAGGTCCCGGAGGCCCCTTCGCCGCAAGTCATCCCGCCGGACGGGGATGCCTTCTGGAAAGCGGTGGGCGAAGGGAAGGTGTCATTCGTCGCTGGGCTCGGTCCTCACGAGCACGACCCGGGGATAGGATCGCCGTCCGCGACGCCAACCGACGCCGCACCGCCGAAGACGGCCTGGCCAGAGCGGAGGGACGGCGATGCACTGGAGGTTGGGACGCCAGCCCCTGCTCGGCGCAACGCAACGGTGGATGAGAAGGACCAACCCGCGTCCCGGCGGGGGTGGGACGGGGCCTGGATGGTCCTGTTGGCCGTGGCTGGCCTGCGACCCCTGGCCGAGAGGGTCCGATCTCGAATCAGGGATCTTCGCGCGCCCGGGTCCCTGACGCCGCGCAAACTTAAACGCGACCGTTGACCGTGTCCCGCTTATTCCCATAATGTCTCTACTAAGCTCCTAACGGAGGGTTCCCATGGCCGACGAAGCTGCCACGCCGAAGGATCCCGATACGTCGCCCCACAACCTGTTTCTGAAGTTGGTGGACGACAACGGCAACCCGAAGCCGCTTATCGTCCTCCGCGGCTACTTCGGGAAAGGGAAAGGCGACCCGGACGGCTCCGTCCGCCTGTACCTCGGCCTGGACTTCCGCCGCTATTACCGGATCAAAGTTACCGACGTTCTCCACACCGAGCGCAGCGACCCCGACGACCCGAACAGCCCCACGAAAGCGTTCGTGGCTGCGGCGGCCAAGGTTGATTTCGTTCAGATCGGCACCACGCTGAGTTCCCTTCCCATCGGCGTGGCGTCGTACTTGCAGGGCGCCATCACGGGCGGCTACCTGGCCGCGGCGAAGGCAGCGGCCCGCGGACCGAGCCCGCGAGCGGAAGTCCCAGGGTTCACTAATCCGCCCCCCTGCCCGGTGACCCTGCCTCACCACACGTGCTTGAAGCCCGAGAATGTGGAGGCCACCGGCTTCAGCAATCCGCCGCCCTGCCAGGTGAGTCCCGGCCACCCCCACTGCCTGCAGGACGATGTGGGCGAGGAGTTCGGGTTCAGCAACCCGCCTCCCTGTGCGCTAACAATCCCCCATCACACGTGTTTTCAGTCCCTGCTCATCATCTGCCTGTAACTGCTCGTATGTCCCACGCGGGTCCGGCAGATTCTCGGGAAGGCGGCCTCATGCTCGACGTCGATTCCGCGACCGCGTATCTGCTGGCAAATGGGTTGATGGATCGGGACGCCATCATCGAGGGCGATTTAACGATTGTCAGCGCCGCGCGGCGGAACCGCAACCTTCGCGTTGACGGTCCGGCCGGGGCCGGTTACCTGATCAAACAGGCCGACGACCCGGCCTCCGGCGGGCACGAAACCCTGCGCCGGGAAGCAGCGTTTTACGCCTTCTGCCAGCAGGAGCCTGCCGTAGCCGCCGCGGCGCGACTCCTGCCGCGGCTCGTTCATTATGACCCCAATCCGCCGCTCCTTGTCCTGGAACTGGTGCGCGGAGGAAGGCCGCTGTGGGAGCCGTTCTCGGCGACGGCAGAACCCTCCTTTCCGGTCGCGCCGGCGCGGGCGCTCGGCGGCGCCCTGGCGGCCGTCCACAACGCCTTCCGCCGGCCCGAACTGACCCGGGACCCGCGGCTGAGCTGGCTTCCCCGCCGCCTGCCCTGGGTGATGCAAGCCCACAAGCCGGACCCGGATTTTTTGACGACGCTCAGCCCCGCCAGCTTCCAGGCGCTGAAAATCCTCCAGACACAGCCCCGCTTCGGGGAACGGCTGGGCGGCCTGCGTCGCTTGTGGCAGGCCGACACGGTCATCCACAACGACGTCAAGTCGGACAACCTCCTCATCGTCCCCCCGGACCGCGGAGAAGAGCCGGGCCACGCCCACGTGCGCCTTGTGGACTGGGAAATGGTCCAGTTCGGCGACCCGGCCTGGGACGTGGCCGGCGTGCTCCAGGATCTCGTCCTGTTATGGATCAACTCGATGCCTCTTGCCGACGATATCGTCCTGGAGGAAATGGCCGCGCGGGCCCGCCACCCCTGGCCGGCCATCCAGGCAGCGCTGCGAGCGTTTTGGCGGGGGTACGAGCAAGGGGCCGGACTCGCGCCGGCCGAAGCCGATCGGTTGTTGCCGCGCGCGGTGAGTTTTTCCGCGGCGCGGTTGATCCAGACGGCCTACGAGCTGGCCCACCCGCTGAGTCGCTTGCCGGCGCAGTCGGTCCTGTTGCTCCAGGTCGGCGCGAACCTGCTCGAAGACGCGGACGAGGCGCAGGTCCAATGCTACGGCATCCCCCAGTCATCTCTGGCCTAACATGACGGCGATCCATCCCGACCTGTTGGCGGTCAGCGACGCGGTGGAGGTCGTGTCGCCCACCCGATACGTCTTCCGGGGCGAGGCCCGCGAGGCGGCTCCAGGCGGCGAGCAGCCGGACGGGGCAAACGCGCCGCTCCTCACGGCTCTGGAAAACGAGTTGTATTTCCGCCTCTACATTCGCCCCGTTGCCGGACCGGCCGCGCCGGCGGCGCCCCTGGCCGAGCGCGATCACCTCGCCGCGCTATCGGCCGCGAACAACGGCCGCGGCACCTGGGAGCCGGGGTGGACCGTGGGCGCCCTCGACGAAGACGGTCGCCTGGCGGTCACCAAGGACGGCCTCACGTTCTGGGCGCGACCGGAGGACGTGCGAGTCCACGGCGGCGTCCCGCGCGCCGGCGAATTCTGCCGGGTGCGCGTCGGCAAGGAGCTGCGCCACCTGATGCCGGGTTATTACGTCGCCATCGGCAACGGCGACGAGCGCGATCCGCGCGACGATCCTGAGCCGCTTGTCCGCCTCTACTGGCACCTCAGCGCGCCGGCAGCGGTCTCCTTCGTGGCCGAGGTGACGGCGACACTTAACACCCTCGACGTCCCGTTCCGTGCCAAGGCGCTCAGCGACCCCGGCGCCTACCGGAGGGCCGACGCCGGAATCATCTACCTTGGCCGGCGTCACTACCGGCGCCTGGCCGACGCCGTCGCGGCGCTTCACGAGCGTCTCGCGGCTGGCCTGCGACCGACGACGCCGCTGTTCACCTGGCCGCTGGCACCGGGCCTGGGTTTTGCGGAGGACCCGGGCAATGGGATGAGTTTCGGACAGCACCGCTGCCGGCTGTTGGCCCACGGCCTGTGGCTCTCATTCGTGCAGGGCGACCGGACGGCGGGGGCGCGGGCTGCTACCCTTGCCGCGACGTTTCGCAACGCCGGGCTGGACCCGGAGGCCCCGCACCTGGAACCGGGATCGCCAATTCACCACATCCTCCGGTCCCGAGGCGAGCCGGCGGCGGACCACGAAGGGGAACGGCCATGAACGAGTTCGGCGATGCGCCGGCAGCCTTCCTGGAGGTCGCAGCCGGTATCGGCCGGGCGCTCTGCCGCGAGGCCCACTGGGACCGAGAAGGCCGCTGGTGCAACTGGATGGGTCGCTCGTCCCGGGAGATGACGCGAGTCGGCGGGCCGATCACGCCGACGGCGATCGCACTTGGCCCCGACGTCTATGGCGGCAGCGCCGGCGTGGCCCTTTTCCTGGCACAGCTCGGGGCCGTCACAGGCGACGAGGAGTGCCGGCGGACGGCCCTTGGCGCCATCGCTCGCTCGATCCGCCAGATGACTCATCGGCCAGCCGCGGATGCCGTGCCGCTGTCCTTCTACGCCGGCGCGGTCGGCCTGGCCTATGCCGCGCACCGCGTCGCCGCGCTGACAGAAGTCCACGCTCTTGACGACGACGTCGATGCCCTGCTGACGAGCGTCGAGCGGGCCGCGGCCGATCCTCACTTGCTGGACTTGCTCGGCGGCAGCGCCGGCGCGATCCCGGCCTTGCTCTCCCTGGCCCGGGTCGAGCGCTGGCGCCGGCTACGGGAGCTGGCTGTGGGCCTGGGCGAAGAGCTGTGTCGGACGGCCGTTCGTCAGGGAAGCGTGTGGACCTGGGACGTCGAAAAAGCCTGCGGCCCAGGCGTCGGCACGGCGATGCTGACTGGGTTTGGGCACGGGGCGTCCGGGCTGGGGTTGGCGCTGCTGGAGTTGTACGCGGCCACCGGGCGCGCCGACTTCCTTGAGGGGGGCCGTGCGGCCTTCGCCTACGAGGACCAACTCTTCGACGTGCGCGTGGGCAACTGGCCGGACCTCCGCTCCATGGAGTCGGCGGGCGCGACGCCGGGCCCGCGGTACATGGTCGCCTGGTGTCATGGCGCGCCGGGGATTGCCTTGGCGAGGCTGCGCGCCCTGGCGCTGGATGCTGATCGCCGGGACGCGTACGCGGCCACGGCCAGGGCCGCCCTCGACACAACCGCGGCCGCCCTGGAGAGGGTTGCGCAGCATCCCCGCGCCGACGCCAGCCTTTGTCACGGGCTGGCCGGGCTGGCGGAAATCGTCCTTACGGGCGGGGACTGGCTGGGGGAGGACAACTATCGCACCCCAGCGCTGGCGGCGGCGGCCGAGCTTGTCGCCAGGCACGCCGTCCGAGGCGACTGGCCTTCGGGAATGGCGTCTCTGGGGCCCAATCCCTCTCTGATGCTGGGCACCGCGGGCATCGGCTATCACCTTCTGCGCCACCTCCTCCTGCGGCAGGTGCCCGCCGTTTTGCTGACCCTGCCCTGAAGCCATGCCGGGAATTCAGGGGGCGCCAGGGACGGAGACACCTGAGAGGCCGGAGCGTTCAACGGCGGGATGAGAGCCCGCAGGAACGCTTCACAACCAGGCCAGCAGCGCCTTGACGTTGCGCTCAATCAGGTCGCGGAACGGCCGGTACTACTCGGCCGGCAACTCCTTCGGGTCGGGGACGGCCCACTCCTCGCGCCGCCGGGCCCTGACCAGCGCCGGGCCCTGACCAGCGGACAGCCGTCGTCTCCGCAGCCCATGCCGACCACCACGTCTCACCGGGCGAAGCAGCAGCTCCATTTCATCGGCGCGTCCGGCGGCTGATCGCTCTCCACCCGGACGATCGACGAGGGGCGAGGCTCTTCAGGTGTATGAGCAGGCTTGTGTAGCCTGAGTAGCTGGTGGGTGTAAACGAAAGAGGCACCGCTTGGTCAGTGGGTGGAATAGCATGACAAGCTAGCGTTTGCTAACCTATTGACGATGGACGGAATTCTGCACGGAATCGCGTGCAAACTATGCAAAAGGGCTGTCCACCAGCGCAACGACTGTCGCGAGAGAGAGGGGCGTGGTCTCGGAGGACGACCCGGTCTTGAGTGCAGGCGGTTCCCCCCCGCGTTGTCAAGATTATCTCCCTGGCGGCCCTGGGGAGCTTGCCCTCGACGAAGGGGCAGGGGGCGTCAGAGATTCGGCAAGCGCACCGCACCTCCCAGACGCAGGCGGGACAGCAACAAACCGGGGGCGAGGCCGAACAGCGCGGGGCGGGCATCCACGCCGTTTCCAGATAGCTGCAACGTGTGCCGGCAGGCAGTGCTCCTCTCGCCCGAGCGGCACGAATCAATCTACAATTCCAGCAGGGGAGTAACAGCAATCACCTCCAACGAGACGACCAGGACCCGCCTGGGAGGGGGCCCGATGACGCCGATTTATTTCGACCCGCAGCAACGGCGAGAACTCCAACACTGCCGCCACGCCGCCCACGATAAGCGTCTCTCCGCCATGCTGTGGATCGCCGACGGCAAGACCCGTTTCGAGGTCGTGGACCTGCTCGGCAGCAGCGTGCGGCAACTCGCCGAGTGGCTGCGCCTGTTCCGCAACCGCGGCCTCGATGCCCTCTGCACCCTGCATCACCGGGGCGACCCGGGCAACCTCTCCCCCGGACAGGTAGAGCGCCTCAAGCAGGAGATCAGCGCGGGACGGCGACGGTATACAATGAAAAATACTGATTGAGTCGGCCAAATTGGCGGAAGGCCTGGCGCGTCGGTCCGACACACCGACGCGCGGTTTTCAACGGAATGGCAGCCGGTGCTCTTACCTCCAAAGCCGAGTCTCGGACTGTGCGCGTCTGCCTCTGGGCCATCCTCGACGCGGCACGTCACCGCTCTACCCTGCTCAATAACACCTCGCAGGGTTCTGAACCTGCTACCGTAGCGGGCCAACAGGACGACGGTTTCCGCCCGACGGCATCCGTAATTGGAATGTGCGACGTTCGAGCACGGCGCACAGGTCGGGGGGATCGAAAACTACCCCAAGCCTCCATTACCCGGCGGCGTCAGTCAAGCCCTGGAATATCACGCCACCGCCCCCTGCCTATCCTCGCCCAGGGCCTTCCGGCGAGCCCCATCGATGATACGCTTCAGCTGGTCCGCCAACCCGCCGCGCAGTTGTCCCTTCAACTCGGGTAGTTCGGCCGCGACCTCGGGCATGCTTCGCCACTCCCACGGCAGCGCCATCTGCCGCTTCACGATTTCCACGGCCCAGCGCAGGTTCCTCGCCCGGGATTGCCAGTGCGCGCCCCGTGACCTGATCTCCTTGTTTAACTCCTTTTGTAGGTCTCCGATGATGGCCCGCTTGAGGTCGTCCCACTCCAGTTCACTCTCACGGGGGCGGGCCGGCGGGTCGAACGGGTTGTCGGGGTCTTGCATTTGGCTGACCTGATAAGTGGCCACGCCGGTCCTGGGCTTGTTGATGCGGGCCGCGAAGTGACCGGCGGCATGACGGGCCCAGGAGCGGATCGTGCCGCGGATGCCATTCCGTCTGGCTGAAGTCGGGTTCCTGCTTTCCCAGGTCACGTTGTCGGGCTCGTAGAGCTTGGGGTTCAGCAGCTTCTTCCACAGCTGGACGTTGGCCTCTTGAGCACCGTCCAGAACGTCCTGACCTCGCAGCCTGGCTCTGCCGCTGCCCGCCGCCGCCACCAACTCCTCGGCGTAGTTGAACGAACCCGGGTCGGCAACGAGGGCCCGGGCCTCCGCCTCGTTGCGGGGGTCGGTGAACTTGCCCATCCGCAAGATGGTGCCGATCATCGCCCGGAACTCCCGGTTGGTCTGGTCCACGAAGGCCTGATAGCCCTGGTCCCCCCGCATCTCCCTGAGGAAGCGCCGCCACTCCCCTGCGAACCCGTCCCCCAACCACTCCAGGAATGTCATCATGCGAATATGTATGCACAGCCCCTCGACTTTCTGCGCCGTGATTCCGGAAGATTCATTGCGTGAGAACTGGCGAAGCGATTGCCCCCTGTCCCTGCCGGGAGCTTGCCGAGAAGAATTGCGCCACTGTCGCCCAGACGAGAATGCGATCGGGGCTGAGACGGGTTCAGCACGCGGCAACTATGATTGAGCACGGGGCTTTTTGGAGGCCACTCCCGGCTTACCGTGACGGCGTCGGGCATTCACGGCGCACGAGGACGCCGCCGTGCTGCCCTCGTTGGGGACAGTGAACGTGGAGGAACTGAAGCCGACTTCTGACGGTCCGACAGGGGATGGGTCGGAAGGCGCGCCGAGTCACGCGGTCGCCGTCCCTCACATCGAGGGCGGGACCCGGGCCTTCCGCCGCACCAGCCTGGCCATGTTCGCCGCCGGCTTCTCGACCTTTGCGCTGCTGTACTGTGTGCAGCCGCTGCTGCCCCTGTTCGCCCGCGAGTTCCAGGTCAGCCCCGCCCAGAGCAGCCTGTCCCTGTCTTTGACCACGGCCCTGCTTGCCCTTACGATCCCCGTCGCCGGCGCGCTCTCCGAGGCGTGGGGCCGCAAGCCCGTCATGGTCGCCTCCCTGCTCGCCTCCGCCACCCTGACCATCGTCGCGGCCTTCGTGCCCGGCTGGCGCGGCCTGCTCCTGGTCCGCGCCTTCGAGGGCGTGGCCTTCAGCGGCCTGCCGGCCGTAGCCATGCCCTACCTCAGCGAGGAGATGCACCCGCGGGCGCTGGGCCTGGCCATGGGGCTGTACGTCGGCGGCACCGCCCTGGGCGGCATGGCCGGGCGCCTGGTCACCGGACTCCTGGCGGACTTCGCCTCCTGGCGGCTGGCCGTCGGCACCATCGGCGCCTTGGGCGTGTTCGCCGGGCTGACCTTCTGGCGGGCGCTGCCCCCCTCGGCCCACTTCCGACCGCGCCCCCTGGCGCCTCGCGACATGCTGGGGTCGTTCCTGGGGCACGCCCGCGACGAGGGGCTGCCGTGGCTGTTCGCCGAGGGCTTCCTCCTGATGGGCTGCTTTGTCACCTGCTACAACTACATCGGCTTCCGGCTGCTGGCGCCCCCGTATGGCCTCAGACAGGCCGGGGCCGGAGCCATCTTCGCCGTCTACCTGGTGGGCATCGGCAGTTCGGCCTGGGTCGGCTTGCTCGCGGGGAGGCTGGGGCGCCGGAACGTGTTTTGGGCGACCGTGCTGCTCATGCTCGCCGGTCTGGCGCTGGCGCTGCTGGAGCCGTTGGTAGCAGTCGTTGCCGGCATCGCGGTGCTGACGTTCGGGTTCTTCGGGGCGCACTCGGTGCTGAGCAGTTGGGTGGGGCTGCGGGCGCGGCAGGGGCGGGCGCAGGCGTCGTCGCTGTACCTGCTGTCGTACTACCTGGGGGCGAGTGCGGTCGGGTGGTGCGGCGGCCTGTTCTGGGCGGCCTGGGGCTGGGACGGGGTGACCGGCTTCCTGGGAGGCCTGCTGGTGGTGGCGCTGCTGATCTCGTTGCGGCTGACCGCCCTCAAGCCCATCGGACCCGTGCCCGAGTCGCCAGCGGCCTTCCCGTGAGCGCTGTTCCCTCGTGTCCCGACCGCCAGTGTCGTGGGCCCCGCATCGGCCGGTGCCGCCAGGTCGAAAGCGAACCACTCTTCGCCAATCGTGGTGAAGCGGCAACCCTTCTTCTTGAGATGACCGAGACCGCTGGGAAGGCGTCCGTGCCCTCCGCCGCCTATTGATTGACAGTCAGCTCTCAATGCCGCAGAGGCGACTCCCTGGGCCGGGGTGTCAATCCCCCAACAAGCAACGAAGAACAATGCTCAGGCGCAGTGCTTACTGCCTATCAACTCATCAAAGCACCTTATGACATCAATTCCGGCGGCAAGTCCGGCTCGTCAACCTTCTTCCAGACCGAGGTGTCGGACGGCCAGAAGTCTTGGTGCCCACGGAACGTCATGGGGATCCGAGCGTCGTCGCCGTAGCAGCGCAACGGCGTGTAACGCACGTCCTCGCCGCCGTGAATCTGGCCCAGATCGCATACGGCTTGCTCCGCAGACGCCATGGCATCGGCCTCCGTCAGGAAGCGTTCCTCGAACCAGAGTTCTTCGCCGTCGCTGAAAAAGCGGGAGCGTCCTCGGCACGGAACTGCCCCAACGGCTCTCGCCACACGAGGCAGTAGACATCGCCGCCCGACGACAGAGAACTTCCTAGCCCTTCGATGGACCACAGTCCGAGGTAGTAGTTTTCAGACTTCAGGTTAAACATGAGTATTTACTCCGGTTAGACGATTAATCCCCAGTAGTTTGCGTCCGGCATCCCCGGGCGCCGACGCGGCGCTCGACGGCGGCCGTCCGCTCACACCAGGCCGGTGTGCCTGGCACAGACTGGAGGCAAATCAACGCGTAAGAAGTATTTCATTCATCAAAAGCAGTATCCCCGGTGAAGTAGACTTTTATTTCGGATCTCTGTCGTCCTGTCATCTTTGGTCTCCAAATCAATAAAGCGGACGATTGCTGCGACGCCTCGGCCCTGCGGGCCGAAGTGTCTCGCTCACTATGTACTACGAATGACGGCGCTAAATGCTGACAGAGCAGCGCTTCTTCTTGGCAGGCCCTCACGGGGGCTGTGCGAGATGGGCCCGAGGCCCCTCGTTCGTATGCTGAAGTTCGGGGGGGCGTTGACAAGATCGTGGTCGCCTGTTTCGGCGCCTCGACTGCATTCAACGTCCGCGAACCCCGACGGTCGTCCGCCGAACGACGCGGACGACGCGATGCGGCATGCCAGCTCGAAGGTCGTTCACGGGAACCCCTCACCTCGGCAATGAATTGGCATGGCAGGGGCTGGGCAACATCAAGAGGGCGGGCGCCCCCCGCAGATGGGTGACCGGCGCAGGCAGGTGTCATTTCGCCCGGTCGGTGGAAAACTGGCGCACCTTGCCGTAATGCCCACAACCGGCGCAATAAGCAGCACTCTCGTCCGTGAACTCGGTATCCCCGTCGGGCCCGTTCGCGCCGAGGAGTACGGTCTCCCAATCCTCACCGTCTTGCTCGAGGTCGGCCCAGGCTACCACCGCCACGGCGAGGCGGTCGGTGGAACCACACTCGGGGCACCGGTAGGCCGTGCGAACCGACTCGGCGGGCGCCTTCGTGTCCGCCACGCCGCCAGTCTCACTCGATCTCGTCAAATCGTCCATTTTATACTCCAGAAATAAGGTAGAAACGGGGAAGCCAGCCGGCTCGAATCGCTCGGACGTGTCCGCGGCTGTGCGGCGCAATTCCCGCCTGGGCTCATCTGCGCCGCACGTCCCGCGTCATCGCCCGACCACCCTCCGTGACGGCTCCCTCCGGTGAGCGTCTGTCCCCGCGGTCGCAACTTCCCTGTCATTCGCCTCCGCTCATCCACATTTCCGCAGGCCGACGTGCGCCTGCAGCCTCCTCATAGCCATGTCGAAATGCGCGCCATTCTCTCGAAGCCGACGTAGCCGCGTCGGAGGTTCCTGGCGGCCAACAGGGTCGTGTCGGAGCCAACGGGAGTTCGCGGCATCGAGGACCGAGGCGTCTCGCTCACCAGGTACTACGCACGACCCCGCCGGCAGCTGACAGCCGGCGATATTGTTCGGCCCGTGCGTTCGCGGCCCGGGTGGTCGGCTGGTAGGGCCGCGAGGGCCCGGCTGACGCTTGAGGATTGGCCTCCCCTGCGGAAAGCGCTGTCGAATCGCCGGTCCCGGGCATGTTTTCTAGTGGTCCTGGCTACACCCCTCCCTCAAGGACCGAGCGCCGCGGGACACCTTCAAGTGGCGACCGGCGACGCGGAAGAGAGCGCCGCCACGAGGCCAGCGCCAGAGGGCACGCCTCCTGGCAAGGTCTGACGGCCGACGGCAGCGGGGCTTCGGCGAAGCGGCGGGCGATGAGCAACTCGCCGGTCCGGCGGGGCTTGCTCGCGGGCCGACTGTGCCTCACCCCGCCCTCCTCTCGGCAGCCCTTGGCGGCTCTTCAGGATTTCGACCGGCCGCCAGGCGCCGTCCCACTCGGCTTCCAAGTGTCCAACCCTGCTGTCCGGGCCCTCCTCTCCCGGAGCGCGAACGCGGCATTCCGGCAGCCACCGCGGCCGGCGGTCCGCCTCACCCACCAACCGCGTGAAGTGCCAGCGCGTCTCGATCATCTTCCGGCGCACAGCCTTGAGCTTGAGTGGCCCGAAGTCACCCGCCAGCGTCTCCCCGTAGAGTTCGACCGCCGGCATCAGGGCGTACTTGAAGTGTTCGAGTTCGCGGGAGGGGGAGCCGTCCAACAGCCGGTAGTGGCCCTCGGCGTGCCGCCAAAAGCGGAGGACGAGTTCGGCGACGGTGAGGTCGGGGCGGCGGCTCTCGGGACCAGAAGCTGGCGACAATCGTCCTGTCGCCAGCCATTCGTTGATGACCCGGGTGTATTCCCGGTGGCTTTCTTCGGAGCCGAAGGGACCGAGGAGGACGTCGCGATAGCGCGGTCGCCCCCCGGTGGGCAGGGAAACGACGGCCTGACCGGACTGCTTGTGGAGGCGGTAACGGGGCAGTTCGCCCTTCTTGCGGCGGGCCATGCGGCACTCCCTCTCGTAATTCGGCAGACTTCCGAATTCTTCAGGGCTTTTTGTGCCGCACTTCCGACCGTCGGAAGGTGTGTAACCTACACTCGGCGAAGGACTTATGTCGAGTGGGCGTATCAACTCAATAACCCTGGGGTGAAGCTCTGCGTTGGTCGCCGTAAGTCCTTATTTTTCAACGCGCGAGCCGAAAGTTAGCGAA
>DATFNV010000352.1:0-9772 GCA_035266225.1 Gemmataceae bacterium
CCTCTCGGACGCGGAGCGCGGGAGTCCGCCGCCGGTCGGCAGCGTCATCACCTTCCGCTACCAGGAGCTGTCTGAGGGCGGGGTGCCACGCTTCCCGAGCTACGTCGGCGTCCACGCCGAGGCGACCGCCCCTGGCGCGCCGGCCCCGCGCAAGCGGCGAAGCTGACGGCCATCGGCGCGTCAGGGGTCGTGGGCCGGCCGCTGTCTCGGGAGGGAATGGATGTGCGCCGCGGTGAAGGTGATCGCCGATCCGGCCCGCAGGTTCGACAGGGCCGTCGAAGTCGGGCTGTCGGCCAGCTTCCCGCGGAATGCCGCCCCCCTGATGCTGGTGATCCGGACCAACAGCGTTTCAAACGACGCCGTATGGGTCAGGAAGGTGAGCCGGACAAAGTCGCCGACCTGAAGCTCGCGAATCTCCTCGCGCAGTTCGACGTCATCGATGCCCGCCCGGAGTCGGCTCTGCTCGATGTCCTCGATTTCCACAGTGTTCCGCATGGCTGGTCCTTCCCCGTTCGGTCGGGGCCTGGCGATGGCAGCCTTCAGGGCGGAGGACTCTTTCCCCCGCCCCTCGGCGACAGGTGATGCCGGCGTGCTCCTTGGGATCGATGCGAGGCCGTTCCCCTGGCTCTCCTCGGCCGGCAACAGACGGGCGGCTCACTTCGCGGCCGGGACCACCGCCCCGGCGTCGGCCGGCTCGGCCATCGGCTCCTTGACCATTTGGAGGAAGAAGGTGCCGTTCTTCTTGGCGACGAGGTCGGCGGCCTTCTGCTCGGCCTCGACCCGCTGGTTGTAGTCGAAGATGGCGACCTGCTTCATGGAAGCGTCGAAGACGCCCCAGCGCGCCCGCATGCGCGGGGCGGCCTTCGGCTTGCGCGGCTTGCGCGGCTTCGGCGGGGCCTTGGCCTTGGCCTTCTTCTTCGCCGGCTTGACGACCTCCTCGTCATCGCCCTCCTCGGCGGCGGCGCCCCCTTCGACAGCGTCTTCGTCCTCTTCCGCGTCGGCCTCCTCGACGTCTTCGTCGTCACCCTCACGGGTCTCTTGGGACTCGCGGGCCTCGGCCTCGTCGGCCTGCTTGCGCAGCTCGCGGCGATTCAGGATGCGGCCTGCCATGACGGCCTGCTTTCTGTGAGGAAGGACGGAACCCGTCCGCCAGAGCGGGGGCGCTCTTCGCGGGCAGAATCCGCACAGGAGAAACGGACAGTGGTCGGGGACAGAGGTCGGCGTCTCCGGGCCTGCGAGAACCACAGATCGTCCGGCTCGGCACGCTTGATGTCTGCCGGACCCCAGACGGGTTGGCGGGGAAGGCATCAGGTATGGGGAGCAACTAAAGATAGGATAGCCGCCGGGGACCGATTCGGCCAGACCACTTTCGCGAACCGGGTTGTCGCGGTTGTGGCCGCTTAGAAATCAGTTCACTAATGGCGAGCGGCGCGGCGTCAGCCCGCCGGTGAAGCCGAAACCGGCGGGCTGACGCCGCGCCGCTCGCCATTAGTGAAACAGTTTCTTACCGGCGCCGGCGGGAGCGGGGCGGGCGCGCCGGGGAGCCGTTGCCCCTCGCCTGTCCCGTTCCGCGGGTTCGCGACGGCTGCGAGCCCCGTTGCCCCGGTTTGCCGGCCCTCTGCGGGACCGACTGGGAGTAATCGAAGTCCGGCAGCGTGACGCGCGGGAGCCGCTGCCCGATGTGCCGCTCGATGTCCACCAGCGACTTCTCCTCGGCGGGCGAAACCAGCACGAAGGCGTCGCCCTCCGCCTCGGCCCGCGCCGTGCGGCCGATGCGGTGGACGTAGTCGTCGGGCACCGTCGGCACGTCCACGCTGATGACGTGCGTGATGTGCTCCACGTCGAGCCCGCGCGCGGCGATGTTCGTCGCCACCAGCACCTGGAAGTCGCCGCGCCGAAATCCCTCCATCGCCCGGTTGCGCTGCGGTTGCGTCAGGTTGCTGTGCAGCTCCGCCACCGAGAAGCCGTCGGCGGCGATGGTGCGCGCCAGGCGCCGGGCCGACACCTTCGTCCGCGTGAAGACCAGCACCGAGGGCATGTCGGTGTTGCGGAGCAGGTGGCGCAGCAGCGCCGTCTTGAGGTGCTCGGCCACGGGGTAAGCCGCCTGGGTGATGCCCACGGCCGGGGCGCTGCGCCGGCCGATCTGGACCTTCAAAGGGTCGCGAAGGATCTCGCCTGCCAGTCGGGCAATCACCGGCGGCATCGTCGCGGAGAAGAGCAGCGTCTGGCGGCGGCCGGGCAGGCGGGCGACGATGCGCTTGAGGTCGGGCAGGAAGCCCATGTCGAGCATGCGGTCACCCTCGTCTAACACGAGGGTGTGGATCTGGTCGAAGCGGGCCTGGTTCTGCCGCATGTGGTCCAACAGCCGGCCGGGGGTGGCGAGGAGGATCTCGACGCCGGCGCGCAGGGCCTTCTCCTGCTTGCCCATCGGGGCGCCGCCCACGAGGACCCCGACCCGGAGGTTCGTGTGATAGGCCAGCCCCAGACAGACGTCGTCGATCTGCTGGGCCAACTCGCGCGTCGGCGTGATGACGAGCACCCGGGTCGTGCCCCGCGGCAGAGCCAGGAGTTGGTGCAGGATGGGCAGGAGGAAGGCGGCGGTCTTGCCTGTGCCCGTCTGGGCGGTGCCGATGAGATCCCGGCCGGCGAGGATCGCTGGGATGGCCTCGGCCTGGATGGGGGTCGGTTCGGCGTAACGCATGTCGCGGGTGGCCTGCACGAGGGACGGATGCAGGCCCATCGACTTGAACGGCATACTCAACTCCCGGAGCAGCCGCCGGCGTGCTCGGAAAAGAGATATTGTACTCCGCGATTCCGTCGCGTCCAGGAGACCGGCCCGTCGTTGACAGCCGGGAGGCCAGGACCGAGCGTGACCGTGCTGACTTTGACTTTTCTATCGAATGCCTCATAAGGGTGTTTGTTAGGCTTCATCGAGGCGTGTTGACATCGTCGGGCAAGTCCCGACAATAATGAGTAGCGCCCCAGGGAGTATCCGGCATGGCGACCGAAAACGAGACGCGAGTCGAGCAAACGCCAGCGACCATCGCCGAACAACTTCAGCCGGGGCGGAAGTCGATGGCGCGCCTGGTGACGAACTACACCAAAGCCATCCTGGCCGCGGCAGTCAAGGACGACGGTAGCGCCGCAGTACGGGGTGAAGAGAAAGGGGACGCGGCTCATCCTGGGAAATGAGCCACGTCCGCGAGGCAGACAAAGGGCGCGTCGAGAAACACGTGAGTCGGATCAGTCGCAAGGCACTTGGGCAATCGCGACGCCTGGATGGTCGAAGGAGCCCGGCCCCGTTGCCACGCCATTATGGAAATAGACGACGTGCCTCCCCTTCCACGCATATTCCCAAGCCTCCAGGCCCTCTCGGATTGCTTGCTCGTCAGTCTTGTCCTTGGAGGTTGAGTGATAGACCCAAGCAGGATGCCCGAGAAGTCGGAGCACCTCTTGGCGCGACCTCCCTGCGACCCCTTGCAGCAGGGCGAGTTCCTGCTGGGTGGGCTCACGTCCCATGCCCCGTGCCAGGCGTATATCAGGCTCTATCTCTTCTGGATTCGGCGTCGTGGCAGCCGCGGGCGCGGGCGGCAGGGAAGTGAGCAGCGCCCAGGCTATGCTACCCATCATGGAACCACCGAGGACAAGTCCGGCAATAACTTTCCGCTTCACGAGTGACCTCGTTTCGCGAGCCACTGATCCCTTCGCTCGGCTCGAGACCTGATGTCTCACCAGTGACTTTACCGGACTTCCGATCCACTGCAAGCGAAAAGTCGGAGGGGACGTGGCGGCGAGTTGCTTCACCCCTCACCCGGTCCTACAGTGATGGGGCCACGGCCGACGTGCGGGCCGCGAGCGGTCAAGCAAGTGGCGCAAGTCGGCCCGACAAGGAGAAGGTCCCATGAGGCGTGTCGTCTGGTTATTGTTGATCTGCTCACTCCTGGGGGCGCCGCTGCACGGGGCCGAGAACCCGCCGAAGCCGCTGGTCGCTGGCGTCAAGAACCTGCGCGCGGTGGCTGCCATCCCCGCCGGCAAGGTCTACGTTGCCGCCGGCGGGGAGGCCGCTCGGGACGGGGACGGCGTCGTCCTCGTGATCGAGGACGGCAAGGCCATGCCCTTCGCCGCGGGGTTGGACGAGCCCAGTGGCATCGGGGCGTTCGCCGACGCGCTTTTCGTCGTCGATCGAAACCGCGTGTGGCGGATCGATCGCGCGGGCAAGGCCCGGGTTCATGCCGCCGCGGCCGCGTTCCCCGCGCCGCCGCGGTCGTTGAGCGGCCTGGCGGTCGATGAGCTGGGACTGCTGTACGTCACCGACGCGGGCGATAGCAAGGGCGACGGAGCGGCGGTCTACCGCGTGGACCCCAGGGGCAGGGTGACTCTCGTCTCCGACGCGAAGCGCGCCCCGGCCCTCAAGTCGCCGCGCGGCCTGGTGATGGATGGCATGTCGTTCCTCCTCGTCCTCGACGGCTCCTCGGGCGAATTGCTGCGAATCAAGGTCGCCGACGGAACCGCCGTCAAGTTGGCCGACGGCTTCGGCACCGGCGGCGGTCTGGCGTGGGACCGCCACGGGCGCCTGTTCCTTGCGGACGGCAAGGCCGGCCGCGTGTCCGTGGTCCCGCGGCCCGGTGAGAAGCCGGTCGCGCTGTCGTCCCGTTTCGAGTCGATCGCCGGACTCGCCCTCGACCCCTCGGGTAAGTCAATCCTGGTCGCCGACCCGAAGGCCGGCACGCTGACGGCCCTTCCCGCGGCGGTCCCCGGCCAGCGGGTGGACGAGACGCCGCTGCCCATCGAGACCGCCGTCGCCTTTCCCGACCTGAAATGGACCGGCTGGAAGGCGGAGGTAAAGGGCAAGCCCGTACCGCTGCGCCCCCTTGTCCTGACCCACGCCGGCGACGGCAGCAACCGCGTCTTCGTCGCCACCGAGCACGGCGTCATTCACGTCTTCCCCAACGAGCAGAAGGCCGAGCGGACGCAGGTCTTCCTCGACATCCAGGATCGCGTCTTCTACGACGACAACCAGAATGAGGAGGGTTTTTTGGGGCTGGCGTTCCACCCGAAGTACAAGGACAACGGGGAGTTCTTCGTCTTCTACACGGTGCGCAAGCCGAAGTTGACCAACGTGCTCTCGCGCTTCCGCGTCAGCAAGGACGACCCGAACCGCGCGGACCCCGCCTCGGAGGAGGAGCTGCTGCGGATCACCACACCGTTCTGGAACCACGACGGCGGCACCCTCTGCTTCGGCCCCGACGGCTACCTCTACGTCGCGGTCGGCGACGGCGGCAAGGCGGACGACCCGTTCAACCACGGCCAGGACCTCAGCAAGATTTTTGGCAAGGTGCTGCGCCTCGACGTGGACCACAAGGACAAGGACAGGCCCTACGCCATCCCGAAGGACAACCCCTTCGTGGACAAGGCGGGGGCACGCCCGGAAATCTGGGCGTTCGGCCTGCGCAACCCGTGGCGGATGGCCTTCGACCGCAAGACGGGGAAATTGTGGACCTCCGACGTGGGGCAGAACCTGTACGAGGAGATCGACATCCTGGTGGCCGGCGGCAACTACGGCTGGAGCATCCGCGAGGGGCTGCACCCGTTCGGGGCCAACGGCTCCGGCCCGCGCAAGGACTTGATCGACCCGATCTGGGAGTATCACCACGACACGGGCAAGTCGCTGACCGGCGGCACCGTCTACCGCGGCAAGCGCCTCCCCGAGTTGGAGGGGCACTACCTCTATGCGGATTACGTGAATCCCCGGATCTGGGCGCTGCGCTACGACGAGGGGAAGGGACGCGTCGTCGCCAACCGGCCGATCCCCGACCCGAACGTCCCGGTCATGTCGTTCGGCGAGGACGAGGCGGGCGAGGTTTACTTCATGACCTATTCGCCCACCGGAAAGGGGATTTATTGGTTCGTCCGTGCGAAGGGGGGCAAGGACAAGGACTGACTCCCGCGTAAGATATACTCGCGCCATTCGATTTCCGGTTGTTTAGCCGCCGCCCTCGGAGCGCCGCCCCGAGGGCGGCTACCGCGTGCTGCGGATGATCGGCGCTGGCGGGATGGGCGTGGTCTTCCAGGCGGAGGATCCGCAGCTCGGCCGGCTGGTGGCCCTGAAGGTGATGCGCCCGGGGCTCGCCAGTGACGCGGTGGTTCGCAAGCGCTTCCTGCGCGAAGCGCGAGCGATGGCCGCCATCAAGCATGACCACGTCCTGACGGTCTACCAGGTCGGCGAGGAGCGCGGCATCCCCTTCTTCGCCGCCGGGCTGCTCGAGGGCGAGTCGCTCGAGGACCGCCCGCGCCGCGAGGGCCACCAGCCGGCCGCCGAGGTGCTGCGCGTCGGCCGCGAGATGGCCGAGGGGCTGGCGGCGGCGCACGAGCGCGGCCTGGTCCACCGCGACGTCAAGCCGGCGAACGTCTGGCTGGAGCGGCCGCGCGGCCGGGTCAAGGTCCTCGACTTCGGCCTGGCCCGCAACTCCCGCGCGGAGGCCAATCTGACGCAGAAAGGGACGATCCTGGGCACGCCGGCCTACATGGCGCCCGAGCAGGCCCAGGGCCGGGCAGTGGACCAGCGCACCGACCTGTTCAGCCTTGGCTGCGTGCTCTACCGCGCCTGCACCGGACGGCTCGCCTTCCCGGGGGACGACAAGATCGCCATCCTCCTGAGCGTCAGCACCCAGGATCCGCCGCCGCCCGCCCAGGTCAGCCGGGACGTTCCGTCCGGCCTGTCCGACCTGGTGATGCGGCTGCTGGCGAAGCAGCCCGAGGCCCGTCCGCAGACCGCCGCCGCGGTCGCCGCCGCCCTGCAGGAGCTAGAGCGGTTCGCAAAGGGATGGCGCACAGAGTAGCCCTCACGCTCCGCGTGAGGTGGCCTCCTCACGCGGAGCGTGAGGGCTACCCAAGAGCAAACCGCTCTAGAGCGGCCACCGGACCCGCACGGCAGGGCCGGTCCGCGCCGCGCCCTGGTGGGGCTGCTGCTCCTGGCCGGCGGGCTGCTCCTGGCGCTGGCCGGGGGGGCGCCCTCCCTGACATCGATCAGCCTGGGCCAGCTGCCCGACGGCACGCTGCAGGTGCTGGCCTACGGCAAGGACGGCAACGGGCAGAACGCCGTCTGGGTGGGAACCCAGGCCGGGCCCAACGGGGCCTTCCTGCCGCTGCCCACGACGGCGCCGTCGTGGCAGGCCATCGCTATGTAATACGTTTAGCGGCGGGTCGCAGACCCGCGCGGGTCTGCGACCCGCCGCTAAACCGAGGCTTCGGAAACCTCTATGCTCGATCTAAAATCCACGGTGGTGGCGCGGGCCGGGGGCGTGCCGCTCACCCTGCACGAGTTCCTGACGGGGCTCGGGCAGGGCCGGCCGCTGCGAGAGCTGCTGCTGTGCTCGGTCGCCGAGAAGCGCGTCCTCGCCGCCGCCCGCGCCGCGGAGCTGACGGTCGGCGACGAGGAGCTGCAGTGGGCCGCCGACCACTTCCGCCGCCCCCACGGGCTGCACGGCGCCAAGCAGACGCGGGCCTGGCTGGCCGCGGAGGGGCTGACCCTGGACGACTTCGAGGCGGCGCTGGAGCGCGACCTGTTGGCAGGACGCTTCCGTGAGCATCTGACCGGCCCGCGCATCGAGGAGCATTTCGCCGCCGGCGCGGACCGCAATCGCCGGGCCCGGCTGCGGCAGGTCGTCGTCGGCTCGGAGGGGGCGGCCCGCGAGCTGTTCGCCCAGCTGCACGACGAGGGGCGCGACTTCGCCGAGGTGGCCCGCGAGCATTCGCTGCACGGCCCGTCGCGCCTGGCCGGGGGGAGCCTGGGCGTGGTGCCGCGCGGCGCCCTGCCGCCGGCCCTGGCGGACCCTATCTTTGCCGCGCGGGCCGGCGACGTGGTCGGCCCGCTGGCGACCGAGCAAGGCTTCGTCCTGTTCCTGGTGGAAGACTTCCTGCCGGCCGAGCTGGACGACGAGACGGCCGCCGCCATCCGTGCGGAGCTGTTCGACGCCTGGCTGGCGGAGCAGCTGCGCGGTGCGCAGATCGACCTGGGTTGGCTGGACGGGGCATGACGGACGTCACCGACTCGCTGCGGCGTTATCCGCTGTTCGCCCTGCTCGAGCCGGGGCCGCTGGCGGCCTGGTTGGCCGGCGGCCTCTCGCGCTCCGTGGACCTGGGCGAGACGCTGCTCCAGGCCGGCACGGAGGGCCGGGCCGTGTACTTGGTGGAGCAGGGGCGGGTGCGCGTCCAGCGGCCGGGGCGGGCGCGCGAGGTGTCGCTGGGCGTCTACGGGCCGGGGGAGGTGTTCGGCGAGTACGCCCTGCTGCCGCCCGGCCTGAACACGGCCACCTGCCGGGCGTCCGGCCCCGGGCGCGTCCTGCGCCTGCCGCTGGAGCCGCTGCACGCCTGGTTGGCGGAGCGGCCGGAGGTCAGAAATCGGCTGAAGCGTTGGCTGCGGCTGCACGCCCTGCTCGGCTACCTGCGCGACGAGGCGTTCCTGGGCTTCATGTCGGCCACCTCGTTTTTGCCGCTGTTGGACCTGTGTCAGAAGGTGGACTTGCGGGCCGGCTGCGCCATCCAGGCGGACGGCCTGGGGGCGGACGTCTGGTTCGTGGTGCGCGGCGGCCGGGTGCGGCTGTCGTCCCCCGGCGGGCCGCCGCGAGCCCTGGGGCCGGGCGACTGCTTCGGCGAGCGGGCACTCTTGGGGCTGGCGGGCCTGCCGCTGGCCGAGGCGGAGTCCGATGCCGAGTGCCTGGCCCTGCGCCGCGACGCCTTCGAGGGCCGTCAATCGGCCGGCGCCGCGGGCAGCCTGCAAACCCAGTGTGCAGCGGCGGAGCCGGCGGGTTACGGTTGGGTGGCCCAGCAGGACGCCAACGACTGCGGGGCGGCGGCGCTGGCGATGGTGGCACGGCAGCACGGGCTGGACGTGTCGCCGGGGGACGTGCGCGGCCGGCTGCGGTTGGGGGCGCGCGGGGCGAGCCTGCTGGAGATGCAGCAGGCGGCCGCGGCGCTGGA
The DNA here is from genome assembly GCA_035266225.1 of Gemmataceae bacterium. Classification (GTDB taxonomy): domain Bacteria; phylum Planctomycetota; class Planctomycetia; order Gemmatales; family Gemmataceae; genus DATFNV01. Next base: position 8,980 of record DATFNV010000352.1, read on the forward strand.
CCTGGGCGGTCGGCCGGTGCGGGTCGGCATCGAGCAACTGCCGCTGGTCGCCTACCCGGCGGTGGCCCTGCTGGAGGGCGGCCACTACGTGGTGCTCTTCGCCTTGGGGATGGGGGCGGTGGTGGTCGGCGACCCGGCGCGCGGCGTTGTGACGATGGACCTGGTGGCGTTCCGCCAGGCCTGGGGCGGACACCTGCTGCTCATGACGGCCCCCGCGGCCGGGAAGACGATTTAGGGGACAATCTGGGCAAGAAAAAACGCTGGGCCGCTTTGCCGGATTTCTGCTTGACAGTCAAGATTTGTGGGGATGGAATGGTCGGTGTTCGAGCGCGCCGGCGCGCTCGAAGCAGGGGATTAGGGCGCGCTTGCACGCTCGAAGAACAAGTTAGGCCACAAGGGCAGTTCCGATGCCATCTACGACGATCGCACCGCCGTTCGAGGCCTACAAGGGGAGTGACCCATACGCTTTCGTAAGCTACGCTCACGCAGACGGCCACTTGGTGTTCCCGGACATTACCTCGCTGCGGCAAATGGGGGTCAACATCTGGTACGACGAGGGGATCGACCCAGGGAACGAGTGGCCCGAGGAGATTGCTGAAGCCCTTGACCGCTCCTCCCTCTTCATCTGCTACGTTACCCCGCGGTCCGTCGTCTCTCGGAACTGCCGCAACGAGGTTCATTTTGCCCTGAACCGTAACAAGGTCTTCATTGCTATCCACCTTGAGGAGACGGAGTTGCCGAAGGGGCTCGCCCTCCGGATGGGCGATCTCCAGGCGGTCATGAAGCACCGCAT
>DATFNV010000353.1:0-2884 GCA_035266225.1 Gemmataceae bacterium
GCATCTTCCGGATGTCGAGGACGACGGCGTTGACGTCGAGGACCCGCGGGACGACCACCTGCTTGCGCGACAACGTGAGCAGCTGGCGGGTCAGCGAGGCCGACCGCTCCCCGGCCCTGCGGATCTCCTGCAGCAGGCCCCGCGTGGGGTCGTTCGGCGGGAGGCCGCGGAGCAACAGCTCGCTGTAGCCGTTGATGATGCACAGCAGGTTGTTGAAGTCGTGCGCCACCCCGCCCGCCAGCCGGCCCACCGCCTCCATCTTGACGGCCTGACGGAGCTGCTCTTCCAGCTGCTTCTTTTCGGTGATGTCCTCCTTGACGGCGACGAACGAGGCGATGGCGCCGCCGGCGTCGCGGATCGGCGAGATGGACGCCGTCTCCCAGTACAGCCGGCCGTCCTTCCGGCGACTGCAGAACTCGCCCCGCCACTCCTTCCCCGCGGTAATCGTGCCCCAGAGTTCCTGGTAGAACGACGGCGGGTGCCGGCCGGACTTCAGGATCCGCGGGTTGCGGCCGAGGACCTCCTCGGCCGCGTAGCCGGTCACCTCCGTGAACTTCGGGTTGACGTATTCAATCGCGCCGGTGCAGTCGGTGATGATCACAGCGCAGGGGCTCTGCTCCACGGCGCGGGACAGCCTCCGCAGTTGCTCCTCCGCCCGCCGGAGGTCCGTGTGCTCGGCCTGTCCCTCGACCGGCTTGTACCCGGTGACGTCCCGAAAATTGAAGACGACGGCCTCGACGTCGGGCTCGCCGAGGCGGTTGGTTCCCCGGGCGTCCATCCGGCGGTAGGTGCCGTCCTTGTGGCGGACCCGGGGGATAGACGTGACGACCTCGGCCGGATCGCGGAGCAGCCGGCCGAAGAGTTCCCGGGCGTCCGCCCGGTCCTCGGGGTGGAGCAGGGCGAGGGCGTCCTGGCCGGTCAGCTCGTCCGCCGTGTAGCCGAGGGCGCGGCCGCTGGCCGGGGTGGCGTAGCGGATGACGCCCTCGGCATCGAGGAAGGCGACGACCTCGAAGCTGTTCTCGAGGAGGGCCTGGGACCGCCGCTGCTGGGCCCGCAAGGCTTCCTCCGCCCAGGCCAGCTGGGCCGCCTTCTCCGGGAGCAGTCTCTGGAGTTCGGCGACGTCCCCGCAGCCGGTTCCGCCCCAGTCGCCGCGGGGGACGGGCAGTGATAAGGATGAGGGATGCATGAGATCTCCTGTCAATGCCGACGAGCCGTCGGCAGGGTGAGGGGGCATGCCCGTGCCCGGCGGCAGAAGGCACGGCCGAAGACACTGGAACTAGCAGGGCCGGGTCGGGGGATTGCGACCCGAAGGGGATGCCTGCGAAGGGGCGGCCAACCGTGGTTCTGGCGGTCGAACCGTGCGGCGGCCGCGGACGGGTGCAATCACTACCCGGCCCTCGTGAGCCGGCCGAGGGCTCGCAAGGCAGCACTCTCGATCTGGCGGACGCGCTCGCCGCTGACGCCGAGGCGCTCGCCGATGGCCTGGAGCGTCTGCGGCACCTCAGCGCCCAGCCCGAAGCGCAGGCGCAGCACCGACGCCTCTCGCGGCGCCAGGCAGTCCAGCTGGGCGAGCACCGCTTCGGACTCGCAAGCGCCGGCCTCCGCATCGACCGGGGCCGGGTCCCGTACGTCCTCGAGCAATCGGCAACTGCGGTCTGAGGCAGACGCGGTTCCGGGCGAGGTGAGGTGGAGGGCCTTCCGAACGAGCTGCAGCTGCCGCGGGGACAGGCCAAGCCGTGCCGTCACCTCCTCCTCGGTGGCTTTTCGGCCGCACTCGGCCTCCAACTCGCCGGCCGCGAGCCGCCACTTGGCCGCCAACGCCGCCGTGCCGGCCGGGATGCGGATCGTCCGCCCGGCCGTGTGCAGTCCGTGGCGTATCGATTGCGTGATCCAGGAGGTGGCGTAGGTGCTGAAGCGCGTGTTCCTCGTCGGGTCGAAGCCCTCGACCGCGCGGATCAGGCCCAGGTTCCCTTCCTGCACCAGGTCGGCCAGCGGCAGGCCCTGGCCGACATAGGAGCGGGCGATGTTCACCACCAGCCGCAGGTTCGCCCGCACCATGTGGTCGCGGGCCTCGGGATCGCCGTCGCGGACGCGCCGGGCGAGTTCCATCTCCTCGTCAGCGCTAAGGAGTGGTGTTCTGGCGATCTCGCTGACGTACGGCCCCAAGGGGTTGGCCACGGACTGCCTCGTCGTCGGGCCGCTCTGTGTCGGTCGCATGGTCCGTCTCCTCACTCTTCCCCTGCCCCGCTGATTCTGCGGCAAGGTCGGGAATGACCTGGCCGCCGCACCAAGGAGCCCCTTGTTGTCGTCCACCGGCAGGGTCTCAGGTGGCGTCATGACCGGCTCCTTGACGGGCCCACGGGGCGGGGGAGGCGACTGCACCCCGTGGGCGGCGTCGTCCTTGTCCGGGAGCGATCCGGACGTTGAACTCTAGGCTCGCTCCCGGCGGGGTGGGGGTAGGGTGCCCGGAAACGGGGTCAGGAAGTTCCTGAGCCCGGGGGGCGGATTGAGGCCAAGCGCGATCCCCCATGAGTGATGCGGCCGCCGGCACGGTAAGCTCGGACAAGAGACCTGTTGTTCGACCCCTGCCGGCTTGCCCGGCAGGTGAAGAAGGTCGATAGCTAGACTCGGACAAGAGACCTGTTGTTCGACCCCTGCCGGCTTGCCCGGCAGGTGAAGAAGGTCGATAGCTAGACGGGAGGTGAGAAATTACTCTTTTCTTCCTCCTCCTAGCCGGCGACCTGCTTCACCTGCCGGGCAAGCCGGCAGGGGTCGAAGACCGTTCTCGGCCTCACGTTCCTATCCTAGCCGGCGACCTGCTTCACCTGCCGGGCAAGCCGGCAGGGGTCGAAGACCGTTCTCGGCCTCACGTTCCTATCCTAGC
>DATFNV010000354.1:0-41984 GCA_035266225.1 Gemmataceae bacterium
TGTGGATCGGCGGGCAGTGGGAGGCGTTCCAGGAGCAGCGCATCGAGCGGGAAGTGGAGCGCCTCTATCCTCACCGTGACCTCGTCGCCGGTGAGGCCTTCTTCGCCTTGGCACCGTAGCGGACGGGCGGTTACGCCCTCCTTTTTCCGCGAGCATGTCCCTCCTGTTTCTCCTCACGACCGCCCTGGCAGCGCCCGCGGCCGACCTCGGCGAAGGCACCGACCTGGAGATCGGCGGACCAGGGAAGGGTCGCGGCAAGTTCCAGCAGATGGCGGACCTCACCTTCGACGCCAAGAACCAGCTCCACGTCCTCGACGGCGTTCGCTGGGAGAAAGGGGCGCTGGTCGGCAACGGCCTCGTGCAGCGATTCGACGACGAGGGGAAATTCCTCGCCGAATTCTCCGTCATCGACCCGAAGCTCGGCGACCGGAACGCCCCGGCGCACCTCGCCGTCGATGGCAAGGGGCGCGTCCATGTCACGCAGCCGCGGGCCGGCCTCGTGCAGCAGTACGGCCCCGACGGCAAGCTGCTCCGCAACTACACGGTCCCCGCGGCCCACGCCGTCACGGTGCGGACCGTCCGCGGCAAGGAGCAGGTCGTCGTCGTCCCCAATGAATACAAGGACAACAAGCCCGTCGAGGTGGCGGCGCTGACGCTCCTCGACCCCGAGGGGGACGGCACGACGGCGCTGAAGTTGAGCCGGCCGGTCAGCAATTGCCAGGCGATCGCGGCCGACGCGGCCGGCAACCTGTACCTGCAAGCGAACCTCAACCAGATTTACAAGTTCGACCCCGGCGGCAAGCTGTTGCACGTCCTCGGCGGCGGCACCCTGCGCGTCGCCGACGGCAGCGAGCTGCTCGCCACCGTCGCCGTCGATTCCAAGGGGAACGTCTACGGCAACACCTTCGGCAACCCGTCGCACATTTCGCGCTTCGACCCGTCGTTCAGCAAGGTGACGCAGCGCGAGGGGCAGTTCGCCTGGGCCGACGCCTGGGGCGAGCAGTCGTTGTTTGCCATCGACCGTCACGACCGGCTCTGGGTGGCGGCGCTGGGTAACACGCCCGGCAACGAGAAGTACCACTACCGCCCCTGCGTCATGCGCCTGGAGGCCAGCTTCTTCGATCCGAAAAGGCCGACTGTCACCACGCACGGCACCGAGCTGCTCGGCCTGCACCTGGCGGTCGAGTCGGCGCTGCCCTACGGCATCGCCTACGACTTCGCCGCGGCGTCGTTCGACTTCGTCGTCAAGGCGAGCAACCGGCAGGTGCGCGCCCTCGACGTGCGCTGGTTCGTCCACGACGTCTGGAAAAACGAGATCGCGAAGGGGACGTTTCCACTGCCGCTGCGCGACGGCGCGGAGGCCCGGCACGCCGTCGAATTCACCCCGCCGCGCTACGGCTGGTACACGGTGACGTTCGAGGCGTGGCAAGGCGATCGCTTCCTGGCGGCGGTCGGCAAGCACCTGGGCGTCACGCCGAAGTTCCCCGGGATGCCGGTGTTGGCGGCGGGCGAGTCGCCGGGCGGTTGGGACGACGCCCCGCGGCAAGCGTTCGCCGGCCTGCCCCTGATGCGCGTCCACGTCGGCGGCGGTCCCGACAAACTCGACAAGGACGTCGAACAGGCGGCGAAGCATGGCCTGACGCTGCTGGTGCAGTTCGAGAACAAGCAGCAGTGCGACCCCAAGAGCGTGCGCGAGGTGGTGACGCGCTTCAAGGGGCGCGTGAAGTACTGGGAGGTGATGAACGAGCCGAACTTCTTCATGAAGCCCGAGGAATATGTCGCCGTGCTCAAGGAGCTGTACCCGCTCATCAAGGGCATCGACCCGCAGGCACAGGTACTCGGCCCGACGGTGTGCGGCATCCAGCTTCCGTGGTACGAGGCGTTCTACAAGCTCGGCGGCAAGGAGTTGACCGACGTCCTATCGATCCACGATTTCGAGGGGAACGAGGCGATCGACCCCGGGCACTGGATATGGGAGATCGGCGAATTGCGGAAGATCATGGCCCGCCACGGCGACGCGGACAAGCCGGTCTGGCAGACGGAGCGGGCCATCGGCGGCGTGCGCGCCGAGAACTTCCAGGGGGGCGTCCAGGCGGTTCGGGTGACGCTGCAGCGCGACGTGCTGGAGAGTCTCGGCATCCCCGCCGAGCACAACCTGCACTACTACCTCAACCAGGGCGGCTACGGCACGGTGCCGACCTACGTGTGGTCGGACGCCGGCCCGCACCCCGCCGCCCTGGCGACGCGCACGCGCCAGGCGACGATCCGGAAACGGCCGTTCGCCGGGAAGCTCGACTTCGGGCCGACCGGCAACAAGTTCCTCTTCGGCCTGCGCTACGACGGCCGCGACGGCAGCACGATCACCCTGCGCAGCCTCGGCTCGCGGAGCCAGCGGTTGCAGCTGTCGGTGAAGGGAGGCAGCACCCTGGTGGCGGTCGATTCCTTCGGCAACGAGAGTCGCCTGCCGATCCACCAGGGCAAGGCGACGGTGATGATCTCGACCTTGCCGGTCTACCTGCGACTGGCGAAGGGGCAGGAGATCAGGCTGCCGCACACCGACTTCGGCCGCAATTATGCGAGCCAGGCCACCTTCACGTACTCCGCCGAGTCCTCGGGCAACCTGGAGGCGCTGACCAACGGCATCCTCGAAGCGCCGCACCCCGACGACTCGCACCGCGAGCCGTGGTCGGGCAGCCTGCCGTCGCTGCCGCAGACCCTGGAGATGCGCTTCCCCCACCCGCGGGCCGTCGAACGACTGCTCCTCTTCGGCGTGCGGGCCGACAACCCGTACTGCACGCTGCTCGATTACGACGTGCAATACCACGACGGTAAGGATTGGGTGACCCTGGAGGAGGTACGCAGCCCGATGCCGGAGAGCAACGTCGTCAGCACGCCGCAGTGCCGTGCCAATACGTGGTACATGGATGAGAACATTTTCAAGCATCACTTCAAGCCGGTGACGACGGAGCGGCTGCGGCTGGTGGTGCGGCGGACGACGCACGGCTTCATGCCTGACGAGGTCGCGGTCAAGGCCGCCGGCTGGAGTGCCAACGCGCCGCACCTGATGCTGCGCGAGGTCGAGGTCTACGGCCCCACGCCCGAGGTGTCGGTGTCGTTCCCCGAGAGGGTGCGGACCAGGACGGAAGCGTTCGCGCGCGAGCCGGTCACGGTGAGCGTCGCCAACCAATCCTCGGCAAGCAAAAAGGGCCGCGTCGCTGTCGCCGTACCACAGGGCTGGAAGGCGGCGCCTGCGGAATTACCGGTTGAGGTCGCTGCGGGTGGCATGAAGGACTTCACGTTCGATCTCATCCCACCCGCGGGCGCCATCGATGTCGGACCAATCGATGCGACGGCGACCTTCCACGACGACAAAGGTACGATCCTCGACTTCGACCGGCTGACGCTCCAGGTGATCGCCCCGGTGACGGTCAATCCGGTATCGCCCGGAAAAATCGATCGCGATCATCAGGAATTACCCATCGGCTTGAAGAATGTGAGCGACAAGCCGGTACGCGGGTCGGTGCGGGTGGAACTCACGCCGCTTGGCGGAGTGTTCCGTTTCGTGCTTACCGAGACCGCATTTGGCCCGATCGATCCGGGCCTGGGCGTGACGGCGCAGGTGGCGGTGTCCGGGGTGGACCTGACGGCTTCGGGCTGGAAGGCGACGTACACGGTGACAGCCAACGGTCTGGTCGTGACGACGAAGCGCGAATTGGCCCAGGTGCGCCGCTGGCAGGTGCTCGGGCCGTTCCCGAACCTGACCGGTCGGGCGTTCGACAAGGATTTCGGCCCTGAGAAGGGCGTTGATTTGAGTGCGAGTTATCCGGGCCACGGCGGCGAGATGGTCCGCTGGAAGGCAGCGCAGAGTTCGACGACCGGTTTTGTCGATTTGAACCCGCTGTTCAAGCCGAACATCCTGGTCTGCGCCTACGCGGTGATCTACGTCAAGAGTCCCGACGCGCGCAAGGCGCTGGTGTCGGCCGGCTCCGATGACGGCGGCAAGACGTGGCTCAACGGGAAGGAAATCCTGAGTGTGCCGGGGGCTCGCAGCGCGGCGCCGGGACAGGACAGGGTGCCGGTCGAATTGAAGGCGGGGTGGAACGAGGTGCTCATCAAGATTCCGCAGAGTCACGGCGGATGGGGCTTCTACTTCGACCTGCTGACGCCGGACGGCAAACCGATGGCCGACCTGGTCTATTCGCCGTCCAGGGAGAAGTGATCGCCGCCCGCCGGTTTTTTCGGGATGCTCCTTGACCACCCTGCCCCGGCGCGGATAACAATGGGGACTTCCGACCTCAACCGAAGCCGCGACAGGAGATCGATCCATGCCGTCGAAACCGGAAACACGCCTCCAGGAACTGCACCTGACGCTGCCGGCCGCGCCGAAGCCGGTCGCCAAGTACAAGACCGCCGTGCTGGTCGGCAACATGCTCTACGTCTCGGGCCACGGACCGATCAAGACAGACGGCAAGATGATTCAGGGGCGCGTCGGTAGCGACCTGACGTCGGAGCAGGGGAAGGACGCGGCGCGGGTCGTCGGCCTCGCCATCCTCGCCACGGTGCGCAACACCCTCGGCAGCCTGGATAAGGTGAAACGCCTGGTGAAGACCTTCGGCATGGTCAACTCGACCGACGATTTCAAGGACCAGCCGCAGGTCATCAACGGCTTCTCGGAACTGATGGCGGAGGTGTTCGGCGAGGACGCCGGGGTGGGGGCGCGCAGCGCCGTCGGTCACAACGTGCTGCCGGGTAACATCCCGGTCGAGATCGAGTGCATCTTCGAGGTGAGTGCGTAAGAGGCCGCTTGCGGTTTCGCGTTCGCTTCACAAGGGTGAAGCGAACGCGAAACCGCAAGCGATCGCTAAATGACTTGCCTGACGGGCGCCGCGAGCCCTGCCTCTTCGAGGAGCGGCTCGACCCCCTCCTCGGGCGTCACGAGGCGGACGGCCCCGGCGAACTCGGCAAACTCGGCGTCCCCCTCGACCGGAGCGCGGCTGACAAGGACGACGGCCGGTCGGTCGCCGCCGAGATTCAGCTTGGCGCAGGTGAGCCAGCCGCTCTCTTCGCGACGTTCCGTCTCCAACACGACGAGGTCCGTGGGGAACAACGTCGCGAGGCGGCGCGCCTCCGGCCCGTCGGCGGCCGTGGCGACGACCCAGCCGTGCCGGCGGAAAGCGCGATCGACCGCGCTGGTGAACGCGGGGTTGGAATGGGCGATGACAATGCGCGGGCGGCGGCGCCCGGCCTCTCCTGACCGTGCGAACATGGGCTGCTCCTCATGCGCGGGGTTCTGTCCCGGTTGAGCCTCTTCCGTCCTGACAACTATACGACGACCGACCCTACCTTTTAGTTCGGGCGCCGGGGGCCATTCTTTACAACGGCGTTACCTTCTCGCCCCGCGAATGCTGCTTGCCCGGGAATCGGCCGGGTACATAATGTCTCGAAGTGCATTCACCGTGCCGTAGGGCCCGTTTCACCAAAGTCTGCCACGAGCCATCGTGGTTCATCGTCTGAGGGAGTTCGCTATCTATGGCAAAACAGGTCGTCAAAAGCAAGTCGAAAACCAGGGCGGAGGCTTCCGGGGTGCAGAAGGCCATCGAGGCCGGCGAGGGCATCCTGCGCCTGGCTCCGACGTGGGTGCCGCGCTCGTTCCTCACGCCGGGCCGGCGCCTCAAGCTCAACCCGAAAGACATCTACGCCTACGGGGCGCACCGCGGCGGCATCGACGAGCGCTGGTTCGCCTCCACGACCCCGGCCGCCAACGAAAACCGCGAGCCGGACGAGGGGCTGAGCTACGTCGTGGTGGACGGCAAGCGCGCCTTCACCCTCGCCGACGCCGTCCAGGCCGAGGGGGAGCGCCTCATTGGTCCGGCCATCTGGAGCCGCTACAAGAAGTGGCCGGTCTACAGCAAGTTCTTCGACAATATGGGGCCGATCCCCCACCACATGCACCAGAACAAGAAGCAGGCGGCGCTGGTCGGCCGGGAGGGCAAGCCCGAGTCGTACTACTTCCCGCCGCAGCTCAACGCCATCGGCAACAACTTCCCCCACACCTTCTTCGGCCTGGAGCCGGGCACGACGAAGGACGACGTCAAGCGCTGCCTGCAGCGCTGGAACGAGGGCGACAACGGCATCCTCAACTACAGCAAGGCGTATCGCCTCCAGGCCGGCAGCGGCTGGTTGGTGCCGCCGTGCGTGCTGCACGCCCCCGGCTCGCTGGTCACCTACGAGCCACAATGGGGGTCCGACGTCTTCGGCATGTACCAGTCGATGGTCGAGGGGCGTTACGTCCCCTGGTCGCTGCTGGTCAAGGACGTGCCGGAGGCCAAGCACAAGGACCTCGACTACCTGGTCGAGCAGCTCGACTGGGAGGGGAACGTCGATCCGAAGTTCAAGGACAACCACTACCTGGAGCCGATTCCGGTGGCCGACACGGCCGGTGAAGGGTACGTCGATCGCTGGATCGTCTACGGTCGGATCGACGGCGAGCAGCTGTTCACGGCCAAGGAGCTGACGATCAACCCCGGCGTCAAGGTGACGGTCAAGGACAACGGCGCCTACGGGCTGATCGCGGTGCAGGGGACCGGTCGGGTCGGCAAGCACGCCCTGCAGACGCCGGCGATGATCAACTTCGGCGAATTGACCGAGGACGAGTACTTCGTCAGCGACGAGGCGGCGCGGCAGGGCGTGACGTTCGAGAACACCGGCTCCGAGCCGCTGGTGACGCTGCGCTACTTCGGCCCCGAGGTGAACCCCGACGCCCCGAAGGTCGGCGATCACAAGAGGCGCTAACGATTTATCGTTTCGCGAATCGATAAATCGCGCAAGCGGCTAAACCCATCCAAGGAATCCCCCATGAATCATTCCAATAACTATCCGAAGCTGCACAACGCGGCCTGGCCCGGCGTGGTCGGCAAGGGCACGCCGGGCGCCGAGCCGTTGATCGACCTGGACACCATGCTCGACCTGACGGCGAAGGCCGAGGTGGACGGCGTCAAGTTCGACGGCGTGGACCTTTTCCTCTTCGCCCCGCACGTGGACATCGACTCGAGCGACGACGACCTGAAGCGGTTGGCCGACAACGTGCGCTCGCGCGGCCTGGCGATCGGCACGGTCGTGGCCCCGGTGTGGCCGCCAACCGGCGGCGGCTCGGCGATGGGCGACGAGTCGGAGCGCAGGCAGTTCGTCGAGCAGGTGCGCAAGGGCTGCCGCATCGCGCAGCGGCTGCGCGAGATCGGCATCCGGCCGCACGGCGTGGTGCGCATCGATTCGGCGTGCGGGCCCGGCGACTGGCTGAAGGATCCCGAGGGCAACCAGAAGAAGATCGCCGCGACCTTCCGGGCGGCGTGCGACGTCGCGGCCGACTACGGCGAGCGGCTGGCCGCCGAGGGCGAGATCTGCTGGGGCGGCATGCATAGCTGGAAGCGGATGGCCCAGCTCCTGGAGCTGACCGACCGGCCCGGCACGCTCGGCTTCCAGGCCGATATGGCGCACACGCTGCTCTACACGCTGGGCTACAACGCCCCGGAGGACCGTATCCTGCCCGAGCGCTGGGACTGGAGCGACCCGAAGAAACTGGACGACGCCCTGGCGACCTTGACGGCGACGCTGCGGCCGTGGACCATCGATTTCCACGTGGCCCAGAACGACGCCACGGTCAAGGGGTCGGGCACGCACGACAAGACGGGCCGCCACTGCCTGCCCGGCGACCCGAACGGCAAGCTGAACCCGGCGCACCACGCCGGCTTCTGGATGCGCGACAGCTACGGCAACGTAACGCAGAAGATCAAGCACATCTGCTGGGACGGCTGCATGTTCCCCAACGAGGTGATGATGAAGCCGCAGACGTGGAACGGCATCTTGGCGACGATGATCGCGGTGCGCGACGCCCACGGCTGGGGGGAGTAGTGAAGCAGGTTCTGTTTAGCGGCGGCTCGCAGAGCCGCGCGAGCCGCCGCGGAGGGGGACCGATGGGACCGGGCAAACCAATTCCGGAGATGGGGAGGAGCCTCGCCGACTTGCTGGCGGATCTCGGGGACATCCCGACCTGGCGTATTCCGCTGCGTCCACCGCCAGGCACGGCTACGGAAGAGGACCTCATCGCGTGGCGGCGGACGCCCGAGCGCTGGCTGTTCGAGCTGGCGGACGAGACCTTGATCCTGAAGCCCCCGGGGTTCGCGCAATCCATCGTCGCGGGCCTCGTCGGCAGCGAGGTGCAGCGCTTCGTCCAGGAAGAGGATCTCGGTGTCGGCCTCGCCGCTTCCGCGTGGTATCGTCTGCGAAAAGGGCTTGTCCGCAGCCCCGCGTTCTCCTTCGTCTCCTGGGAGCGGTTACCCGGCGGCAAGGTCCCTGACGTCGAGATCGCGAACTTCATCCCCGATCTTGTCGTGGAGCTACCGCGCGACGGACATACGGAACAAGAGATCGCTCGCAAGGTGCGAGAGTATTTCGAGGCAGGGGTCCGTCTGGCGTGGGTGATCCGCTATCCCGAGAGGACTGCGGCGGTTTACCATTCGCCGACTGATGTGCAGCAGGTCGAGGAATCGGGGGCACTGTCCGGTTGTGATCTGTTGCCGGGACTTCGTGTTCCGCTCGCCTCGCTGTTCAAGCCCCTGGAGCACCCGACGAGGCCAAAATGAACGCGCTGGCTCCGATGCTCGTTTGCCTGGTCTGCGCAGCGGACGCGCCGCGCGACTCTATCGAAACCCGCCTCGCTCCCCTCGCGAAGGCGCACAAGGGCAGGGTCGCCATCGCCGTCAAGCACCTCTGCACCGGCGAAACGTACTTCCTCAACGCGGACGAGCCGATGCCGACCGCCAGCCTCATCAAGGTGGCGGTCATGGTCGAGACGTATCAGCAGGCCATCGACGGCAAGCTCCACCTGACCGACAAGCTGACGCTGCGCGACGCGGACAAGGTGACCGGCAGCGGCATCCTCACCGAGCACTTTAGCGACGGCGCCACCTTCTCGATTCGCGACGCGGTGCGGCTGATGATCGCCTTCTCGGACAACACGGCGACGAACCTCGTCCTCGACAAGGTCGGCATCCGTGAGGTCAACAAGCGCATGGAGGCGTTGGGACTGCCCAACACCAAGATCCACCACAAGGTCTTCCGCGGCGAGACCACGTCGGTCCTTCCCGAGCGCTCGAAGCGCTTCGGCCTGGGATCGACGACGGCGCGGGAAATGGTCACGCTGCTGGAGAAGATCCAGGCGGGCGACATCGTCAGCCCGGCCGGCCGGCAGATCATGCTGAACCACCTGAAGAAGTGCGATGACAAGGACCGCTTCACGCGCCTGCTGCCGGCGGGGACGGTGGTGGCGCACAAGACCGGCTCGGTCAACGACGTGCGGACCGACGCCGGCATCATCTCCCTGGACAGCGGGCCGGTGGTGGTGTGCGTGCTGACGGCGGAGAATGAGGATCGGGCCTGGCGACCGGACAACGCGGGGAACCTGCTGTGCGCCCGCGTCGCCAAGGAGGTGTACGACTACTTCGCGGCGCAGAATTAACCCCTCGTGCCCACGCGGAGCGTGTGTACGAGAAAAAGGAGACTCTCCGATGGCAAAACCTCTGAACGTCGGCATGATCGGCTACGGCTTCATGGGCAAGGCCCACTCCAACGCCTACGCCCAGGTCAACCACTTCTTCGACCTCGCATACCGGCCCGTCCTCAAGGCCGTCTGTGCCCGCAGCGCCGACAACGCCAAGAAGTTTGCCGATCAGTGGGGCTACGAATCGATCGAAACCGACTGGCGCAAGCTCATCGCGCGCAAGGACATCGACCTCATCGACATCTGCGTGCCGAACAACCTGCACGCGGAGATCGCCATCGCGGCGGCGCAGAACGGCAAGATGATCCTCTGCGAGAAGCCGCTGTCGATGAACGCCGCCGAGGGGCTGAAGATGGTCGAGGCGGTCGAGAAGGCCAAGGTGCCGAACATGGTCTGGTACAACTACCGCCGCGTGCCAGCGGTCACCTTCGCCAGGCAGCTCATCGACGAGGGGCGGCTCGGCAAGGTCTTCCACTACCGGGCCAAGTTCCTTCAGGACTGGACCATCAGCGCCGACCTGCCGCAGGGCGGCACCGCCCTGTGGCGGCTCGACGCGGCGGCGGCCGGCAGCGGCGTCACCGGCGACCTGCTCGCCCACTGCATCGACACCGCCCTGTGGCTCAACGGCCCCATCGCCAACGTCAGCGCCATGACCGAGACGTTCATCAAGGAGCGCAAACATAACCTGACCGGGAAGGTGGAGAAGGTCGGCATCGACGACGCTTGCACCTTCCTGGGCCGCTTCGGCAACGGCAGCCTGGCCACCTTTGAATCGACGCGCTACGCCCGCGGCCACAAGGCGCTGTACACCTTCGAGATCAACGGCGAGAAGGCGTCGATCTTCTGGGACCTCCACGACCTGCACCGTTTGCAGTACTTCGACCACAAGGACGAGGGCAAGCTGCGCGGCTGGCGCTCGATCCACGTCACGGACCACGGCGGCGAGCACCCCTACATGAACCACTGGTGGGTGCCTGGCCTGGCGGTCGGCTTCGAGGCGAGCTTCGTGCATCAGGTGGCCGACTTCCTGGACGGCGTGGCCAAGGGCAAGCCGGCGATGCCCGACTTCCGCGACGCCCTGCGGACCCAGCACGTCTGCGACGCCGTGCTGGCCTCGGCTAAGGAGGGGAAATGGGTCAACGTGGCCCAGGGCTGACGGAAACCGTACTTGAAAAGCGGCGGCGCCAGGGCAGAATACGGCCGGCGTGTGGACCGTCCCCCAGACACCTTCCCTGAACAGCGGCCCACGACTTGGCCGAAGAAAGACGACATGGACGTCGCAAACAACTCGACCGCTCCCGCGCCGCGCCGGACCGGGCTCTGGCTCGCCGCCCTGTTGGCTGCCCTGGTGCTCGGGGCGGTACTCCGCCTGGTCTGGGTCAAGGACATCGAGTTCAAAAGTGACGAGGCGTGGACCTTCAGGCAGGTCCAGCAAGCGGCGCAAGGGGGGCCGTGGCCCCAGTTCGGGATGCCGTCCAGCGCGGGCCCCGTCAACCCCGGCCTCAGCGTATGGGTCTTCGTCTTGCTCGGGAAGTTAACGGGCTGTCCCGACCCAACGGTGCTGGCCCGCGGCGTTCAGGTCCTGAGTATCGCGGCCATCCTCTGCCTGATTGTCTTCGCCTTCGTATTCGTTCCCCCGAAGGAGCGCGAGCCGTGGCTGTGGGCGGCGGCGCTGGTCTCGGTCAACCCGACGGCCGTCCTGCTGCACCGCAAGATCTGGCCCCCCTCGCTGCTGCCGCTGTTCACGCTGGTCATGCTCGCCGGCTGGTTTCGGCGTGAGCGGCGCTGGGGCGCCTTCCTCTGGGGCCTCGTCGGCGCCTGCCTGGGACAGATCCACATGGCGGGCTTCTTCTTCGCCGCGGGCTTCGCCCTCTGGGCGTTGCTCTTCGACCGCAAACGGGTCGCCTGGTCGGGGTGGCTCCTCGGCAGCTGCCTGGGGGCCCTTCCCATGCTTCCCTGGCTTTACTACCTGCTCAGCGACTTGCATCGGGGCGGCCCGTCGAGTGTTTATTGGGTCCACCTGTTCGAGTTCAAGTTCTGGGTCCGCTGGGTGATGCAGTCGCTCGGCTTCGGCCTGGAATACTCCCTCTTCGACGATCACGCCGACTTCCTCTCCTACCCACTCCTCCACGGCCAGCCGACCTACCTGGTCTGGGTGGCGGAGCAGACGGCCCTGCTGCTCGGCGCCCTCCTCCTGGCCCGTGCGGCTTACCGGGCCTGGCGGGGCCGGGACCGGTTGGCCGCCCTGGTGTCCGGCAAGGGTTCGCCGACGGGCTTCACCCTGGGCGCCGCCTTCTGGGGGTTCGGCCTGCTGCTGACCGCCACCTCCCTGTACATGCAGAGGCATTACCTGGCGGTCGCCTTCCCCCTGGGATTCGTGTGGCTGGCCCGACTGGCCCTCCCGGCGACCGACCCCCGCCCGGCCGGTGTGAAAGTCGGCCGGGGCATCCTCCTGACCTTGTGCCTGTGCCAGGCGCTGCTCACGGCCAGCTTCCTCGACTACATCCACGCCCATCATGGGTCAGTTCGGGGAGACTATAAAGCCACCTTTGGCGCCGCCGGACATGCCGCCCTGCAGTCCGGGCCGGTGCCGCGCCAGTGACCGCGGCAGAAACGGCGCGGACGGTTACGGCGGGGGAAAGAAACCGGCTTCGCCCTCGAAGGCCGGCCAGTGCCGCCGCAACTCCTCGACGCAGCGCCGGTAGTCGTCGCTCGTCCAGCGCCGCAGGGCCAGCAGCGTCCGCGCCGCCTCGCCGGTGTCGGCGCCGAACGCGCCGCAGGCGTCGTGGAAGTCCTGCGTCACCAGCACTTCGGGCCGCAGCGCCGCCAACCGCCGCACGAACGCCGCGGGGTCTTCCAGCGGCAGCATCGGCGTCACGCACACCCCCACGGCAACGCCCGCCTCATGCACGCTGGCCAGCGCCTGCCAGCGCTGCTCCAGCGGCGGCGCCTTCGGCTCGAACGCCCGGCGCACCTCCTCGCTGTCCGTCGGAATCGACACGTTGACGCGCACCGAGCGGAACTGTCGCAGCAGGTCGAGGTCGCGGACCACCAGCGGGCCGCGCGTCTGGATCAAGAGCCGCGGCTGGTGGGGGAGCAGGGCCTCGAGGATGCCGCGGGTTAGCTCCAGAGACCGCTCGGCCGGTAGGTACGGGTCGGTGACGCTGGAGCAGTAGACCGCCTGGCCGGCCACCTTCGGCGCCTGCTTCCGTGCCAAGTCCACGGCGTTTGTCTTGGCCTGGAACCACTTGCCCCACTCCTCGCGCGGCCGGCGGTTCTGCGGCAGGAACATCGCATAACAGTAGATACATCCGAAAGAACATCCTAAATAGGGATTACACGTCCAGTCGAAGCCGCCCCGCTTGATGAACCCGGTCGCCGCGCTGAAGATCGATCTTGCGTTAATCTGTTCCATTTTCCCTCCGCAGTCCGTGGTCCGTGGCCGTCCCTTGCCGATTGCTTTTCACCACCGGCGAGACTACTGTATCGCTACGGACTACGGACTACGGACCACGGACTACGGACTAATCCCATGAAGACCGGCATGAACCTGCTCCTGTGGACTACGCACGTCACCGCTGAACATTTCCCCACCCTGGAGAAATTGAAGAAAGCCGGCTTCGACGGCGTCGAGGTTCCGGTCTTCGAGGGGGACGCCAACCACTTCAAGACGATCCGCAAGCAGCTCGACAACCTGGGGCTCGCTTGCACCACCGTGACGGTCGCCACCCCGGAGGCCAACCCGATCAGCCCCGACCCCAAGGTCCGTCAGGCGGCCGTCGAGCGCCTGAAGTGGGTCATCGAGATGAACGCAGTCCTCGGCAGCACCATCGTCGCCGGGCCGTACCACTCGCCGCTGGCCGTCTTCTCCGGGCAGGGGCCGACCGCCGACGAGAAGGCCCGCGCCGTCGATACCCTGCGCAAGGTGGCCGAGATCGCCCAGCAGCACAAGGTGCTGCTCGCCATCGAGTACCTCAACCGCTTCGAGTGCTACTTCCTAACGACGGCCGCCGACGCCCGGGCACTGGTGCAGTCGGTCAACCACCCGTCCTTCCGCACCATGTACGACACGTTCCACGCGAACATCGAGGAGAAGGCCCCGGGCCCCGCGATCAAGGGACTGGCCGGCCACTTCGTCCACGTCCACATCAGCGAGAACGACCGCGGTACCCCCGGCACCGGCATGGTCCACTGGGACGAGACGTTCCGGGCGCTGCGCGAGGTGAACTACGACGGCTGGCTGACGATCGAGGCGTTCGGTCGCGCCCTGCCCGAGCTCGCCGCCGCCACGCGCGTCTGGCGCGACCTGTTCCCCAGCGCCGAGGAGGTCTACGTGCAGGGGCTGCGCTTCATGAAGGAGAAATGGGCCGCCGCGGCGCCGGGGCATTAGAAGCCGCTTGCGGCTTAGCGTTCGCGCTAAGCCGCAAGCGGCTGCAGAAGGCGCACGATGTACGACACCTGCCCGCGGTGGAGGGCGAAGTGGGCCACCAGGTGGACCAGCGTGTTGACCACCGTGCCGAAGCGCGCCTCCGGATGCGGCGCCAGCAGCGCCTCGGCGCTGAGCCCAGCGACGACACGCCGGAACGTCGCCACCGCCGCGTCGAGTCCGGCCAGAGCCTCGGCCCTGGCCGGTGGAGTCGCCTCGGTGAACTCGCGCTCGCGGTCTCGGACGTAGCCGCTGCCGCCGAGTTGCGCCCCGACGAAATGATTCAGGTTGCCGGTCAGGTGCAGCACGAGGTGTCCTACCGAGTTGCCCGGTTCCACCGGCTTGCGCCAGAAGTCCGCCTCGGATAGCGGCTCCGCCGCCGCCTTCAGCCCGTCGCGCAGTCCCTCCAATTCGCCAATCAATGCCTCCCTTACCCCAGCCGTCAAATCCGCGCTGCTCATCGCCGTTCCTCCACGTTACCCAATTGTTCCGTCCTGTATGAAATCGTGTTCGCCCGCGCTCGGCAACGGGTAATCCCGTCTTCACCGGGATGGCCGCGCACGGTAGAATTCCCCCGGTTGACCTGGCAGCACCCCGAGGAGAGGCCCGTTGGGGGAGAGGGAATTATGCGGTACGCGGTATTGGCGATTGTGGCCCTCGTCGCTGGAGTCTCGGCGATCCCGGGTCAGGACGAGGCTCCGTGGGCCGAAAAGCTGTTCGATAACAAGACCGAGCACAACTTCGGCAGCGTCGCCCACGGCACGCAGATGCTGCACAAGTTCCCCTTCAAGAACATCTACGCCGTCCCCCTCGAGGTGACCATCGCGCGCGTCTCGTGCGGCTGCACCACCGCCACGACCTCGACGCAGAAGGTCGAGGTGAACGGCACCGGCAGCATCGACGTCCTCATGAACGGCCGGGTCTTCACCGGCGCGCGCACCGTCCGCATTTACGTCACCTTCAGCAGCCCCGCCACCTCGAGCAGCCAGCAGTTCTACTCGACGGCGGAACTGCGGGTGGTGGCCAACAGCCGGCCCGACATCGTTTTCAACCCCGGCGAGGTGAACTTCGGCGTCGTCGCCCAGGGGCAGGGCGCCGCCCAGGCCATCAACGTGGAATACGCCGGCGCCCTCCGCTGGGAGGTCAAGGAAGTCGTCACCAACGGCCTCCCCGTGGACGCTAGCCTGGAGGCGCTGCGCGAGCCGAAGGGGCAGGTCGGCTACAAGGTGAGCGTCAGCCTTAAGCCGGACGCCCCTGCCGGCGTCCTCAAGGGTGAGATGTTCCTCAAGACCAACGACCCCGCCAGCCCGCTGCTGCCGGTGCTGATCGAGGGCAACGTGCAGCCGGCGCTCAGCGCCTCGCCGTCGGCCGTGCGCGTCAGCGCCGCCGTGAACGAGACGCGCACGGCCAGCGTCAACGTCCGCGGCAACAGGGCGTTCCGCATCCTGTCGATCGACGGGCTCGGCGACGGCGTCGCCGTGACGAACGCATTGCCCGACGACCCGGCGGAGACGCACCGGCTGACGATCAGCGTTAAGAAGGGCGAGCCGGGCGACTTCCGCCGCAAGCTGCAGATCACCACCGACCTGCAGAAGACCCCCGTCACCGTGACGGTCGAGGGGAGCGTCTTCCCGTGACCGGCGGTGTACGAAAACCCCCGCCGGGTGTGCGGAAACATCCCCCGGTGTGCGGAAGTGTCATACCCGGTGCCGCCGCCCATCCCCCGAGCGCCCTTCAGCGGGCCGTTCCACGGCTTCTGGTGCTTGCGGTAACGCTTCGCGCGGGCCTTGAGCATTCAACGCCCGCCTCACATCCCTCCCGACCTCGCCAATAATCGCCGCGGTTTTCGCCATTTCCCTCACGCACGAGCGTGTCCGGCTCCAGTCCGGCTGGTGTCTTGACCGACCGCGCGCCCTTCGTCGCCCCTTCGGCACGAACCTTGCTAGAGGGTGACACGCACGAACGCTGCCCTGGGAAAAAATGTATCCGATTTGACGGGGAGCGGCGTGAGGGAGGTCTCCGCTTATGCAACTGATGGCGAACTGTCACGGTGCCACGATGGGAACTCGCTGCGGGGCAAGAACCAGGCCGGTGGGGCCGGTGCTTCTCGGCCTGGTCGCGATCAGCGCCCTTCTGTCGTCCGGGCCCTCCCAGGCCCTTGCGGCTGATGCCGCATCATCCCGCACCAGCGCCGCCGCGGACCTGTTCGCGCGGTTCTGCTCCCAGTGCCACGGGCTGAACGGTCGGGGGGAGGCCGGGCGAGTTAACGCGCCTGCCATCCCTGATTTCACCAGCCGCGCCTGGCAGCAGAGCCGCAGCAATGTCCAGTTGACCGTCAGCATTCTCGAAGGGAAAAACCAGCAGATGCCGGCCAACCGAGGGCTGGTCAGTGACGAGCTGGCCCGCGAACTGGTGGCCCACGTCCGCAAGTTCGCCCCGACGCCCCAGCCCGCGCCGGTCAAGGGGGCGCCAGACTCGGGCAGGACGACCGCGGACCTTATCGCTGGTCGAGAGAACATCGATATCGCGGGGGGCGCGGCCCGGCCCAGGACGACCGCGGCCCCAGCCTATACCCCCACCGGCGATTTCGAGGTCGATTTCGACAACCTGGCGAAGCAGTTCGAGTTTTACCAACGCCAGGCGCAGGAACTGACCTCGGCCCCGGTGACGGGTAGCACTCCCCCGACCAGCGCCCCCCCGACGCCAGCTTCTGCGGCGGTAGTTCCCCCGACGACTTCCCCTCCGGAGACTGCGCCCCCGGTCAATGCCTCCCCGGCTAATCAGCCGGAGTCCGGGCAGGCGAAGCCCCGGGTTGCGTCGGTGCCGGTCTCGGACCGTCCGTTCACCCCGGGGGACGTCGCCCGCGGACGAGAGTTGTTTCTGGGGCTGCGGCGGCTGGCCAACGGTGGGCCGGCCTGCATTACCTGCCATGCCGTAAACCGCGGCGAAGGACGCGACGGGGGCCGGCTGGGCCCGGACCTCACGAAGTCCTACGAACGGTTGGGAGGCCGCGCGGCCCTGAGCGCCCATCTCTGGGCGCCCGCGACGTCCCTGATGCGGTCAGCCTACCAGCGGCACGGCCTGGACTCCGACGAGGTGCTGTCCCTGGCGGCCTACCTGGAAGACACGGACCAGCAGTGCGCCGAGGGCAACTCTCCGCTGCCGGTCA
This sequence comes from Gemmataceae bacterium, assembly GCA_035266225.1. GTDB lineage: Bacteria > Planctomycetota > Planctomycetia > Gemmatales > Gemmataceae > DATFNV01. The sequence goes on from DATFNV010000354.1 coordinate 17,152, forward strand.
AGCTGCTGCTGCTGGGCCTGGCAGGGACCGTGCTGGGGCTATCGACGCTCGGCGCCCTCTGGGGAAGTCGCTCCCGGCGACGGGACGGGGCAGCGCTGAACGGGACGTCCGCCGCCGCGCTGCCGTTTGGGCGGCGGGAGCCGGCAGCGTCCCCCGCGGATTGCATCGGCGCCGGCCTGTGAGAGTCAGTTGCGAATGCCGCTGGCGGCTTAGCAGATTCCAGGCTTCCGCTAAGCCGCAAGCGGCTGGCGCAACTGACTGTGAGCCGTGATCCGGCTGCTCTTCGCGAAACATCTGCCCGTCCGCATCTGGCGAGGGTTCGGTGATGGGGAGTCCGCTGCTCGACCTGGACCGCCTGCTGTTCGCGGTGCTGCCCTATGTGGCGATGGTGGCTTTCTTCGTGGTGGTTGCCGTCCGGTGCATTCGCGGGTCGCCGTTGGCGACTTCTCCCCAGCCGCCACCACGGCGGTACGGGGAACGCCTCCTGGTCGGCTACGGCATCCTGGTGATCCTGGTGGGCCACGTCCTGGCCTTCCTGATCCCCGAGCAAGTGCTGCTCTGGAACAACGACGCGCTGCGCCGCTACGTCCTGGAAGGGAGCGCACTGGTCTTCGCCCTGATGACCCTGGTGGGGCTGCTGCTGACTGTGCTCCGTTGCCTGGTCAGCGCCGAGGCCCGGCGAGACGTCGGCACCTCGGACTGGCTCCTGTACGCCCTGCTGCTGCTGCAAGTGGCCAGCGGCATTTTCCTGGCCCTGTTCTACCCGTGGGGGTCGTCCTGGTACGCCACCCTGGGAGTCCCCTACCTGCGCTCCCTCGTCCGGCTCGAGCCCGACCTCAGCGCCATTCGCGCGTTGCCGCACCCAGTCAAGTTGCACCTGGTGACCTCTTGCGTGCTGGTCATGTTCGTGCCATTCACCCGCGTGGTGAACCCGCTGATCGTCCGCCGCGGGGAGGAAGGACAGGAGAGGGGCTACAGCCGCGTTACGACAATGGTCCTCCTCGTGGGACTGGCCTTCAGCCTGCTGGCACTGGTCCCCAGGCTGCGGGGGACTCCCCTGCCGGGCAACCAGCAAGGTTACGAGCCCGTCCAGCCCATCGCTTTCTCCCACCGCCTGCACGCGGGCGAGTTGCAGGTGTCCTGCCTCTACTGCCACGCCGACGCGGAGAAAGGCCGACATGCAGGGATCGCCTCGGGGAGCGTCTGCATGAACTGCCACCGCTTCGTCACCGCGCCCCTGCGGGACGGTCGCGCCGAGTTGGAGTTGGCCAAGGAGGAGAACCGGCCGCCGCGCACCATCATCTCTCCCGAGTTGGCCAAGCTGTACGAGGCCCTCGGCCTGGACGACAAGCTTCAGCGAGATGCCGCCAAGCCCACCACGCCCATCCGCTGGGTAAAGGTCCACAACCTTCCCTCCTTCACTCGCTTCGACCATGGGGCGCACGTGTACGCCGGGGTGGATTGCCGGCATTGTCACGGCCCGGTGGACAGCATGGAGCGCGTGCGGCAGGTCGAGGACCTGTCAATGGGGTGGTGCGTGCATTGCCACCGCGACGCCAAGGAAAACGGGGTGGCGGGCCGGAAGGTCCAACCCTCCAACGACTGCACAACCTGCCATCATTGAACCGGGAATATGTTCATGTCCGAGACGAAGACGGCGACCGGGGGCGGCCCCAGCCGGCGCGAATTCCTGAAGGCGGCTGGGTTCACCTTCGCCGGCGCCCTCGTGGGCGGCTGCCAGCGGGCCCCGGAGCAGGAGGCCATCCCCCCCCTCAGCCAGCCGGAGGACATCGTCGCCGGCCGCCCCTCTTATTACGCCTCCACCTGCGACGCCTGCCGGGCCGGCTGCGGGATGCTGGTGAAGAGCTATGACGGACGGCCCATCAAGCTGGAGGGCAACCCCGAGCACCCCCTGTCGAGGGGCGGCCTGTGCGCCGCCGGGCAGGCGGCCCTCCTGGGACTCTACGACCGCCTGCGCTTGCAGCACCCATCCCGCGAGGGCCAGGAAAACTCCTGGGAGGAGATCGACCGCGACATCCGCGACCGGCTCCATGACCTCCGCGGCCGGGGCGGGTTGCGCGTCCTCACGGGGACGGTCACCAGCCCCACGATCCAGGCGAGTGTCACGCGCTTCCTGAAGCACATGCGGGAGAACGGCGACTTTGCCGACGCCAAGCACGTGGCCTATGACCCGCTCTCCTGTTCGGCCATCCTCGACGCCCACGAGCGGACCGGCGGCTCCCGCGTGCTGCCTCGCTACCACCTCGACCGGGCGGAGGTGATCGCGGGCTTCGACGCCGACTTCCTCGGCACCTGGCTGTCGCCAGTCGAGTTTACCCACGCCTACCGGGTGGGCCGCCCCCTCACGGGGGACCCGCCGCGCTCCTCCTACCACGTCCAGGTCGAATCGCGATTGTCCCTCACCGGCAGCAAGGCCGACGAACGAGTCTGCGTCGCGCCCGAGGAAATGCGGGCGGTGCTGGCCCGCCTGGCGGTCGCCGTGGCCCGGCAGGCCGGCGCGCCCCTGGACGCGGCCGACGAATTGTCTCCGTCACTGGCTGGTTTCTGTGACCGACTGGCGCTGCGCCTGTGGCAGGCGCGGGGGCACAGCCTGGTCCTGTGCGGCAGCCAGGACGTTCCCACCCAGGTCGTGTGCAACTTCATCAACCACCGCCTGGAGAACTACGGCGCGACGCTGGACATCGATCGCCCGTCCTTGCAGCGGCAGGGAAGCGATCGGGACCTCGCGACTCTGCTCCACGATTTGGACGCCGGCAAGATCGCCGCGCTGTTCATCCTGGATAGCAACCCGGTTTATGACCTGCCCGACGGCGAAGGCCTGGCGCGCGCCCTGCGGCAAGTGCCGCTCGTGGTCTGCTGCGCTGAACGGCTCGACGAAACCGCGCGTCTGGCCCGCTACGTCTGCCCGCATCCCCACTACCTGGAATCGTGGGGCGATGCCGAGGCCGTGAGCGGGGTCATCGGCCTCCGGCAGCCCACCATCCCGCGCTTGGGCGAGACCCGCCCCGTCATCGAGAGCCTCGCCGCCTGGGCGGGGGCGCCCAAACCGGCCTACGACCTCCTGCGCGAACACTGGAAGGATCACGTCCTCCCGCGCCAGGCCAGGGAGCGCGACTTCGAGGCATTCTGGGACCGCAGTGTCCACGACGGCTACGCCGAGGTGGACCCGGACCCGGACCGGGTGCGGCCGAAGGACTTCAACCTGGCCAAGGCGCAGGCGGCCCTTCAGGCCCCCGCGGCGGCGGATCGGGGCCAGACCCTGGTCCTGTACTCCAAGGTAGGCATGCCGGACGGGAGCCATGCCTACAACCCCTGGCTGCAGGAATTGCCGGACCCGATCAGCAAGGTGACCTGGGACAACTACGCCTGCCTGTCGCCGGACGCTGCCGCCCAGCTCGGCCTCGGCGATGGGGACGTGGTCCGCGTGGAAGTGCGCGACGGGGCGCTCGAACTGCCCGTGCGGGTTCAGCCGGGCCAGCACGACCGGGTGGTGGCCGTGGCCCTGGGCTACGGCAGCATCGTCAGCGAGCGCTTCGCCGGGATCGGCCCGCCCTGGCTGGAGGCCCGGCCGACTGTCGGGGAGAACGGCCTGGTGGGACAGAACGCGGCGGCGCTGCTGGCGTGGGAGGGCGGCACCCTCCGCTACGCCCGGGCCGTCGAGAAACTCACCAAAACAGGTAAGAAACATCCCCTGGCCCTGACACAGACCTACGACACGCTCACCCTGCCGGCTCACCTTGCCCCTCCCGGCCAGGAGCGCAGGCCGCTCGTGCAGGAAATCGGGCTGTCCAGGCTGGCGCGGAAGCCGGCCGCGCCGCCCCACGAGGACAAGCCTGCCGACCTGTGGCCGAACGACCACCCGTGCCCCGAGCACCGCTGGGGCATGGTCATCGACCTCAACGCCTGCACCGGCTGTTCCGCCTGCGTGATCGCCTGCCAGGCGGAGAACAATGTCCCCGTCGTCGGCCGGGACGAGGTGCGACGGCACCGCGAGATGCACTGGCTCCGCATCGACCGCTACTACTCGGGGGCCGGCGCCGCGGTGGAGGTGGCCCACCAGCCGATGCTCTGCCAGCACTGCGAGCGCGCCCCTTGCGAGACGGTCTGCCCGGTGCTGGCCACCGTCCACAGCGACGAGGGGCTGAACGAGCAGGTCTACAACCGCTGCGTCGGCACGCGCTACTGTGCCAACAACTGTCCGTACAAGGTGCGGCGCTTCAACTGGTTCGCCTACGCCCACGAGGACAAGCTGCAGAACCTGGCGCTCAACCCCGACGTGACCGTACGCTCGCGCGGGGTCATGGAGAAATGCACCTTCTGCGTGCAGCGCCTCCAGGAGGCCAAGATCGAGGCCCGGCTGCGGGGGGAGCACCTCCACGACGGCGAGGTGCAGACCGCCTGCCAGCAGTCGTGCCCGGCCCGGGCGATCGTCTTCGGCGACCTGAACGACCGGGCCAGCCAGGTCGCCCGGCTGCGCGACGACCCGCGGCACTATCACACGCTGGCGGAGCTGAACATCGGACCGGCGGTGGGCTACTTAAAGGTCGTCCGCAACCGGCCGGACGACGGGGAGGGGCAGCGGCATGACTGAGGTCTATCCGCCCTTGCGGCAACCGCTGGTCGCCGGCGACAAGTCCCTGGCCGACGTGACGCAGGAAGTCTGCGCCCCCCTGGAGCGGCGATCCACGGCGCTGTGGTGGCTGGCCTTCCTGGCGGCGCTGTCGCTGCTCGCCCTCGGGGTGGCGGCTGTGTACTACCAGGTCACCACCGGCATCGGCACCTGGGGCCTGAACCGGAGCGTCGGCTGGGCCTTCGACATCACCAACTTCGTCTTCTGGATCGGCATCGGCCACGCCGGGACGCTCATCTCGGCGATCCTGTTCCTGTTCCGGCAGCGCTGGCGCACCGCGGTCAATCGCTCGGCGGAGGCCATGACGATCTTCGCCGTGACCTGCGCCGGCCTGTTCCCCGTGATCCACATGGGGCGCCCCTGGCTCTTTTACTGGATGCTGCCTATCCCCAACACCCGGGGACCGCTGTGGATCAACTTCGACTCGGCACTGACCTGGGACTTCTTTGCCATCACCACTTACTTCCTCATCTCCCTGACGTTCTGGTACGTCGGCCTCCTCCCCGACCTGGCCACGGTCCGCGACCGGGCCAAGCCCGGCTGGCGGCGGCGGCTCCTGGCCTTCGTCAGCCTGGGATGGAACGGGTCCTACCGCACCTGGCACCGCTACGAGACGCTGTACCTGCTCCTGGCCGGGCTCGCCACGCCGCTGGTCGTGTCGGTCCACTCCATCGTCAGCATGGACTTTGCCACGTCGATGCTCCCCGGCTGGCACACGACCATCTTCCCGCCCTACTTCGTCGCCGGGGCCATCTTTTCCGGCATGGCCATGGTGCTGACGCTGATGCTCATCGCCCGCAAGGTGATGCACCTGCAGGACTACATCACGGTCCGGCACGTGGACGCGATGGGCAAGATCGTCCTGGCCACCAGCTGCATGGTGGGGCTGGCCTACGCCATCGAAATGTTCAGCGCGCTTCTGTCGCCCAACCCGTACGAGCAATTCACCTTCCTCAACCGGGCCCAGGGGCCGCTGGGCTGGGGCTACGCGATCATGGTGACGTGCAACGTGCTCCTGCCGCAGCTCCTGTGGCTGCGCCGCTTCCGCACCAACCTGGCGGCGGTGTGGGTGCTCTCGATCTTCATCAACGTGGGCATGTGGTTCGAGCGGTTCGTCATCATCACCACCTCCCTGGAGCGCGACTTCCTGCCTTCCAGCTGGGCCGACTACGCCCCCACGTCCATCGAGCTGGCCACCCTGGCCGGGAGCTTCGGCCTGTTCTTTACCTGCTTTTTGCTCTTCTGCCGCTTCCTCCCCATGATCGCCATCGCGGAGATCAAAGGGGTACTGCGAATCGGCCGGGAGGGTCCGGCCGTCGAGCCGCGAGACCCGGCGAGCGCTGAGGCTTCAGCACTCGCCGGAGTCTCGCGGCTCGACGGGAACCAAGGGGTGAAGCCATGAAGCGCGTCCTGGTCGGTAGTTTCGCGACGGAGGAGCACATCCTGGGGGCGGCACGGGCGGCGCGCGAACACGGCCTGCGCATCGCTGACGCCTACACCCCGTACGCGGTCCACGGCCTCGACCGGGCGATGGGCTTGCGGCCGTCGCGGCTGCCGTGGGTTTGTTTTGGTCTCGGCCTGTTGGGCGCGGTTTTCAAGCTGGCGTTCCAGTTCTGGGCGATGGCCGTGGACTGGCCCATCAACGTGGGCGGCAAGCCCTGGAATTCCCTCCCCGCCTACGTGCCGGTGACCTTTGAAGTCATGGTGCTGCTCGCCGGGCTGGGGGTGGTCCTCGCCTTCTTGCTCCGCTGCCGCTTGCTCCCCGGCAAACAGGCGACGCCCCTTTTCCGCGGCGCGACCGACGACACCTTCCTCCTGGCGCTGGAGCGCCCCGAGGACCCGGGCGACGTGAGCGTGGTCAGCCAGTTGTTCCGTGATTTCCACGCCGTCCGCGTGGCGGAGTCGGAGCTATAAGGAGGCGGGGCGATGTCCCGACGTGTGGTGAATTGGTTCCTTCTCCTGGCCTTCTTCGGGTCCGTGGGCTTGCACGTGTTTGCCGACCGGGACCTGACCCGGCGCAACGTCGAGGTCGTGCCGGAGATGGCGTACTCGCCCGCCTACGACTCCTTCGCGCCCAACCCCAACTTCGCGGACGGCAAGACACTCCAGCTGCCCGAGCCCGGCACCATCCCGCGCGGCCGACTACCGCTCCACTACGGGCCATCATTGCAGGACTTCCTCCGCGCCGGCGACGAATTGCACAACCCCTTTGCGGGCGATGACGCCGCGGCCCGGGGGCGGGGGGCCTTCGTTTACGCGAACTACTGCCAGATGTGTCACGGCCCGGCCGGCAAGGGGGACGGCCCCCTGGTGCCGCGCGGTCTCCCACCGCCCGCCTCGCTGGTGGCCGAAAAGCCGGTGCCCCTGAAGGACGGCGAGATGTTTCACATCATCACCTACGGCCAGCGGAACATGCCGTCGCACGCGGCCCAGCTCTCGCGCGAGGACCGCTGGAAGGTCATCCTGCACGTTCGGTCGCTGCAGCAGAAGGCAGCGGGAGAGAAACGGCCATGAACTCAGGCGAGTTTTCGTTCCGTCCGCCGCGAACCGTCATTGCCCTGTGCGCGGGGCTGAGCGTGCTGGGGGGTGCGGCGCTGGCCGTCGGCCTGCTCCAGTCCCCGGAGCGAGCCTGGCTCAACGTGCTCCTGGTCAGCTACTACCTGCTAAGCCTCGGCCTCGGGGCCCTCGTTTTCGTGGCCCTCCAGTACGTCACGGGGGCCCGCTGGAGCGTGGCGCTGCGGCGGGTCCCGGAAGCGATGGCCGCCGTCCTGCCCTTCGCGGCGCTGGGCCTGGGGCTGGTGTTCCTGGCCCGGCCTTCGCTGTACCCCTGGGCCGGCGCGGCGGCGGGCGAGGCCGGTGCCGCGAGCCCACTGCGGCACGCCTGGTTCAATTGGCCATTCTTCCTCGCCCGCGCGGTGCTCTACCTCGCCTGCTGGCTCGTTCTGGGCTTCGCCCTCGTGTTCAACTCGCGCCGCCAGGACCGGGACGGCGATCCGGCGCGCACGCGCGCCAACGTCCGCCTGTCGGCGGCCTTCCTGGTCGTCTTCGCCTTGACCTTCTGGCTGGCCAGCCAGGACTGGCTCATGTCGCTGGACGGGGAGTGGTCCAGCACGATGTTCGCCGTGTACCAGTTTGGCGGGCTCTTCCTCGGCGGCCTGGCGGGCATCACCCTGCTGGCGGCCTGCCTCCGCCGCCTGGGGCCATTCCGCGAGGTGTTCGCGGGGGCCCACGTCCACGACCTGGGGAAGCTCTTGTTCGGGTTCAGCAGCTTCTGGATGTATCTGTGGTTCTGCCAGTACATGCTGATCTGGTACGTGGACAACCCGGAGGAGACGGTCTGGTTCACGCGGCGGCTGCACGAGGGCTGGGGCCCGCTCATCGTCCTCAGCATTGTCCTGAACTGGGCCATCCCCTTGGCGGTCCTGTTGCCCCGGGCGACCAAGCAGCACGCCGGCGTGCTGGCGGCGGTCTCACTGGTGATCCTGGTGGGCCGCTGGCTGGACCTGTACTTGCAGATCCTCCCCCGCTCCGGCGGCGCGCCGCTGGCCGGGGCCGCGTGGGAGATCGGCCTGGCCGCCGGCGCGGCGGGCCTTTTCGGCCTGGTGTTCTTTGCCGCCCTGGGGAGGGCACCCCTGGTCCCGGTCGGCGACCCGTTTCTGGCAGAGAGCTTGCCGGAGCCCAACTCGTTTAGCGGCGGGTCGCAGACCCGCGCGGCTCTGCGAGCCGCCGCTAAACAGGAGTGATTGGCGGCGGCGATCACTCCTTCGGCTTGTCCGGCGGCAGCTCGTCTGGTTTCCCCGGCGCGGGGGCTTCCGGCTTGGCCGGCGCTTGCGGGCGCAGCTCCTGGATCGGCTGTCCGAAGATCAGGCGCTTGGGCGACGGCTCGGGCGGCAGGTTGGGCGGCGGCACGTCGTTCCAGCGCCGCAGGAACTCCATCAGCTTCGCGTACTCCTTGCCGGTCAGGTTGGCGCGGACGCGCATGTGGGCCGCGACATTCCGGAATTGCGCGTAAGGCCGCTCGGCCAAGCTCGGGGCGTTGTGGCAGTAATTGCAGTACATCGCGAAGATCTGACCGCCGGTCAGCGAATCTTCGTAACTCTGGCAGGCCTCCGCTTCCCTGGCCGGCGAAGGCATGCGCCGGGGGGCCGGCCCCCGCGCATACTCCGAGGTATCGACGGGAGTGTTATAGCAACCCACCGCCGCCAGGAGCGCGCCGAGGACGAGGACCGACCCGGCCAGCCAGGGGTTTCGCACGCTTCGCATAGCCCCGTTCTCCTTTCGCATTCGCCGTCCCTGCCGCTACCAACCCCAGGCGAACTCGGTGATGAATTGGTTGTCGTGCAGGTGGAACCCCGGCTCGTCGTTGACCTGGTAGGCACACTTGAGAACGCATCGAGGGTAGAAGTAGTAATTGATGCCGAATTCGTGCTGCTGCCGCCGCGTCGGCACGTCGATCGGCGTGGCGTAGGTGGTCAAATCGAGGGTGGTCGGGTCGATCCCCTGGAAATCGACGTAACAATAGCGGTAGACCGCCTCGACGTTTTGCAAGTACTTGCAGGGGCAGTCGCGGGGCCGGTAGGCGACCTGGGCCCAGCCGCCCTGGCGAGTGATGTCGCTGGGGAGGAACGGCGTGGCCTGCTGGTACGTCATGCCGTACTCGGCCCGCACGTCCCAGTCGCCCTTGTGGTAGTTGAAGTCCACGGCCCAGAGGCTCATGGAGTTTTCAAAGCCGCCGGCGATGTAATCGCCGTTGTACATGGCCGAGAAGCCGGCCTCCAGGCCACATTCGGGCCACCAGAAGCCGACGCGGCCGCCGACGGCCTTCTCGTTGCTGATGAGGGTGAAGGTGCTCGTCATGTTCTCGAGGTTGGCGAGTTCATCGACAGTGGGGCTCCCCGCGGTCGCCGGAGTCACGTTCAGGCCGTTGGAGACGTAGAAGGCGTACTCCATCTTGATGGGAGAGCAGCCGAGGTAAAAGGCGCCGGTGGCCTCCACGCCGAGTAACGAGAACGGCGGCAGGACTTGCTGCCACAGCAGGGGTCCGCTGCCCGGGGCGTCGCCGGGGAGTTTGTTCACCCAGGGGTTATTGATCCGCTCGTTAAACCAGCCGATCGGCGCGACGAAGCGCCCGGCGATGATCGTCAGGCAGTCGTTGACGAAGAAATCCGCCTGGGCGAAGGAGCCCGCGCTCACGGACCCGTTGGAGCCGATCCCGATCTCGGCCTCCAGGAAGATCCAGTCATTGAGCTTCAGCAGGAAGTCGGGGGTGAATTCGCCGAAGTAGAAGCCGCCGGGCGTGGACGGGCGAGGGGTTGGGACAGGTGTTGCACCAGGCGAGGGGGGCGTAAGACCAAGGGCGGACGAGGTGGAATCGCCGATGATCTTGCTGTAACCGAAGGCCAGCGCCCCGTAGATGCTCAGTTGCGTCTCGCTGTTGCCGCTGGGCAGGAACAATTCCTTGAGCTGGGCGGGCAACTGCGGCCCGTAGCGCTCCTCGGCATCGATGTGCTCGCGCAGGTCATCGACGGCGTTGGCCAGCTCCACGTCGCGGCGAGCCGCCTGCACACCTCGCGCCTCCAGGGTCGCGGCCTGCGTCTCCAGCTTCTCGACCGCCGGGCCGGCCGTCTTCTTGAGCTGGTCGGCCAGCAGCTTCGTCATCTTTTCCAGGGTTTCGACTTGCTTCTGCAGCAGCTCGATCTTCTTTTTCGAGTCGTCGTCCTGGGCGGCCGCCGCCTGCAGCACCGCCTCTTCTTTGTGGAGTTTTTCCATCTCCGCTAAACATAATTGCAGCTGCTCGCCCGGCGACGGCGCGGCCGCGGCCGGCTCCCCGGCCGGCGGCGCGGCGGCCAACGGCGGCAACTCGGGGATTCTCTCCGGCTCGGCGGCCGCGGGCGCCTGGGCCAGGCCGAAGCCGGCGCCGGCCAGCAAGAGGGCGCCGGCCGCAAGGCTGTGCAGGAGAAGCCTCATGCTAAAGTCCCCTGGACCACCGCGGCGCGGGGCCCGTCCGTCGGGACGGGCCAGTACCCGGTGGCAAGTGAAACACGCACCCCGGCGACGAGACGCGGCTCAGTACCGGAGTTCGAGCCCGACGTCGATCCCCTGGGCCCAGAACACCGCGCCGCCCGGGCTGACCATCGGCCGGGTCCCGGGGGCGGGCGGATTGCCGGCGACGGCGCTCTGCACGGTCTGGGCCGTGTTGATGCCGCGGTCGATCTGCTCGCCCGGGCGGGCGAAGTTGCTGGCGTACAGGAACTCGTAGCCCACGAAGGCGCGGGCCCACGGCGCCAGCTGATAGCCCACCTTGACGCCCACTTCCGGGACCCAGGCGATCTGGTGACGGTTGTTCTGGCCGGTGTTGCTCGGCTGGGCGAAGGTGCCGGAGCCCGGCACGACCTGCGGCGACACCCCGGTGAAGGGCCCACCCGGGGGAGCGATAAAGAAGTTCGTCGTCGCGGAGCCGGCGATGGTCGTGGTCTGGTTCACGTCGCCGATGGCCAGCTTGGCCGTGCCCTCGACGAACAGGTTCCCGAGGCGGCACTCGGCGCGGGCGCCCACCTGCGGCCCGAAGAAGAGGTCGTGCGAGTCGAACTGGTCCTGGGTGTTCAGGACCAGGCCGTTGTTGCTCCCCGGCGCGGGCGCCTGAATCCCGACCGAGGTGGTCGTGAACGTCAAGTTCTCGCGAAAGTCCAGGTAGCGGAAGCCAGCCAGCACTTCCAGCCGCAGCCACGGGCGGGTGAGGACGGCAACCGCGCCATCGACCTCGGCCCCTTGCAGGCGGCTGGTCACGCTCAGCGCCGCCCCGCCGGACAGGGCCCCGGGGGCGGCGAGCAGGAACGAACTCTCGGCCTGGGCGTCGGCGTCGAAGAAGGGGACGGCGAGCAGCGGCGAGCCCGGCTCGCCGGAGGACGCGACGCCCTGCGTCACCGTGTGGCTCTCCAGGAAGAAACAGCTGCCTTCGATGCTTATTGTCCGGTGATCGTCGATCCACACGCCGGCCTCGAAGCGGCCGCCGGAGCGCACCCCCGGGTTGAGGCGATCGTCCCCCAGCAGGGTACTCGTTCCCGACTGGAGGAACGCGGCCGGGGGCACGGCGGCGAGGTCCGAGGTGGTCGTCACCAGGGGGGCGGGCAACGGAGTCCTCTTCAACCACCAGAGCAGGTACTCGGCGCCGACCCAGACCCGCTCGCCGGGAGCTTCCGGGGCGACGGCCGGCAGGGCGCGATCCCCGTCCTGGGGCGCGAGCGGGCCGGGCACCTCGGAGACCGGGGAGGGAAGCGCCGGACCCGGCGCTTCCTGGGCCAGCCCCAGGCTGCCGCCGACCACGAGAACGGCGAGGGAACCGACAATTCCCCTTCTCATAGTTCCTCCCGGGTTGATCCGCAGCCCCCCCCGGACCCGGACCGGTGCCGGGCGGGGTGACATTGCTTGAGGCAATATCGGCATTTCGCGTTCGGATCAGGAGCGGGTTGGCAGAATTTGCCGGATTTTCCGAGGATCGGGCCCGCCCGTGAAGCCAGCAGCCGCTTGCGGCTTGCACGTTCAACCTGCGAAAGCCGCTTGCGGCTTAGCGGAAGCCTGAAATCCTCTAAGAAACTGTTTCACGAATGGCGAGCGGCGCGGCGTCAGCCCGCCGGTTTCGGCTTCACCGGCGGGCTGACGTCGCGCCGCTCGCCATTCGTGAAATGATTTCTAAGCCGCAAGCGGCTTTCGCAGCAGACTCTGAATCCAGGCCGGCAACTGGGGAGGAGAGGAGGCGCTGGGAGGGGAAGGGAGATGGACAGGCGGCGGAGGGCGGGAATGTCGCGCCGCCGGGGGGACGGGGTGTTCTGCCCCGTTCGCCCGGCGGCGGAAGGCTCGACGGCCGAAAGGGCTACGGGGCTTTCGGTTCCGGAGCCGGACGGGCGCCCCCAACCGGGCCGAAGTCCGGGCGCGGCACCTCACTCCCCGGCACGAGGGTGCGCAGGTAGCGGGCGATCCCCCACGCCTCTTCCAGGCTCAGCGCACCTCGGAAAGGAGGCATGACCGCGCCCCGGCCCTCCAGAATGATGCGCGCGATCTGCCCGTCGGAGCGCGAGGCCTGCCACTTGGTATTGGTAAAGTCGGGAATGCCGGGGATGTCCCAGTTGCCCCGGCCGTCCGAACCGTGGCAGCGGATGCAGTAGCGATTGAACAGGCCCATCACGACGCGTTTCTCCTCCTCGGGGCTGCGCAGCCAGTACCAGGTGCCGCCGAGGTCGTCGGTGGGCGGCCCCTCGACCTGACAGCCCCCATCCTTGCCGCAGCCGCCGTGCCGCCCCCAACCTCCGAACAGCCCCGCCTGCGCGTCACGGGCGGCGAGCAGCAGCCCCGCCACGGCCGCCCCCAACAGGAGGGCCGCGGCCGCCCCCGCCATGACGGCCCGGCGCCGAAATCGCAACATCGCTTTCACGGTCTTTCCCCCTCGGAGGATCGATTATTGACAGAGGATCGCGAGGACCGGGCGAACTATCCGCGGTAACGACAGTGGAAGAATCGGCCGATCAACCCCCCGTTAACCATTACAAACGCTACTTTCCCTGCGACCCTTCCCGCACGCGCCCCCAGAACCGGCCGGCCTTGACCCATTTACCTATTTCGTCGCCCGGTCGAGCGCCTCACGCTCGACTCGATGCCGGGACCAGGTCGGTGCCGGGGCTCGACCCCCTCCCCAACTTGCGGAGCGAATTTCATAACCGTCGGCGCTCCGCCGGGCAGTATGGAGTGAGAGAGGCATTTCTGCCGGGACAACCTGGGAATGCGGCGGGCCGGCGGCCTGTTGGCCGGGATGCCCTCGTGCGCGCCGCGATGGGACCCCGAACGGGACTGGAGAAGAGGAGATTCTCACCCTTATGAGCGTGCAGCTTTCGGCCGGGAGCCCCGACGGCCTCACGCGGCGGGGCCGTCGTGCGCCCCGCCCCACCGGTGCCCGAACTGTTCCGGCCCTTCTGGTCGTGCTGAGTGCCGGCCTGTGGTTGTTCGGCCAGGCCGCCCCGGCGCGGGGTCAGGCCGAGCCGGTGAGTTCGTCGGGGCGCGCCGGTTCCCGCGCCGCGGTCACGCGGGCAAGCGACACCCGCCCGAAGGCGCCGTCGCTCCAGGCGCGCTGCGCGCGCTGCCACGACGCGGACGGCAGCGGCAGTTCGTCGCGCGACAACTTCCGCGAGATTCCGAACTTCGGCAGTCACAAGTGGCAGGCGTCGCGCTCCGACGCCCAGCTGGTCGTCAGTATCCTCGACGGCAAGGGGGCGCACATGCCCGCTTACCGGGGGACGTTGGCTCGGGATGAGGCCCGGAACCTCGTCGCCGCCATCCGCGGGTTCGACCCGGTTCCGGCCGAGCGCCGGGCGGACGACCCCCCGGACGACTTCGAGCGGCGTTTCCGCCAGCTCCAAAGGGAATTAGAAGACCTCAAGAAGCAGTTCAAGGAGCTGTCCGACCCGCCGCGGAAGCCGTGAGCGCCGGCCCGTGCGAGACGGGCGGTGCGCCGGGGCACTCGTGGGACTCGTGTCTCCTTCCTGATCCGCCGCCCGGCGCGGCACTTTTTTCCCCACATCTTCCGTGTTTCTCCCGACACCCTCCCCATGTCCCCTCCCCGACCGACCCACGAGTGCCGCGTCCCCGCCTCCGGCGGCGCTCACCCGTGCGCCGAACGACGAGTCGGCTTCAAGGCCGGCGAACTCCCCCTGGACACCGCCCCGGTCCGCCCCCTACAATTCCCTTTTCCGGTTGGGTGAATGCGCCCATTGCAGAACGCGAATCAAGGGGTTGGAACGATGTCACTGGGCTTGCTCGGCACAAAGGTCGGAATGACGCAGATTTACGACGGCGCGGGCAAGATCGCCCCCGTCACCATCATTCAACTGGGGCCGTGCCCCGTGCTGCAGGTGCGCACGCAGCAGCGCGACGGCTACGACGCCATCCAGCTGGGCTTCGGCGACAAGAAGCGCGAGAAGGCCACCCGTCCGGAGCGCGGCCACGTCTCCTCGGCCTTGGAGAGCAAGCGCCGCCGCACCCGCGCCGCCGCCGGCGTCGAATTGCCGCCCAAGCCGGAGTGCGAGCCGCAGCGCCACATCCGCGAATTCCGCCTCGAAGGCCCCACCGAGATCAAGGTCGGAGCCCTGCTCAAGGCCGACGAGGTCTTCGCGAAGGTCAAGAAGACGGTCACGGCCAGCGACGGCAAACAGAGGGACGTCGAAGTCTACCCGGACGTGGACGTGATCGGCACGACCAAGGGCCGCGGCTTCACCGGCGTCGTCAAGCGTCACAACTTCGGCGGCCTGCGCGGCAGCCACGGCGTCAAGAAGGGCAACCGCCAGCACGGCTCCATCGCCTCCAACGCCAGCAACCGCGGCAGCGGCCGGCCCAAGAAGGGCATCCGCATGGCCGGGCAGTACGGCCACGAGCGCGTCACGGTCCGCAACCTCACCGTGGTGCGCATCGACCCCGAGAACAACTTGATGCTCGTCAAGGGGGCCATCCCCGGCCCCAACGGCGGCCTCGTCATGGTGCGGCCCACGAACAAGCGGGGATGAGAGGGATTGGGGATTAGGGATTATGGGTTAGAATGAAGAATGCGGTGTCCCCCTGGCCCTGATCCCTAATCCCGAATCCCTAATCCCTGGTGCTAGGCATGGCGGGCAAGCTCGTCGGCATCGACCTGGGCACGACCTTCTCGGCGATCGCCACCCTCGACGACTATGGCCACCCGGTGACGCTCCCCAACCGCGACGGGGAGATGCTCACCCCCAGCGCCATCCTGCTCGAGGACGGCGCGGCCCTCGTCGGCCAGGCGGCCCTCGACGTCGCCCTGGAACAACCCGAGAACGTCGCCGCCCTGGTCAAGCGGCGCATGGGCTACGCCTCCTACGGCCGGCCGATCGTCGGCCGCGACTTCCGCCCCGAAACCCTGTCGGCCATCATCCTCCGCAAGCTGGTCCAGGACGCTGAGCTGCGCGTCGGCCCCGTCGCCAAGGCCGTCATCACCGTCCCGGCCTACTTCGACGACACGCGCCGCAAGGCCACCAAGGACGCCGGCCGCATCGCCGGCCTCGAGGTCCTCGACATCCTCGACGAGCCGACCGCCGCGGCCCTGGCCTACTCCTTCCAGCCGCCGCGCCGCGCCGGCGAGATGCACCCTGACGAAATCCTCCCCAACGAGGAGCGCACCGTCCTGGTCTACGACCTCGGGGGCGGCACCTTCGACGTGACCCTGGTCCGCCTCCGCAAGGGGCGCTTCCAGACGCTGGCGGTCGAGGGTGACGTGCGCCTCGGCGGCAAGGACTGGGACGACCGCATCATCGACCACGTCGCCGCCCAGTTCCAGCGGCAGCACGGTGAGGACCCGCGCACCGACCCGCAGTCCTTCACGCGCCTGGCTTCCGCCGCCGAGCGGGCCAAGCGGACCCTGAGCAAGTTGGCGCAGACGACCGTCACCTGCACCCACGGCGGCCAGGTGCTGAGGGTGCCGCTGACGCGGGTCGAGTTCGAGGGGCTGACGTCCGACCTCCTGGTGCGGACGCGCTTCACGGTGCAGCAGGTGCTGCGCCAGGCGGGAATGACCTGGGAGACGGTGGACCGCATTCTGCTGGTCGGCGGCTCGACGCACATGCCGATGACGGGGCAGATGCTGCGTGACCTGACCGGCCGCGAACCGGACAACGCTCTGGCCGTCAGCGAGGTGGTGGCGCGCGGCGCCGCCATCCACGCCGGCATCGTGGCGGCCCGCGGCGCGGACGCGCACCTGCTCGGCCCCGGCGTGGCCGCGGCGCTGGGCGGCGTCATCGAGATCAACGTCAACTCGCACAGCCTGGGCGTCGAGATCCGCCAGGGCCAGGAGCGCGTCAACGACATCCTCATCCCGAAGAACACGCAGCTGCCGACCGCCGCCAGCCGTGTCTATTACACGGTCAAGGAGAACCAGCCGCACGTCCGCGTCAAGGTGATGCAGGGCGAGGCGCAGCAGGCCGACGCCTGCATCCCGGTGGGAGAGTGCTGGATCGAGGGACTGCCGCCGAACCTGCCGCGGGGGGCGCCGATCCAGGTGCGCTGCGGCGTCGGCAGCGACGGGTTGATCGACGTGATGGCCCTGGACATGACCAGCGGCAAGATGGCCCGCACCGAGATTCATCGGTCCAGCGGGTTGTCGGAGGAGGAGATTGCCCGCGAGGCGGAATGGGTGAGATCGCTGCGGATTCAATGACCCTGCATGTCGTTTCGCGCTGGCGCGATGGGAGTTGTCAATGTTGGTCTTCGCCGTGCAGTGCCCGAACCCGCGCTGCCGCAAGTTCATGCTCGTCGAGGAGCATGACTGCAACAACGTCGTCAATTGCCTGCTGTGCAAGACGCCGATCCGCGTCGGCCCGCCGCCGCCGCCGGCGCCGGCGCCGTCCACGTCGCCGGCACGTGTCAGCTCGCGGGCCACGCCGTCGCCGCGCCCGTGACGGCGCTGGTAGTGACCGCATTCATGCGGTCTTTGCGGCCGACGACCGCATGAATGCGGTCACTACCAGCGCCCTCACGGCACCGGCGTCTGTCCTACGGCCGTCTTCGCATCCTCGATGAGCTTGGCCAGCGAGCCCAGCACCTCCTCCAGGTCCTTCGCGTCCTGCTCGTTGGCGTCCGGCGTCAGCGCCTCGGACTGTTGGGAGAGCTGATTGCTGTGCAACAGCGCCACGGCCAGCAGCTTGCGCGGCCCGAACGGGTCCTTGGCCTTGCGACAGACGGCCAGCGCGTCCTGGGCCTCCTTCAGGCGCTCCTTCATGGCCGCCGGCGCCTCCAGCTTCGGCCAGGTGCCGTAGATATACTCCCGGGCCTTGCGGTGGGCGTCACCCTGCGGCTCCCAGGCGGCCTTGAGCTTCGGCAACCGCTCCGCGAGCTTGGGTTCCTTGGTCTTCGCCAGCACCTTCTCGTACAGCTCGATGGCTCGCCCGTAGTCGCCCGCGGTTTCGAGGTTGTGCGCTTGCTCGAAGGTCGCCCGCACTTCCGCGTCGCCGGCGTTGGCCTCCTTGACGATTTTGTCCAGGGTGCCGACCCACTCCGTCAGTTCGGTGCGCCCCTTCTTCACGTCTTCGAGGCGGCGGTCCCCCTTGGCCAAATCGAGGGGCTTCCCGCTGGCGGTCTTAACCTTGGCCAGCTCCTCGCGCTCCTCGACATAGTGCGGCAGACGCAGGTTGAGGCCGTCCAGGGCCTTGCGCGCCCGCTCCGAAGCCGCGACCCGCCTGTCGGACTTGCCGAGGTCCTCATTGAGCGCGCGGAACAACTCCGCGAGCGTCAGCTGTTCGTTGAGGAGTGACTTTTCCCAGAGGGAGCACTGCGTGAGAAAGACCGACGACTCTTCCGCGGGCCGGATCGGCAGTGTGAAGGTGCGGTCGTCCACGAGGGCCAGCGGCACCTGGGTCCGGACCTGCCCGCCGACCGTGACGGTGACAAAGGCGAGGCCGTCATAAAGCGCTTCGCCCTTCTCTTTCTCGCTGGAATAGAAGCCGTTTTCGGGGACACGCTGGTCCTTCTCGTTCTTGCTGAAGCCCTGCCGCCCGATATAGAGGACGACGTTTTCCGGCACCCGGGGGGGCCCCTTTTTACCTCCTTCGATGACGCGAAGGCGGACCGGCACCTGGACAGTGCCGAGCTTGAGGCAGCGGAAGCCGGCACCCGCAGCGTTCAGCGGCCGCTTCTGCGGCGGCCACACTTTGCAGACACACGAGCCGTCCTCCCCCGGCGCCGCGTCGGCCTGGAGCAGCGACCAGGGCAGGCGGATCGTCCGGCCGTCGCCGCCGACCTGCACCAGGGCGAACACGTCGCCCTTCTTGACCCAGCGGTCGAGCGGCAGCTTCAGCCCGCCGCCCTTGAAGGCGACGCGCACCGTTTGGCCGTCGCCGCCGTCGGTCACCGTCCCGACGAGGCCGAAGTCGCGATCGACCAGCAGCGCCGCCGTGCGGGCCACGAACTGCCGATCCGGTGTGCGCTCGCGCCGCACCGTCGGGCTGGCCAGGCCGGTGAGGCCGTCGTACTGCCGGGCCTGGATCTCATACTGGCCGTCGGCGTAATCGACGCTGACGAAGTGCGTTTTGACGGGCGACGTGCCCTTGCTCGGCCCATCGAGTCCCGTCTGGAGCCCCTTCGCCGCGACTTCCTTCCAAAGGGCCTCCTGCTTCTCGGGTTTGACCTCGGCCAGGTCGATGACCTCGACCTCGCCCATCGCCCCGAGCGCCCCCTGGAGCCCCTGCTGCAGGTCGCGCCGCAGCTGTGCCTTGAAGATCGGCGTCAGCAACCGGTTGGGCGCGACGCGCAGTACGACCTGCACCTTGTACGGCGTCGTCAACTCCGCGTCGAGGGCGCGGGCTTCAGCACAGAGGCACAGGGCCAACAGCAGGGCCGCTTGCGGCTTAGCGAGGTGACGCAACATCACGGAGTTGCTCCAGGTCGGAGAAGAAGTTGGGATAGGTCTTGGCGACGCAGCCGGGATCCTTGATGACGATGCCGGGCACCTTCAGGCCGACGAGGGCCATGCTCATCGCCATGCGGTGGTCATTGTACGTCTCGATCTCGGCGCCGTGCAACGGCCGCGGCGTGATGTGCAGGCCATCGGCGAATTCCTCGACCTCGGCGCCGACGCGGCGCAACTCGGTAGCGAGGGCGGCGAGGCGGTCGGTTTCCTTGTGGCGGATGTGGGCGACGTTGCGGATGGTCGTGGGGCCGTCGGCGAACAGGGCGACGGCGCCGAGGGTCATGACGGTGTCGCTGATGTCGTTCATGTCCACGTCGATGCCGTGTAGGGGGCCGCCGTGGACGATCAGGCTTGCCGTTTCGCGTTCGACGCGGCAGCCCATCTGGTCTAGGAGTTCAACGAATTTGACATCACCTTGGATGCTGTCCTTCGTCAAACCGGGGAGGCACACGGTCCCCCCGGTCACGGCGGCGGCGCCCCAAAAATAGCTTGCAGCTGAGGCATCGGGCTCGATCTCAAATACGGCGCGATGGTACTGTCTAGGGGCAGGCACGATGAAGGTGCTGTCCATCGTAGGCAAGACTTCTGCACCGAACTGTTTCATGAGGTCTACCGTCATCAGCACATAGGGCCAGGAAACGAACCGGCCTTCAACCGCCACCGTTATCCAATCCTGGGCGAATGGGGCAACCATCAACAGACCACTGAAGAACTGGCTGCTGAGGTCACCGCGAATCCGCACCACGCCACCTCTCAAGCCCTGTGACTCGATGACGACGGGGGGACAACCCGTGCCGTTCTCGCTATGGGCTATCACCCCGAGTTGCCGCAGAGCGGAGAGTAAGTCTTCAATGGGTCGTTCGCGCATCCGCGGGATGCCATCGAGGCGATAGCGGCCGTGCCCCAGGCTTACCAGGGCAGTCACGAAGCGCATCGTAGTACCGGAGTTTCCTACGAACAGCTCCGCTTTCTGATACGGGATCGGTCCTACTTGTCCGCGCTCTTCGGAGTAGACCCGGATGCGGGATTCGGACCATCGCGTTTCCACATGAAAGCCGAGAGCGCCCAGACACCCGATCATCATCTCGACGTCTTCGCTGCGCAATACCCCTCGTAACTCGCAGCCCTCTGTTCCGCAGAGCGCCGCCAGCACCAGCGCCCGGTTAGTGATGCTCTTCGACCCCGGCACGCGCACCGTCACCACGGGCGGCTCCGTCAGCGGCACGATTTCCAATCGCTCCTTCATGGGTCACCCTCAGCCAATGGCGGCGTACCGGCACGCCTCACGATACCCCGCCTCCAGGTCGAGGGGCACGCACAACGATTCGGTCAACCACAACGGCATCGTCGGCAGCGGTTCTCCGAGGGCGAGCGCCGTCGGCCAGGCTTCCATCTGCGTCCGCGTGCCAACCGGACGGACGCGGTAGGCCACCGCGTACAGGTCCGAGGTGACGGCACGGACGGCCGCCTCGCCACCGTTGAACAGTTCCATCAGCGCAGCATGAAAGTTGTGCCGGCGCGAGGTCACGATATCGACAACGATGACCGAAACGCCTTCGCGAAGGTATGCGGCACACTTATCGAGGAAGGCCCGGCGATGTTCCGGGCGATCCTTGTTTCCGGGGCTGACCAACTCGACTGCGGCCACCAGGGTCCGAGCCCGGTCCTGGTCATAGATCCTGATCTCGAAGGTTTCGAGACTGGCGAAATCGACGGGCACCAGCAAGGGCGGCTGCGGAGGCGCCCACACCTGCGTCGCCACCGCTCCGTTCGGGCCGGCCCCCGTGCGGGCGTCGGCATCCTCTTCAAACGCGGCGACGTCAGCCGCTACCACGATACCAATATGCACGTTGCCCTCGGCAATGAAGCCGTAGGGCAGCGGGCGCGTGTTCAGCTGTCCGGCCAGTTGAAAGCCCCACCCCCCGTGAAAGCTCTCCCAGTTCCGACGATCAAGCGGCGGATGGAAATGGTCCAGCAGCGGCATGCTACCCTCCCGGCGAGCCTAGCGCTCATAGGTCACGCGCATCAGGAACAGCCCCGACGCCGGGGCGGTCGGACCGGCCAGCTTGCGTTCGCCCGCCTCCAGTATCTCCGCGACCTGCGACTCGGGCCAGTGGCCGCGGCCGACGTTCATCAGCGTCCCGGCGATGGCCCGCACCATATTGTACAGGAAGCCATCCGCCTCCACATCCAGCCAGATCCACTCCCCCATGCGGCTCAGGCCGAGGTGCGTGATGGTCCGCACGCTCGACATGCGGTTGGGCCATTCCGTCTCGAAACAACGGAAGTCATGCCGCCCCTTCAGGCACTCCGCCGCCCGCCGCATCGCCGCCACGTCCAGAGGATGCCGGCTGTGGCAGGAGTAGCGGCGCAGGAAGATGTCCGGCACCGACCCGTCGTGGATGACGTAACGGTACATCTTCCGGAGCGCGTCGTGGTTGGCGTCGAACGCCTGCGGCACCTCGACCGCTTGACGGATGATCACGTCCGCCGGCAGGCGAGCGTTGACGGCGCGGACGATGACGGCGGCGGGGTGGTGCGTGGCGCTGTAGAAGTTGGCGACCTGGCCGACTGCATGGACGCCGGCGTCGGTCCGGCCGCTGGCGTTGAGGCGGATGCGAGCCTCGCCGGTCAATTCCGCGATGGCCTTTTCGAGGGTTTCCTGAACGGTGCGGTAGCCGGGCTGCGTCTGCCAGCCGTTGAAGTCGGTGCCGTCGTAGCTGATGGTAAGTTTGAAGTTCCTCACGAGGATGCCGATCCGCAGATCGGGCACGGGCACGGGCACGGGCACGGGCACGGGAAGAAGGCCCGCCCGTGCCCGTGCCCGTGCCCCTGCCCGTGCCCGATGAAGTCGGCGACGTTCAGCGCTTCGGCAACCACCCGCGCTGCACGAGAACCTCGGCGATCTGCACCGCGTTGGTCGCCGCTCCTTTGCGCAGGTTGTCGGCGACCACCCACAAGTTCAGCCCGTTGGCCAGCGTCGGGTCCTTGCGGATGCGGCCGACGAACACCTCGTCGCGCCCCTCGCAGCTCAGCGCCAGCGGCACCTGCCCCTTGCTGTAGTCATCCACCAGGACGATGCCCGGCGCCCGCCGCAGCGCCTCGCGGGCCTGCTCGACGGTGATCGGCCGCTCGAACTCCAGGTTGATCGCCTCGGAATGGCCGATGCGCACCGGCACGCGCGCCGTCGTCGGCGACACCTGGATGGAGTCGTCCCCCATGATCTTGCGCGTCTCGCGCACCATCTTCCATTCTTCCTCGGAGTAGCCGTCGTCGCCGAGCTTCCAGTCGTGCGGCAGGACGTTGCCGGCCAGTTGCGCGGCGTGCGCCGTGGCTGCCGGCACCGGCTCGCCGCGGCCGACCGCCGCCATCTGTGCGTCGAGGTCGAAGAGGCCCTTCGCCCCCTTGCCGGACGACGCCTGGTAGGTGGACACCACCACGCGCTTGATCTTCGCCAGGTCGTGCAGCGGCTTGAGCGCCACCACCATCTGGATCGTCGAGCAGTTCGGGTTGGCGACGATCCCCTTGGGAATGTGCCGCAGGGCGTCGGCGTTGACCTCGGGCACGACGAGCGGCACGTCGGGGTCCATGCGCCAGGCGCTGGAATTGTCGATGACGATGGCCCCGGCGCGGGCGGCGATGGGGCTGTACTCGCGGCTGACCGTGGCGGGCGTGCTGGACAGGACGATATCGACGCCGGCGAACGCCTCGGGGCGGAGCGGCTCGACGGGGTAGCGTTTGCCGGCGAAGTCGATCGGTTTGCCGGCGCTGCGCTCGGAGGCGAGGAATTTGATGCCGCGCAGGGCGAAGTTGTGTTCGACCAGCACCTGCCGCATGATTTCGCCGACCGCACCGGTCGCGCCGACCACCGCAACGCTTGGCAACACGTCAGAGGACCTTTCGTAAAAGGGGAGCAGGACCGACAGTCTCTCCACAATAGAATGGAGCCGCCGGCTTGGCAAGGGTTCGGCGCTCGTTTACGTTTCGCGCTCGCCCGTGAAGTCCGGAGGCCGTCATGACTGACCGCGACTGGATGGCCCAGGCGCTGGCGCTGGCCGAGCGTGGCCGCGGCTACGTCGAGCCGAACCCGCTCGTCGGCGCCGTCGTGGTGCGCGACGGCCGGCTCGTCGGCGAGGGCTGGCACCAGCGCTACGGACAGGCACACGCCGAGGTCAACGCGCTGGCCGCTGCGGGAGAGGCGGCGGGCGGGGCGACGCTGTACGTCACGCTGGAGCCGTGCTGCCACTTCGGCAAGACGCCGCCCTGCACCGACGCCGTGCTGCGGGCCGGCATCACCCGCGTCGTCGCCGCCGTGAGCGATCC
The DNA here is from genome assembly GCA_035266225.1 of Gemmataceae bacterium. Classification (GTDB taxonomy): domain Bacteria; phylum Planctomycetota; class Planctomycetia; order Gemmatales; family Gemmataceae; genus DATFNV01. The sequence goes on from DATFNV010000354.1 coordinate 40,587, forward strand.
GTTTCCACAAGTAGCGGGGCAGGGGGCCGAGTTGCTGCGCTGGGCCGGCGTCGCCGTGGAGGTGGGGCTGTGCGAGGCCGAAGCCAGGCGACTGAACGCGCCTTACCTGAAGCTGCTGGCCACGGGCCGCCCTTATGTCCATGCAAAATGGGCGATGACGCTCGACGGCAAGATCGCCACGCGCACCGGCGACTCGAAGTGGATCAGCAACGAGGCGTCGCGCCGCCGTGTCCACGAGGTGCGCGGCCGCATGGACGCCATCGTCGTCGGCATCGGCACGGTGCTGGCCGACGACCCGTTGCTGACGGCGCGACCGCCGGGACCGCGGACGCCGGTGCGCGTGGTGCTGGATCACCGCGGCCGGACGCCGCCGACCTCCCGACTGGTCCAGACGGCCCGCGAGACGCCGACATGGATCGTGACCGCTGCTGCGCCGGCCGCACATCTCGGCGCGCTCGGCTGCGAGGTTCTCAGTCTCCCGGACGTGGCCGCGCTGCTCGACGAGATGGGGCGCCGACGGATGACGAACGTCCTCGTCGAGGGGGGAGCGAGCGTGATCGGCAGCTTCCTCGATGGGCGCGAGATCGATGAGGTACACGTCTTCATCGCCCCCCGACTGGCTGGAGGCGCCGACGCAAAAACGCCTATCGGGGGCCGTGGGGTGGAAACGATCGCGGATGCGCTGGCGCTGGCGGATTGGCAGGTCGAGATGATCGAGGGAGACGTGTATCTGCACGGATGGCGCGAACGCTAAGCCGCAAGCGGCTACACGATGAATCGCCGCAGGAACCCCACCGCGGCGGCCATCTCCTGTGGGCCGCCGCCCGACTCGCGCACCGCCACCAGCCATCCCCGATACTCAATCTCCTCCAGCACGCTCAGGAAGCGCATCCAGTCGATGTCTCCGGCCCCCAGCGCCACCTCCTGCGCCGAGCGGCTGGCGCCGGATTTCCGAGCATCCTTGGCGTGGCAGTGGACCACCTTGCCTTGCAGGGCGCGGGCGCTCTCGTAAGGGTCGAAATCTCGCATCAGCAGGTTCGCCGGGTCGAGGTTGACGCCCAGCCCACCACTGTCGAACCGATCGAGGTACTTCCGCAGCCCCGCGCCCGACTCCAGCCCCGTCTCCAGCGCCAGCACGGTCCCCGAACGGTCGCCGTGGTGCCCCAGCACGGTCAGCGACTCGGTCATGAGCAGGGCCCGTGCCGAGACGTCATCCTCCGCCGGCACCCGTCCGGCCTGGACGATCGTGATACGCGGCCCGAGATCGAAGCTCAGGGTCATCGCCTTGCGAACGTGCTCGATGCGCCCGTCCTGGTTCTCCGGGGTATCGAGGCCGTGCCGCAGTGGGCAGCCCAGCGCCGTCAATTCGAGCTTGTGGGAGCGCAAGAGGTGCAGGAA
>DATFNV010000355.1:0-11367 GCA_035266225.1 Gemmataceae bacterium
CGGCGACTTCCCGAAGGAGGAGGAGGTCACCGACTTCAGCATCATGCTGAACACGCACTATCACCTCATCACGAAGATGCGGCTGCTCTTCGACGGCCGGGCCGAGGACGCCATGACCATCGACCTGAAACCCGGCGCCGAGTTGCGCCAGGACTTCGCCGTCAGCCCGCCGCGCAACTGCAAGTCGATTGCGCTGGAACCGCTTGCCTGGGACAAGGTCGGCAAGTCGGACGTCATCGGCGTGGACAAGGTGTGGATCAAGGTGAAGCGCTCCGACGAGTACCGCAAGACGGTGGTGCCGCTCTTGAACGTCGGCGGGTTGGTCAAGTACCGCATGGGGCCGGGCGGCGTGCTGCTCAACCAGGTGCGCGTGCTGGAGGCGGAGGCCAACCCGGTCAACGCCGAGAAGAAGCAGACCATCGTCGCCACCCTGCTGCGCAACCTCGGGGCGGTCTTCGCCGGGGAGCGGACGATCATCCCCGGGGCCAACCTCGCCTACAACCCGGTGCCGCTCGGGGAGAAGTGCAACCAGTTCCTGACCGGCGACAAGGGTTGGCTGAGCGGGCAGCCGGACCTGGCACACTTCCCGGTCGGCGAAAACACCCTCGCCGGCGTCACCTACGAGGTCCGCGATTTCAAGACGTCTCCTCTCCCTTCCTGCGTCATGCTCGCCGGGAGGGACGCCAAGGGGACGCTGCCGAACTCGGTCGAGGGCATCGCGGTGGGCCGCAAGGCCGACGTGCTTTTCTTCCTACACGCGTTTCACCAGACGGAGGACTGGCGGCCCAACGACCAGGAGAAGAACAACCCGCCCGCGGTCTTCAAGTACGTGGTGCATTACGCCGACGGCAAGACGGCCGCGGTGCCGGTGCTCTACAGCCGCGGCGTCGGCCACTGGATCACGGCGAAGCCGCAGGGGCTGCCGGGGGCCGCGGTCGCCTGGGCGGCGCCGTTCCCGCGCGACGCGGAGCGGCAGGCGGTCGTCTACCAGATGCAGTGGTCGAACCCGCGCCCGGGGGAGAAGATCACCAGTATCGACATCGCGTATGATGAGAAGACCGGCAACCGCTACGGGGTGCCGGCGGTCCTTGGCATCACCGCGGGGACGGTGAAGGAGTGACGTGGCCCAAGCACACCCCCGCGGCGACTCTCTTTTCCCTGACCCGGACGGGACCGTCGTGAGCGCCCCGACCACGCCCTGGAGCTGGTGCCGGGTCGCTTTCTGGGCGCGAATGGCGTGCGATGCCGCCCTGCTGCTGAACATCGCCATAATCCTGCGGCCCGACCTGCTCGGCGACGACTGGCAGATCCTGGTGCAGTCGTGGACCTGGGACGGCGCCCGGGCGAGCCTCTGGCAGCCGCACAACGAGCACAGTATGCCGCTGGGCCGGCTGAGCATCTGGCTGATGGCGCAGCTCGCCGGGAAGCCGACCAACGTGCCGCTGGTGATGGCCCTGCAGGGGCCGCTGGCCATCGTGGCGGCGATGGTGCTGGTCTACCTGCTGGTGCGGCGCGAGACCGGGCAGCCGTTCCCCGCCCTGCTGGCAATGACCTTGTTCGGCGTCAATACGCACTACCAGAACGCGGTCGCCTGGTTCTCGGCCAGCTTCACAGTGCTGGCCCTGGACACGCTTCTGCTGGGCCTGCTGGCCGCCCAGCGCTGGCGGCAGACCGGCCGTCGCCGCTATCTGATCCTGAGTGCCCTGTGGTGTGCGCTGGCTCCCGGCTGGTTCGCCACCGGCGTCCTGGCCGGCCCGCTGTGCCTGCTTTATCTGCTCGCCCCGGGGACTCCCGACCCCGGAAAGCCGCGACAATTCCTCGGGTGGTTCCTGACCCTGTGGCCGCGACTCCTGGCAACCGTCCGGCACGCCTGGCTGCCGGCGCTGATCCCCCTGTTGGGCACGGTGGTTTCCCTGGCCATCACCATGCCGCTTAACGGCAAGCAGATCGCGAACTTGCCGCGCGTGGAGGTCGAAGCTACCGCCCTGGAGACGTTCAAGCCGGAGGTCGGCCTCAAGTACACTTGCCGTGCAATGGTGGACGACCTGATCCCCGGGGCGGCGGGGTTCAGCGAAGTGACCAGCTCCATCACGGTGGTAAACGCAGTCTGGGTCGTGTTCGTGCTCCTGGGCGCCTGGTGGTGGTGGCAAGCGCCGCACCCGTCGCTGCTGCTGCTGGGGCTGGGGCTGATTGTGGTGAGCTACTGGCTGATCTACACGGGGCGGGCGTATTTCGAGTACGAAGGGATGCACCACTGGGGGCGCTATCACCTGTTCGCCCACCTCGGCCTGGTGCTCTTCGTGTGCGGCGGCCTGCCGAGGCGCTTCGTCACCTGGTTGAGTACCGCCCCGGGCCTGGCGATTGATCTGGGCGTGGCTTGTCTGCTCGTCCTGCTCCTGCTCACGCAGTTTCCCCGGGCTTCAGGGGTCGGGTACGACCCCCAGCAGTACGCGGACCTGGAGCGGGTGGAGGGCATCGACGCCCGCTGCCGGAAGGACCACATCGCCGCGGCCACCGCCAAAGAGGCCCTTGGCGAGTTCGAGATCGACGGGATGCTGGGGGGCGAGATCGACGGGCGGCGCCTCAGCGGCTGGGACCTGCTCCGCGGCAGCAACGACCCCCTACCGATGACGGTCGAGGAGGCTCGGGACTTGCTCGGGAGGAAATGACGAGCCGCGACCGTTCGGACCAGGGATCAGGAAGGAAAGCGCCGGCGCCGGCAGGCTTCCCGATAAGTCGCATCAAAATCGACCGGAACGAACAGGTCTCCCGTCAGGCGCAGGGGCAGGACCGGCAGCGGACTCCCCAGAGCGCAGGGCACCGGCCACACGTCAATCTCCGGCCGATCCTGCCGCAACACCGGCCGGTAAGCCACCGCATAGAGTTCCACATCGGCGGGGAATTCCACCACCGAGGGTGCGTTCACGAGGCGCATCGACTCGTTGTGCAGGTTGGCCCGCCGGGTCGTCACGATGTCGATCACAATCGCGCTGACGCCTTGCAACAGATAGCTGGCACACTTCACCGCGAAGGCGTGGCGCTCTTCGGCCGGGTCCTTGTTGCCGGGGCTGACGAGCTCGATGGCACCGACGAGGGTGAGGCCGCCCGTCGTCGAGAAGACGCGTACCTCGAAGGCGTCGGGGAAGGTGGCGGGGATGGTGTGCGGCGGCGCGGGCGGGGCCCAGGTTTGGGGGACGATCGCGGTTGCGGGGCCGTTGGGGCCGGGGGCGGCGACGATACCCTGCTCCTGGTAGGTCGCCACGTCGATTTCCAGCCGGGCGCCTGCGCTCGTATGCTCCTCCGCCAGGAACTCCGGCGGCAACCGTTCGTTCAGCGCGTCAGCAATGCGGGTGGCCCAGTTCGAGTGGAACGACTCCCAGTGGTGCCGCGGATAGAGGGGCGGGCGGAAATGATCGAGGAGCGGCATGCACGTTCTCCCAAAAGCAACAATCTTCCCTATCGTTCTAACAGGAAGTAGGCCGACGACGCAAGCTACGCCGGCCGTTCCGCCGCGATCAGGTAGCCGTACGCTCGCAGCCAGCCGAACCACCGCGGCCGCGGCAGGCGCCCGTCTTCCCGCAGGCTGACCGGCCGCACTTCCACCACGCGAAACCCCGCCTCGCGTAGCAACCGGACCGCCTCGCGCCGCGTGAACAGGTGCAGTGACAGCCCGGCGATCCCCTGGTGTACCGGCATGACCCGGTTGCCCGCGTCAGCTCTCCCCGCGACGGATTTCAGCACGTCCTGGATCAGCCAGCGCCGCCCCTGCGGGTCCCAGAAGTTGAACCAGCGGTTATGCACGTGCAGCACGAAGCGCCCGCCGGGCCGGAGCAACCGGTAGGCGTGGCCAACCGCCCGCCGGCGTTCGGCGGCCCCCATCACCATGCCCAGCGTGCTGAACAGGCAGGCCGCGTAATCGAACGTCCCATCGCGCAACCCGTCCAACTCGACGACGTTCGCCTGCACGCGGTGGATAACGACCCTTTCCGCCTCCGCCTTGACGCCGGCGACACGCAGCATCTCCGGGGACAGATCGACGCCGAGGGCCCAGAAGCCGCGACGGGCGAAGGGGATGAGCAGCCGGCCGGTCCCGCAACCCAGGTCGATCAGCCGGGCGGGCGCCGGAAAGTGGTCCTCGGCGAAACGCAAATCGACCGTCAGCAGCGGGGTGCTGGCGAGGTGGGCGTCGTAGTTGCGGGCCAGCTCGGCGTCGTGCAGGTAGTCCCACAGGCCGCGGCTAACCCCGGGGGGAAGTTGCCAGTCCGGTCTCATGAAAGATTTTGACAATTCTTGCAAGATTCCACTTGAAATCGAGCGGAGCACTTTGCACACTATACCACGTTCATCGTCGGGACAACACGCGGAAGTCCCTCGCACCGGAGACCGGGACCGCCGTCATGCTGGTCGAAGACCGCCGCAAACAGCTCCTGGAATTGGTCCGGGGCCGTGGCTTCATCACGCTCAGCGACCTGGCCCGGGAACTCGGCGTGTCGGAATCCACCGCGCGGCGCGACCTCGACCACTGGCAGGGCCGCGGCGTGCTCAAGCGCATCCACGGCGGAGCCATGTCGGCCGAGGACGGCCAGGGGTTGCCGGCGCTGGAGGCTCGCGCCAACGCCCAGGTGGCCGAGAAGCGGCGCGTCGCCCAGGCGGCGGCGGGACGGGTCCGCGACGGCGAAGCGATCATGCTCGACGGCGGGACGACGACGCTGGAATTGGCCCGGTTGCTGGTGGGGCGGTCGCTACAGATCGTCACCAACAGCCTGCCCATCGCCAACCTGTTCGCCAACAGCCGCGAGACGGATCTGGTGATCCTTGGCGGCTACGTCTACCCCTCGACGGGGGTCGCCCTCGGGCCGCTGACGATCCAGATGATGAAGGGGCTGCACGTCCAGCAGGCGTTCCTGAGCGTCGCCGGCATCACGGCCAAGGGGCTGTTCAACAGCAACCCGCTGCTCGTCGAGACCGAACGGCAGATGATGCGCAGCGCCGGCGAGGTGACGGTACTGGCGGATCACACGAAAATCGGGCGGCAGGCGCTGGCCTATCTGTGCGCGATGTCTGCCATCGACACGCTCATTATCGATCACGAACTGTCAGCGGCGCAGCGCAAACTGCTCCGGGCCGCCGGCGCCCGCGTGGTGATCGCGGGCGGGCCGGGCGACGTCTGCAACGGGAGACGAAGCAAGTCATGAGCGCGGCAACCCTGGATCGGTCGCTGGTCGAACGGCTGGTGCGCGACGCCCTGTCGCGCCAGTTCCGCGGCAACGGCCACGCCGCCCCTGACGGCAAGCCGAAGCTGGTGGTGAACATCTCGGCGCGGCACTGCCACGTCACCCCGGAGGACCTGGAGCGCCTGTTCGGCAAGGGGCACCAGCTGACGGTCCACAAGCCGCTTTACCAGGACGGCTTCTTCGCGGCCGAGGAGGCGGTGACGATCATCGGCCCGCGGCACCGGATGATTCCGAACCTGCGCATACTCGGCCCGTGTCGCGATCACAGCCAGGTGGAGCTGGCGTTCACCGACGCCATCTCGCTCGGCCTGGACGTGCCGGTGCGCAAGAGCGGCGACCACCGCGACTCGCCCGGCTGCTACCTCCTGGGGCCGGCGGGGATGATCGAGTTGCCGCGCGGGGTGATCCGCCACGAGCGGCACGTCCACGTGGGGCCGGCCGACTGCGCCTATTACGGAGTCAAGGACGGCGACCGCCTCAACCTGCGGGTCAAGAGCAGCTGCGCGGCGGTGCTGGAGGACCTGCTCGTGCGCCTGGCGCCGGCGAGCAAGCTCGAGGTCCACCTGGACACGGACGAGGGGAACGCGGTCGATCTGCCGCGGGCGACGAAGGTGGAATTATTCAAGTAAGGAGTCAGAAGACAGAAGACAGAAGTCAGAATGACCATGCCCGACTTCTTTCTTCTTTCCTTCTGACTTCTGACTTCTGACTTCTTTCTGAGAGGTACACCGGCAATGGCCAGTAATCACATGGAAGCCCTTGGCATGATCGAGACCAAGGGGCTGACGGCGCTCGTCGAGGCGTGCGACGCGATGGTCAAGTCCGCGAACGTGACGCTGCTCGGCTGGCAGAAGATCGGCAGCGGGTTGGTGACGGCGTTCGTGGTCGGCGACGTGGCCGCCGTCAAGGCGGCCGTCGATGCCGGCGCCGCGGCGGCCGGCCGCGTCGGCGAGGTCATCGCGGTGCAGGTCATCCCGCGGCCGCACGAGGACATCGGCACCGTCCTGCCCATTGCGGGCAAGAAACAGACTGCGGCGAGCGTCAGTTGAGCGAACCAAGGGCTACCCAACGAGGATCTCATCATGCCACCTGTGACATCGAGTAACGGCCGCCACGGCAACGAGGAGGCGCTGGGCCTCATCGAAACCAAGGGCCTCATCGCCACCATCGCCGCCACCGACGCCATGTCCAAGGCGGCGAACATTACCCTTGGCGGCCAGGTCCAGATCGGCGGCGCCTACGTCACGACCTTCGTGCGCGGCGACGTCGGCTCGGTCCGCGCCGCCGTGGACGCCGGCGCCCAGGCCGCCACCGCCAACGGTGAACTGGTCAGCGCCCACGTCATACCGCGCCCCGACGAGTCGGTGCTGGAAGTGTTCCTCGGCCGTTAACGCCCGCGACCCTTCCCCGGAGAAATCGCCATGCCTCGTCGGGACGACGAAAGTGAAGGTCACGAAGAAGCCGAAGAGGATCGCCCGCGCCGACGCCGGCGCGACGAGAACGACGACGATCGGGACGACGACAAGCCGCGCGCTCGCAGGGAGGACGAAGACGAAGACGAGGAGCGGGCGCGCCGCCGCCGGCGCAGCCTGCGCGACGAGGACGACGAGGAAGAAGAGGAGCGCCCGCGCCGGCCGAAGAAGCGGCGCCGGCGCGCGGCTGCCAGCGCCGATGGCAGCGGCCCGCTCGACGCCATGTTCGCCAACACGAACATCGTGCTACTGATCCTGTTCCCCGTGTTGTGCGGCATCGTGGCGCTGATCTTCGGCATCATCGGCGTCGCCACCTGTCGGGACTCGGACGCGAAGACAAAGGCCTGGATCGTGCTGGGCATCAGCCTCGCCTGGATCGTGATTGTCGGCTGCACCGGCTTCGTCGGCAGCCCGCGGCGCTTTTGAGCCGGGGGGCGGCGGATGGCGTGGGGGCAGGAGGTTGCGAGAGTCGTCATGAAGATCCTGGTGGCGAACCTGGGCAGCACCAGCTTCAAGTACCGCCTGTTCGACATGGCGTCGGAGCACGTGCTGGCGCGCGGCGGCGTCGAGCGCATCGGCTCGGAGACGTCGCGCTGCTACGTCGAGGCGGGCTCGGTGAAGGAAGAGGCGACGCTGGCCGCCCCGGATCACGCCGTGGCCGTGCGGCTCTGCCTGCAACAGCTCGCCGACCCGCGCGTGCAGGCGCTGAAGGACCCGGGGGAGTTGGCGGCCATCGGCTTCAAGGCCGTCCACGCCCGCGGGCTGACCGGGACTCACCGCGTCGATGACGGCCTGCTGACGGCGATGGAGGATTACGCCGACGTCGCCCCGGCTCACAACCCGCCCTACGTCCGGGCGATGCGCCAGCTGGCAAAGGAGCTGCCGCAGATCCCGCTTGTCGCCGCATTCGAGACCGGGTTCCACCAGACGGTGCCGCCGGCGCAACACCTGTACGCCGTGCCGCACGAATGGGCGGAGAAGTATGGCGTCCGCCGCTGGGGCTTCCACGGGGCGAGCCACCGCTACATCGCGGAGCGCACTGCACAACTCTTGAAGAACGGCCAGGCGCGGATCATCTCCTGCCACCTGGGGGGCAGCAGTTCGCTGTGCGCCATCCGCGCGGGGAAGTCGGTCGGCAGCAGCCTCGGCATGAGTCCGCAGAGCGGCCTGCCGCACAACAACCGCGTCGGCGACTTCGACGTGTTCGCCCTGCCGCCGCTGATGCGCGCCACCGGCAAGACGTTGGAACAGGTGCTCGACGACCTGGCCAACCGCTCCGGCCTGCTCGGCATCAGCGGGCACAACGACCTGCGCGACATCGAGGCGGCGGCCGCGAATGGCGACCAGCGCTCGCAGCTGGCCTTCGACGTGTTCGTGGCCTCGGTGCGGCACTACCTCGGCGCCTACCTGCTGCAACTCGGCGGGGCCGACGCCATCGTCTTCACCGGCGGCATCGGCGAAAACTCGGCGGCGATGCGGGCCGCGGTCTGCGCCAACCTCGACTGGTTCGGCATCGCCCTCGACCCGGCCCTGAACTCGCGGGTCAGGGGCGAGATGAGGATCGATGCGGCCGGCAGCCGAGTGCAATTGTGGACGATGCCGACCAACGAGGAATTGATCGTGGCCCGGCAGGCGAAGGAAGTGCTGACGAGCGGGGGGCGTTAGCCCCCCGGTGGAGGAATCATGTTCCTGGCCCGAGTCACCGGCAGTGTCGTGGCGACGCAGAAGGTCGCCTCGATGACCGGCCGCAAACTGCTGACCGTCGAGCCGCTGCGCGTCGATCCGGGGCAACGCAACCGGCTCGTCAGCACCGGGCGCACCTTCGTCGTGGTCGATACGGTCGGCGCCGGGCAGGGGGAAATGGTGCTCATCGTGCAGGGCTCCAGCGCCCGCATGACCCCGGAGACGGAGAAGCTGCCGGTGGACGCGGTCATCATCGGCATCGTGGACACGGTCAACGTCGAGAACAAGACGATCTTTTCCGCCCGCGAATGACGTTTAGCCGCCGCCCTCGGGGCGGCGCTTCAAACGCGCCGCCCCGAGGGCGGCGGCTAAACGAGGGATAACATACGATGCAAGTCACCGACGAACTGATCCGCACCGTGGTGCAGGAAGTCCTTTCGCACGTGCGCAACGGCCACGCCAGGGCGCCGTCGGGCAACGGCCGGGCCCAGCGGTGGGGCGTGTTCGACGAGGTGGGCGCCGCCGTCGCCGCCGCGGCCGAGGCGCAGCGGGAGTTCGAGCGCCGCGGCCTCGACGACCGCCGCCGGACCGTCCAGTGCATCCGCGACATTTGCTCGAAGCAGGCCGACTCGCTCGGCCGCGAGGAGTTGGAGGAGACGGAGATCGGCCGGTTGGAGCACAAGGTCGAGAAGCTGAAGGTCGTGGCCGAGCGCATCCCCGGCGTCGAATTCCTGCGCACCGACGCCTTCAGCGGCGAGAACGGCATCGCGCTCCAGGAGTACGCCCCGTTCGGCGTCATCGGCGTCATCACCCCGGTGACGCACTCGCTGCCGACCCTGGCCTCCAACGCGATCAACATGCTCGCGGCCGGCAACGCCCTGGTCTGCAACCCGCACCCCAGCGGGGCGAAGATCGCCTGCAAGGGCACCCGCCTCTTCAACCAAGCCATCCACGAGGCCATCGGCATCGACAACCTGATGACGATCATCGAGAACCCGACGCTGGAGTCGGCGCAGGCGATTTTCGACCATCGCGAGGTGAAAATGTTGTGCGTGACCGGCGGCCCCGCGGTCGGTCGGGCGGCGATGCGCAGCCCGAAGCGGGCCATCGTCGCCGGCCCGGGCAACCCGCCGGTGGTCGTGGACGAGACGGCCGACCTGGAAAACGCCGCCCGCTCCATCATCGACGGCGCGGCGTACGACAACAACCTCCTCTGCATCGGCGAGAAGGAAGTCTTCGCGGTCGAGGCGATCTTCGACGAGCTGATGGAGGCGATGACGCGCTTCCGGGCGGTGCGCCTCGACGCCGGCCAGGTTCAGGCGCTGACGAAGGTCGCCTTCCCCGCCGGCGAGGGCGGCAAGCCCCACCTGAACAAGGACCTGATCGGTAAGGACGCGGCCGTGCTGGCGAAGGCAGCGGGCTTCTCGGTCCCCGCCGACACGCTGCTGCTCTTCGGCGAAACCGACGAGCACAACCCGTTCGTCGATCACGAACAGATGATGCCGTTCGTGCCGTTCGTCCGCGTGCCGGACGTGGACACGGCCATCGCACTGGCCAAGAAGTATGAGCACGGCTTCAAGCATACCGCCGTCATCCACTCGCGCAACGTGGACACCATCACGCGCATGGGGCGAGAGATGGACGTGACGCTTTACATACACAACGGACCGAGCATGGCGGGGTTGGGGAGCGGCGGCGAGGGGTATCTGAGCTTCAGCATCGCGACGCCCACCGGGGAAGGGGTCACGACGCCGTTGACCTTCACGCGGCAGCGGCGGAGTACGACGGTGCGGGCGCTGCGCGTCATTTGATTCGTTTAGCGGCCGGCCCTCGGGGCGGCGCTATCGTCGCGCTCGTAGTGACCGCATTTATGCGGTCGATGATGAGCATGACCCGATGAATCGGGTCACTACGAGCGCCGCCCTGAGGGCGGCCGCTAAACGGGGGGCGGTATGCAGATCGGTCGCGTGGTGGGTCAGGCGGTGTCCACGGTCAAGCACCCCAGCATGGCGGGCTGGCGGTTGCTCGTTGTGCAGCTACTCACCGCCGCAGGCAAGGAGGACGGCGAACCGCTGCTGGCCATCGACAACCTCGGCGCTGGGGTCGCCGACCTGGTCATTCTGTGCGGCGAGGGCGGGGCGGTTCGCGAGATGATGGGGCACAAGAACGCGCCGGTGCGCTGGCTGGTGCAGGGGATTTGCGATTCATGGCAGCCGACGGCACGCTGACGAACGGCGATGGGTGGGTACACGTCTGGGGTTACGCGCAGGAGCGGCCGTATCCGATGCTCGCGAGTGCCTTGCAGGCGATCCGGCGCGAAGGGATCACGGTGACGGACTTCCCCGCCGCCAACGGCGCGCCCGCGGCGTGGGCGAAGGCCGTTGCCGAGTGTGTGGCGAGCGGGACCTGTTGCGGCGGCGTGGTCTTCTGCGACGACCCCGGCCTGGTTTGTTGCGTCGTTAACAAGGTGCCCGGATTGCGGGCCGTCGCGGTGACAACCGTCGCACAGGCCGTGAGGGCGACGATGACGCTCGGGGCGAACCTGCTCGCCGTCGAGATGCCGGGGCGGACGTACTTCGAGTTGCGGCAAATCATCCGCGTGCTTTGTCGCGGTGCTTCGACCTGTCCGCCCGGCGTGGCCTGCACCCTGGAGGAGCTGGAACGTGCGCATCGGTGAGGTCATCGGCAGCGTCACCCTGTCGCGGGTTCACCCGAGCCTCGTCGGGGCGCGCTGGCTCATCGCCGTCCCTTTCAGCTTCAAAGCGCTGAAGCTCGGCTCGGCGCCGGATGGGGAAGACCTCGTCATCTACGACGACCTCGGCGCCGGGGTCGGCAGCCTTGTGGGCTTCAGCGAGGGCGGCGAGGCGGCGGCGCCGTTCCACCCCGAGAAGAAGCCGGTCGATGCGTACTGTGCCTGCATTATCGATCAACTGAACATCAAGTGAAACCATGCTCAACGAACACAAGCTCAAAGAGCA
>DATFNV010000356.1:0-14116 GCA_035266225.1 Gemmataceae bacterium
GATAACGCTGACGCAGGACCGCGAGTAGTTCGCGCTTGCCCTGCTTGCTGATCTTGGCGGACATCGTATGCCTCCGGTGTTTAGTAACATCCTCTTGAGGCAATGATCGGCTCTCGGTCACCAAATCGATGAGTCAATGCGTCGGCCCCGGGTTACCGCCGCGCGGGACCAGGACCGGCCTGCCCGGGAAGCCGGTCTTCCGCCGCGCCGCGGGGAGAGGGCCCGTCGTCCCAGGCCGAGCCGCGTGCCCGGCAGGGGCCGGCGGGGAGAGAGCCGCGCCGCAGTGGACCGAACCGGCACAATCGGCCGGCGTCGCGAGAGGGTCGGCACGACTGTCGGGTGCGGCGGCCGTGGCTCTTCGGCTTATTGCGCCCCCAGCGCGTAGAGGGTCACGCTGCAAGGGGCGACCCACAAGCGGGCGCCCGCCTCGGTGACCTTCTCTTCCTCGATGGCGACCTTCGGCGCCTGACCCGGGTCGTTGTGCGCCAGCGGGTCGTCCCGGGCGATCTGCCAGCGGCGCCCGGCCCCGGTCAGGCGGGCACCCGCGACCGCCAAGGTGATTTCGCGCTTCTCCAGGGTCGGGTTGACGATGGCCACGGTCAGCACCTTGCGGTCGGCCGTCCAGGCGGCGGTGACGTCCAGGGGGGCGTTGGCCGTCACCCCGACCGGCAGGGTGCCGAAGTGCTGGCGATAGAGCTTCAGCACCAGCCCCGTCGTCTCAAAGGCGGCAGCCGTCTTGGTGGTCTTGACGCAGCCAATCACGTTGACCGTCTGCGCGTAGTTGGCCATGAACACCAGGTCGCTCTGCCGCGCGTACTCGTGCAGCCCGGCGGCGATCCCCAGCGCGTCCTTCAGGAAGTAGCGCGTCCCCAGCTCCCCGAACACGTGCGGCCCGTACCAGTAGTTCCACTCGTCCATGGCAATGCGGATGTCCTTCCCCTGCAAGGCGTCGAACTGCCGGCGGTAGCGGCGATGGACGTCCGCCTTGGCCCGGATGGCGTCGGGGACCTGGCGGACGTGCGCCGCGAGGTCCTTCTTCTCCTGGCAATAGAAGTGCTCGCTGAGCAGGTCCATGTGGCCGACGCAGTGCTTCAGCATGCCCTCGCTCCAGGGCCCCGCATCCCCGACGGCGATCAGTTTGATGGCCGGATCGACCTTCCGCATGGCCTCGGCGAACTGGTTGTGTTTGGCGACGTACTTCTCCAGCGGCATGTGGCCGAGCTGCCACTTGCCGTACATCTCGTTGCCGACGGCCCACCACTTCACCTTGTACGGCTCGGCATGACCGTTCTTGTCGCGCAGGCGGCCCATCGGCGTGTCCGCCGCGCCGTTGGCGTACTGGAGTTCCTCGACCGCGCCGGCCACCTCGCCCAGCCCGCTGTTGACGGTGACGTACGGCTCGGCCCCTGCGAGGCGGCAGAACGTCATGAACTCGTCCAGGCCGAAGTCGTTGGGCTCGATCCCTTTCCAGGCCGGGTTCTTGCGCGGTGGTCTCCGGTCGGGGTCGCCCAGGCCGTCCTTCCAGTCGTAGCCGCTGACGAAGTTCCCGCCCGGCCAGCGGTAGACCGGGGCGCCCAGCTCCTTCAGCAGCGCCAGGGTGTCGGCGCGCAGGCCGCTGACGTTGTCGGCCGGCATCAGTGACACCGTCCCGACCAGCACCTTGCCCTTGCCGCCGGCGACGATTTCCAGCCGCCCCTGCTCCGTGTCCGCGCCGGCGACGAAGGCGAGGGACGTCCTGGTGTACCGGCCCGACAACGTCTCGACGGTCACCGTCTGCCGGTCACCCGGGCCGTCGCCCCAGGCGAGGCTGACCTTCACTGGGGCGGCGCCGGCCTCCCCGGCCAGCCAGACGCGCCCGACGTACTTGCGGCCCTTGCGGAGCGCCAGCTCACCCTGCGCGAGTCCACCGGGGGCCGCGATTCGCGGCGTGTGGCTACCCACGAAGGGGTCGGTTTTGTCCATGGCGACGCGGTCGGCGCCTCCGACCGCTTTCCAGGGCGAGGCGCCGGCCCCGACGTCGTGATAGAACTTGCGGTCCTCGAGCATCTCCGCCCAGAGGCCTCCGTAAATGCAGCGGCCGAGGTGTTCGATGAACTGGCCGTAAATGTATTTCGAGATCGGTTCCCCTGTCTTGCCCGCCTCGACCGCGATCCGCAGGGGTTGGGCGCGAGGGGGATCGGCCCGAACCCCCGCGCCGCGGAGGAACAGCCCGCCAACCAACGAGGCGACCAGCACGGATGACCATTTCATGGGGGAATCCTCGGGGCGAGTGGTGCTGTCAAAGTGGCTACCCCCTTGCAAATCTTGTTCCTGCCACCTGCCGTCGGCCGCCTGGGACAGAAACTCCGCCACCGTTTCGGTCCGCCGCGCCTCCGGCCGAGATCGGGGCGGGGCGGTGTCTGAATCGGCACACCCCTGTCTCCGAACCGCACACATCGGCCGCGGGTCGCCGACCCGCGCGGCGCCGCGAGTCGCGGCTGGGCGGGTAGTATGACCCGAGCCGTGTACGAGGGTATGCGATTTGCTGCGCAGAGGCGGCCGTGTGCCGCAGCTGAGCTGACACCTGGTTGCTTCGGTGGGTTACGGGCATGACCTGGGAACAGCGCTGGCATCCGTTGCGCGAGGAGTGGGTGATCGTGGCCGCCCACCGCAATCACCGCCCCTGGACCGGGGAGACGCTCCCGGACCGCGCCCGGGGGGTGCCGGAGTACGTTGCCGACTGCCCCCTCTGCCCCGGCAACGTGCGCGTCAGCGGCACCCGCAACCCCTCGTACACCGGCATCTTCGTGTTCGACAACGACATGCCCTGCGTCGGCCCGGCGGCGCCGGCGGACCTCGAAGCGCCCCCCGGCATCTACCGCAACAGCCCGGCACGCGGCCTGGCCCGGGTGGTCTGCTACACCCCGCGACACGACCTGACGCTGGCGGAACTCGACCTCCCCCAGATCGTCGCCCTGCTGGAGGCCTGGCAGGTGCAGTACCGCGAGTTGGGCGCCCGGCCGGAGGTCAATCACGTGTTGACCTTCGAGAACAAGGGCGAGGTGGTGGGCGTCTCGAACCCGCACCCGCACTGCCAGATTTACGCCACCAACTTCGTCTTCAAGACGATCGAGAACGAGGTGGCGCTCTGCCGGCGCTACTGGCAGGAGCGGCGCCGCGCCCTGATGGAAGACGTCATCGCCGCGGAGCGGGCCGACGGCCGGCGCCTCCTCGCCGAGCGCGACTCGGCCATCGCCTTCGTCCCCTATTTCGCCCGCTACGCCTACGAGACGTTCGTGGTTCCCAGGCAGGCCCACGCGAGCCTCGCCGACCTGTCGGCCGCGGAGGTCCGGGACCTGGCGGCGGTGTTGCAGGAGGTCATCGTCCGCTTCGACAACCTGTGGCGGATGTCGTTCCCATACGTCATGGCCCTGCACCAGGCGCCGACCGACGGCCGGCAGCACGACGGCTTCCACTTCCACATCGAGTTCCACCCGCCGCTGCGCAAGCCGAACCTGTTGAAGTACCTGGCCGGGCCGGAGGTCGGGGGCGGCAGCTTCCTCAGCGACACCTCGCCCGAGGAGAAGGCGGCGGAGTTGCGGGCCCTGCCGGCCGTCCACTACAAGCGAGCCACCGAGCCAGTTGCTCCCCTCGCCCCGGCCCCTCGCCCGGCGGCCGCCCGCACCGGCGATCCCCGGGAGCGGATGAGTGACGTGAGCGAGTTCATCGCCCTGCTCCGCGCCCCGCAGTCGCCTCTCCGCGACTTCTTCGCCCCGCAAAGGCCGGTCACGATCGCCCGTGCCCCGGGACGGCTCGACGTGATGGGGGGCATCGCCGACTACTCCGGGTCCCTCGTCCTCCAGCTGCCGCTGGGCGAGGCCACCCTCGTCGCGATGCAGCCGTCCGACGACGGCGACGTGCGGGTGGTGAGCCTGGCCGCGGACGCGGGGCAGGAGGCCCGCACGTTCACGCTCCGCCGGGCGGAGGCCGAGGCGCTGCTCGCCGGGGGCTACGGCGCCGCGCGGCAGTGGTTCGGCCGGGATCCGGCGACGGCCTGGGCCGCCTACGTCGTCGGCGCGCTCCTGGTGCTGGCCGGCGAGCGCGGCGCGCGCTTCGGGCACGGCCTGCGCATCCTGGTCCGTTCGCATGTCCCCGAGGCCAAGGGGGTCAGTTCGTCGGCCGCCCTGGAGGTGGCGACGATGCAGGCCGCCGCCCACCTGCTGGGGACGCCGGTCGAGGGGGCGGAGCTGGCCCGCCTGTGTCAGGTGGCGGAGAACTGCGTCGTCGGCGCCCCCTGCGGCATCATGGACCAGATGACCGCGGCGCTGGGCCGGGCCGATCACCTGCTGGCCCTGCTGTGCCAGCCGGCCGAGGTCCGGGGCTTCTTGTCGCTGCCGCCCGGGCTCGACTTCTGGGGCATCGACTCGGGCATCCGCCACGCGGTCAGCGGCAGCGATTACACCGCGGTCCGCGCCGGCGCCTTCATGGGTTACCGCATCATCGCCGACCTCGCCGGGCTGAGGCCACTCGACCCGGGCCCGGGCGGGTCGCTGCGCTTCGACGACCCGCTCTGGAAGGGTTACCTGGCGAACCTGACGCCGCAGGAATTCGCCGAACTCTACGCCGAGCGTCTGCCGGAGGCCCTGCGCGGCGAGGAGTTCCTGCGCCGCTACGGCGGCAGCACCGACGCGGTCGCGCGCATCGACCCGGGGCGTACCTACGCCGTCCGCCAGCCGACCGCCCACCCGATTTACGAGCACGCGCGGCTCCGGCGCTTCGCCCGGCTGCTCTTCGGATCGCCGGACGAGGCGGGGTTGCGCGAGATGGGCGGGCTGATGTACGCCGCGCACGCCAGTTACTCGGCCTGCGGCCTGGGCTCGGCGGGCACCGACCGCCTTGTCGAGTTGGTGCGCGAGGCCGGCGAGGCCGCCGGCCTCTACGGGGCCAAGATCACCGGGGGCGGCAGCGGCGGTACGGTCGCCGTCCTCGGGCGCGCGGGCGCCGCCCCCGCGGTGGCCACCGTGGCAAGCCGCTACGCTCAGGAGACCGGCCGGGAAGCAGCCGTCTTCGCCGGGTCGTCATCGGGGGCGTGCCACTTCGGCGTGCTGACCCTGGTGTGCTGAAGGCCCCTGACGGGGGATGAGACGTGACGGACGAGTTGAACCTGTCCATGTTCCGCGCCTACGACATCCGCACCCCGTCGGCACTGCTCACCCCGGAGTTGGCCGAGCGACTGGCGCGGGCCGAGGCGCGATACATCCGCGAGGGGCTGGCCGCGGCCGGGGTCGTGATCGCGCACGACGCCCGGCGGACCGGCCCGCACTACCTGAGCATCGCCACGGAGTCCTTCCGCCGCGCCGGGCTGGAGGTGGTCTACCTGCCAGGGGCGTGCTCGACGTCCTACCTCTACTACGCGGCCATGTGCCACCCGCGCTTCGCCGCGGTGATGGTCGGCGCCTCACACAACCCCGCGGGCGACACCGGTCAGAAGCTGTTGGGGCCGGGCGCCCGCCCCATCGCCGCCGGCATCGGCCCGGAGGGCGGCCTGGACCGGATCAAGGCGCTGTACGCCGCCGACGCCTCCGCGACCGCGGCGCACCGCGGGCGGCTGCGGGCCTGCGACCTGACGAACGCCTACGTCGCTTACAGCATGAGGCTGGCCGGGGTCGAGCCAGGCGCGCTGCGGGGGGCCCGAATCTTCCAGGACTACCTGTCCGGGGCCGCCGGCCGCGAGATGATGCTGGGCTTCGACCGGGCGGGGGCCGACCTGGAGCCGCTGCACTTCGCCGCCGACGGTAACTTCCCGCTCGGCGACCCCAACCCGGTCAAGCAGGCGGTGATCCGGTCTGGCCTGGAAGTGCTGCGCACGGGCGACTTCCTCCTGGGGATGTTCTTCGACGGCGACGGCGACCGCCTCGACGTCTACCGCGGTGACGGCAGTTACCTCTCGTCCAGCTTCGTCTACGCCGCCATCCTGCCGGAGATCCGCCGCCGGTTTCCCGGCTCGGGGCTGGGCGTCTTCGCCGATTTGAAGTGCAACCCGCTCGCCCTCATCGAGATGGCCCGGACGGGGGTGACGGTCGATGTCATCCGCAACGGGCACTCGCAAATCAAGGAAAGCCTGTTCCGGGCCCCCAGCCGGTTTGGCGCGGTCGAGGAGTCGGCCCACTTCTACGAGGCGTTCTCCCCGGACGGCGCGGGGCGGTTCTGCACGGAGAACACGCTGTACATCGCTTTGCTGGTGGCGCGGACCTGGCGGGACGACCCGGCCCGATTCGAGCGGCTCTTTGCGTTGCAAACGCGGACGGCGCGGGAGCGGGAGTGGGGCTACAAGTTCCCCACGGACGAGGCCCGTGCGGGGGCCCTGCGCGCGGTGCGCGAGCACTTCGAGGCGCAAGGGGCCTGCGCGGTGGAGCGCATGAAGAACGGCATGGACCTGGAGGCGACTCTGATCCGCCGCGGGCTGCCGTTCGACATCAACCAGGACACGCGGCTGGGGGGCGACTGGCTGCAGGTCTGCCAGCGGGTCTCGCAGAGCGAGAGCGGGCTGGCGCGCTGGGAAGTCGTCGGGGGGCGCGCGGACCTCGTCGCCCAGGCCAGGCGCGCGGTGGCCGAGTGCGCGCGGCGCCTCGGCGCGGGGGAGGAGTACCAGGGATAGGACGGCATCCGTCGGGAGGTTCGACATGAGACGCTTGCTAACGGCGGTGGTGGCGGCGGTGGCGGTGGTCGCCGGCGCGTCGGAGTCGGCCCGGCCCGCGGACAAGGTTCCGACGAAAGGCGCGGTCGCGGCGCAGCCATTCCGGCTGGAGCAGGTGCGCCTGTTGCCCGGGCCGTTCCGCTCGGCGATGGAACTGGACCGCAATTATGTGTTATCGCTCGACCCCGACCGCCTGCTGCACAACTTCCGCGTCAACGCGGGGCTGCCGTCGTCCGCCCGACCGCTGGGCGGCTGGGAGGCGCCGACCTGCGAGGTGCGCGGGCACTTCGTCGGGCACTACCTGTCGGCCTGTGCCCTCCTGTACGCCGCCACCGGGGACGAGCGGCTGAAGGAAAAGGCCGAGTACGTCGTCGCCGAGTTGGCGAAGTGCCAGAAGGCGGTGGGGGGCGGCTACCTCAGCGCCTTCCCCGAGGAGTTCCTCGACCGCGTCGAGAACCTGCGGCCGGTCTGGGCGCCCTGGTACACGCTGCACAAGATCCTCGCCGGCCTGATCGACGTCCACGAGCACTGCGGCAACGCCCAGGCTTTGGAGGTCGCCCGCAAGTTCGCCGACTGGGTGAAGGCCCGCACCGACAAGCTCGGCGACGAGCGGATGCAGAAGATGCTCGGCAACGAGCACGGCGGCATGAACGAGGCGCTGGCCAATCTCTATGCGCTGACCGGCGAGGAGAAGTACCTGCGGCTGGCGCGGCGCTTCAACCACCTGGCGGTGATCGAGCCGGCCTCGCGGCGGCAGGACCGGCTGACCGGGCTGCACGCCAACACCCAGATCCCCAAGTTCATCGGCGCCGCCCGGCAGTACGAGTTGACCGGCGACGAGGGGCTGCGGACCGCGGCCGCCTTCTTCTGGGACACCGTCGTCAAGGACCGGTCCTACGTGATCGGCGGCAACAGCGACGGCGAGCACTTCACGCCCCCCGGCAGGTTGTCCCAGGCCCTCGGGCCGAACACGGCCGAGACGTGCAACACCTACAACATGCTCAAGCTCACGCGCCACCTGTTCGGCTGGGACCCGCGCGCGGAGTACGCCGATTACTACGAGCGCGCCCTCTACAACCACATTCTCGCCTCCCAGGACCCCAAAACCGGGATGATGTGTTACTACGTCCCGCTGCGCCCCGGCGCGCGCAAGACGTACAGCACCCCGCTCGATTCCTTCTGGTGCTGCACCGGCACCGGCGTCGGGAACCACGCCCGCTACGGCGAGGCCATTTATTTCCACGACGGCGGGGACAAGCTCTACTGGAACCTCTTCATCGCCTCCGAGCTGGACTGGAAGGCGAAGGGGATCAAGCTGCGCCAGGAAACCAAGTACCCGGAGGAGGGCCGCAGCCGGCTCGTCATCACCTGCGACAAGCCCGTGACACTCAGCCTTCACGTCCGTCACCCCTCGTGGGCGACGGCGGGCTTCGAGATCACCGTCAACGGCCGCAAGGAAACCGTGGCCGGCAAGCCGAGCAGCTTCGCGGTCGTGACGCGGACGTGGAAGAGTGGCGATGTCGTGGAGGTGACGATGCCGCTGCCCCTGCACACCGAGGGCTTCCGCGATAACCCGCGCCGGCAGGCGGTCCTGCACGGCCCGCTGGTGCTGGCGGCCGAGGTCCCGGCCGGGAAAGTTGCCCCGGTCGCAGTCACCGGCGAGGGCAAGGTCCTCGACAGCCTCAAGGCCGTGCCCGACAAGCCCTCGACGTTCGCCGGCCCTGGAGAGGTATTTCGCCCTTCCGGGGGAGAGAAGGGGCCGGGCGTGACGCTCGAACCGTTCTACAAGATTCACGGGGGCCGGCACTACGTCGTTTACTGGGACGTGCTGACGCCCGAGCAATTGCGGGCGCGCGAGAAGGAGGAGGCGGCGGAACGGGCCCGGCAGAAGGAGATCGAGGCCCGCTCGGTGGACGTGGTGAGGCCGGGCGACGCGCGGAACGAGCGTGAGCATCAGTTGAAAGGGGAAAAGACGGCCGCGGGCGAGTTCGGCGGGAGGAACTGGCGCCACGCGACCGACGGCGGCTGGTTCTCCTACGAGGTGAAGGTCAGGGCCGACCAGCCCCTGGCGCTCGTCGTCACCTACTGGGGGGGCGACGGCGGCAACCGCGTGTTCGACATCCTGGTGGACGGGACGAAGGTTGCCACGCAGATGCTCCAGAACAACAAGCCGGACAGCTTCTACGAGGAGACCTACCCGATCCCGCCAGACCTGAGCAAAGACAAGAAGACGGTGGTAATCCGGTTTGAGGCTCACACCGGCTGCTGGGCCGGGGGAGTGTTCGGCCTCCGCGTGGTCAAGGCGGACCCTCCGGGCGCGGGGGATAAGGACCTCTGGGACCTGGCGAAAAAGAAGCAGGCCGTCCACCGACTCTCGACCCTGTTCACCGCGCAGGACGTGCGCGACCGCCTGGCGACCGAGGAGGGCATCAAGGCGGCGGTTTCCTGGTGCAAACAGACCGGCGTAACCAAGGTTTACGTCGAAGCCTTCCGCGACGGCTACCAGGCCCCGCGCGACCTGCTGACGCGGGCCAGGGACGGCCTCCGGGCCGAGGGCTTCGACGTGTCCGGCTGCGTCACGACCACCGGCGTCGGCAAGCGCTCGACCGGGTGGAACCCGATCTCGTGCTACACCGACTCCGCCACGCAGGACAAGCTCCAGAAGATCTTCGAGTACACGGCCGGGCTGTTCGACGAGGTCATGATCGACGACTTCTGGTTCACCGACTGCACCTGCGAGGACTGCACGGCGGCGCGCAAGGCCCGCACCGTCACGGTCGGGGGGCACAAGTACCCGACCGCGGGGGACAGCTGGGCGGACTACCGCGGCGAGCTGATGGTGCGCCTGTCGCGGGAGAGGATCCTGGAGCCGGCCCGGCGGGTGAACCCCCGCGTGAAGGTGATCGTCAAGTTTCCCCAGTGGTACGACCGCTTCCACGAGCGGGGCTACGACGTGGAGCGCGAGACGGCGGACTTCGACCGCATCTGGGTCGGCACCGAGACGCGCGACTATGACGACCGGCGCTGGGGTGGCACCCCGCAGTACGAGGCGTATTTCCTCATGCGCTGGCTGGGTGGCCTCGGCGGCAAGAAGTGCGGCGGCGGCTGGTTCGACCCCTACGGGACGACCGAGCAGACCTACGTCGAGCAGGCCCGCCAGACGGTCCTGGCCGGCGCCCGCGAATCGCTGCTCTTCTGCTACGGCTCGCTGCTGAAGGACACCGGGCCGAAGGGCGTGGCCGCCCTGCGCGCGAGCCTGCCGGAACTCCTGACGGTCGCGGACGAGGTGCAGAAGCGCCGGCCGGCCGGGGTCGCCGCCTACAAGCCCCCGAGCAGCGACCCGGGGAGCGAGGCCCGGGTGTTCGATTTCGTGGGCATGCTGGGCGTGCCGCTGGTCCCCTGCCACACCTTCCCCGATGACGCCAAGGCGGCGTTCTTCTCGGTCCACGCCCTGAAGGACCCGAAGCTGGCCGAGAAGCTGGCGGCGTTCGTCGCGTCCGGCAAGCCCGTACTCGTCACCGACGGGCTGGCGAAGGCGCTGGGCGGGAAGGTGACGCTCGACGCGCCCAACGTCGCCGTCCTGCCGGTCAAGGGCGACCCCAAGTCGTTGCTCGCGCTATCGCAGGAGGCGGCAGACAAGCTCCGGGCCCCTCTCCTGAAGCCGTTGGGCCGGCGCTTCGAGTCGCCGGCCCGCGTGGCGCTGTACCTGTTTGAGGACGGCAGTGACGTTATCGAAAACTTCAACGCCGCCCCGGCCGCCGTCAAGCTCGACGGCGCGCCCGAAAGTGTGCCGGCGCGCGGCTGGGTGCGGCACTGGAAATGAGGCCGCTCCCCCGCCGGACGGTCGGGGGCGGACGTGGCTCCGGGAGCGCTCCAATGAAACCGACCCAATTCACCCTCCCCTGGGCAGTCATCGCCGCCGCCCTGTTCCCGGCCGTCGCACCGGCCTTCAACCCGCCGGTCGATACGGCCGGGCCGCTGCGCGTGCGGGTCGAGGGCCCGGATGAGGTCACCCGCGCCGACACGCCTCTGAAGGTCCGCGTTACCGCCGACAACCGGGGTGATCGAAAGATTGATGGGACCGTCCGGCTCGGCCTGATCGACGGCTGGAAGTCGGAACCGGCCGGGGACGTGCCTCTGGCGGTCGAGCCGAATGCGACGGCGAAGATCACATTCCGAGTCCTTCCGGCCGGGGACAGCGTCTCCGGCCACTACCCGATCCACGCCTTCGCCCAGTTCCGGTTCGACGGCCAGACGATGACGGCCCACCCCATCCTCATCGTGCCGACGAAGTTCCCCGGCACACCTTCGCCGGCCGCACCCCCCTGGAGGCCGTTCGAGCTGGCGGAGGACAGCTCGCTGGCCCTGTGGCAGCTCCCCGTCTCCCGCGCGGTCATCGCGGTCTTCGGCGCAAAGCCGCGCCCGATGCCGGTCGGCTGGCAGGGCTCCGACGGGCGGACCGGGGCGACCCTGCGGGGCGAGCAGGTGGTGCTCGCCGGGCAGGGCCGCAGTGCCCTGGGGCTTCACCCGCCCTGGCGCGAGGGCCGCGTGGGGACGATCGCCGTCGAGTTCCCCCTGGCCTTGCCCCGGGCGAAGCCGCTTCGGCTCGCCTTCGCCAACGGCCTGGCGCCCGACGGGCACGGCGACGGCGTGACTTTCCGCGTCCGCGTCCTCCCCTGGGAGGCGCCGGACGGCGAGCTGGGCCAGGTCGTCTACGAGCGCCACACCGACGCCAAGACCTGGCAGGCCGCCGAGGCCGACCTGAGCGCGTTCGCGGGCCGGAAGGTCCGCCTGCAGCTGGAATCGCACCCGGGGCCGAAGAACGACACCGGCTGGGACCACTCCTACTGGGCCGAGCCGACGCTGGTCGCCGGCCGGCCCGCCGGGCCGCCGCCGTGCCCGCCCCGCGACGACTCAAGGTCGCGCCTGCTCGGCCGGCTCGCGCGCGGCAAGAAGACCTACGAGGTCCGCCTCTGGCCGGGTCGCCGCGGGCTGCTCGACGCCGTGGTCGGCTTCGACGACGGCTCGCGGCGCCTCTTTTTCCGCGGCTTCGAGGTGCGGGTGCCCGACGGCCGACTCGACGACCCCCGCTCGCCCGTCGTCCTGCTCGGCACACGGGAAGAGCCGTGCGCCGGTGGCCGCCAGGTCCGCCATCAGTTCCGGGGACCTGGCGGCACGTTCGACCTCGTGGCTCGCCTGTGGGTTGAACATGAAGTGCTGCGGGCGACCTTCCGGCTGGAGAACGCGCCGCCGCCGGAGCCGTGGCGGGTCGTGTACCTGCAAGACGTGGCCGCGGGGCCGTGGAGCGAGGCGGCCGAGCGGGTCTACGCCGGCGCGGGCAACGTGCTCCGCAAACCGGGGGCGTTCCGGCTGAACTTCGACGGTCACCGCCTGTCCACGTCGTTCGTCGGCCTCGACTTCGCCGGCGGCGGGTCGCTGGTCCAGGGCGTTGACGTGCCGCCCGAACTGCTCGACGTCCGCCCGGCCGAGCGGCACTACTCGCTGCACGCCCCGCACACCACCGCCTGGACCTTCATCCCCGCCGAGAACGTCTGGGACGGCGCCCGGCGCTGGCACGACGTCAACGGCCTGAAGGCCGCCGACGGCGTCCCGCGGCTGGCGGGCCGCTTCGTCTTCGACCTCTGGGGTGGCCGCTACGCCGAGTCCGCCGAGTTGCTCCGCCGGGCCTTCCGCTACGGCCTGACCGACTCCCTGGTCGTCTGGCACGACTGGCAGCGCTGGGGCTACGACTACCGCCTGCCGGAGATTTTTCCGCCCAACGCGCGGCTCGGCACGCCGGAGGAGATGCGCGACCTCGTCCGCACATGCACCCGGGCCGGGGCGCTTTTCGCCCCGCACGACAACTACATCGACTTCTACCCCGACGCCGCCGGCTTCTCCTACCGCAATGAGATCGCGTTCGGGGCGCGGGGCGAGCCGGTGCGGGCCTGGTACAACGAGGGGCGCGCCGCCCAGTCCTACCGCTTCCGCGCCGACCGGGTCGAGCCCTACCTGAAGGAGAATGTGGAAAAGGTTCGCGCGGGCCTGGCGCCGACGGCCTACTTCATCGACGTCTGGTCGAGCATCGCGCCCTACGACTACTGGACCGCCGACGGCCGCTTCTTCGACCGCGTCCGGACCCGCGACACCTGGGGCCGCCACTTCGCCTGGATTTCCGCCGCGCTGGGCCCTGGGGCGCCGCAGATCTCCGAGAGCGGCCACGATCAGCTCATCGGCCGGCTCGACGGCGCCCAGGCGAACCACCTCCGCGTCGGCAAGCCGCTGCCCGGCCGCCACAGCGGGTGTACCTGGGACGTCCCGTGTGAGGACGCCGAGCGGACGCCGTGGCTCGACGCCGCCCACCACGACCGCTTCGTCCTGCACGGGGCCGGCTACCCCGGCCGCTACGAGGGCGGGCTGGAGCCGTCGCGGCACGGCCTCTTCAGCGACGACTACGTGGCCACCGAGGTGCTGACCGGCCACCCGGCGATGGTCTCGCGCCCCTTCGGCCGCGACGTGGTCCGCAAGTACTGGCTGCTGCACGACCTGATGCGCGCCCTGGCGCTGAGGCGGATCGAGGCGGTCGAGTACGCCGGCGGCGACCTGCACCGGCAGCACGTCGTCTGGGGGGGAGGCGGCCAGGTCTGGGTCAACCGCGGGGCGAGCGACTGGGAAGTCGAGGGCATGACCCTCCCCGAGTACGGCTTCTATGCTCGGGTGCCGACGGACGAGGGCCCCGTCGAGGCGTGGGTCGCGCGGCGCGGCGGCCGGGTGGTGGAGACGGTCCGCTCACGGGGGGGGCTGTACGTCAACGGCCGGGGGCCCGACGCGACGGACTTCGGGGCGGTCCTCACCGGCGGCGGCTGCCGGCTGAGTCGTGAGGGCGCGGCCGTGCTCGTCACCCCATTGCCGGCCGACCGCCCGGCGCCGTTCGAGGCCCGCATCTGCTGGCCGAAGCTCCCCTGGCAGCTCCCCGAGCCGACCCACGTCGAGTGCCTGGCCGAGGACGGCCGGATGCTGGCGCGAGAGCCGCTCCGCCGCGAGGGCGGGCTGCTGGTCGTCACCGGCGACGAGAAGACGTTCTGCTGCCGCCTGCTGAAGCCCTGATCGGTGACGGTCGAGCTGCGCCCCCGTGACTTCGCCCGACAGGAGACTCACCATGAGACGCGCCTCCGTGTTGACCGTGCTGGCCCTGCTGGTCGGGCCGGCGGCGCTAGATCCCTCGGTCAGAGCCGCCCCACCCTCGGACGCGGAGTTACTCGCGGGGGCCGACGCCCGGCCCAGTAGGTTAGCCGCCGACCTCCTTCACCTGCCGGACAAGCCGGCAGGGGTCGAACAACAGGGCGCTTGAATCCGCATTAAGAGCACCTAACTAAACCCCGAGTTGGCAATGCGCCAGCAGATGAGGGCAGCAGCGAGTTTGAGGAAGGAGTAATAGAT
>DATFNV010000357.1:0-2120 GCA_035266225.1 Gemmataceae bacterium
GGGCCGATCTTCCCGCCCGGTCCCGTCCCCGTTCCCATTGGCCCAGCGCCGGCTGCGGCAGCCGGCCCCGCGCCGTTCAAACCGAACACGTCGATCGACGCCCTGGTGCGCGAGGACGACATCTCCGCGGAAAAGCAGCAGATCGCCGAGGTGCTGCTGACGGCGGTGAGGCCCAAGCCGCCGGGGGTCCTCAGCATCGACCCGGTCCTCGAGCGCAAGAAGAAGTTCGAGGCCCAGGTCCAGCAGGTCGGCATTGCCCTGTTCAACTACGCGGCCCAGGGGAACGAAGTCCTGGCGTTTGACAACAAGGCCAAGCGCTGGACCTACAAGGACGGCCTGCTCGAGGCCCTGGTCAAGGCCGGCCAGGTGAACAAGGACGCGCTCACCGATGTGTTCGGCAAGAAGCTGTCGTTGGAGAGCGTGAGCCGGGTCGAGAAGGATTTCACGCCGGAGCGACTGGGCCGGGCGGTTACCCTCAGCCGCATCATGAACCTGGGCGCGGCCCTGGTGAACTACACCAACCAGAACCCGAAAAAGTTTCAGAAGGACGGCCAGTGGAACATTCCCGAGTCCGTCCTCGCGGATGCCGCCAAGCAATGGGGGCTGGACGCGAAGTTCATGAAGGACGCCTGGGGTAACCCGATCAAGCTGGTGAAACGCGACAAGAAGCTCGATCACCAGATGGGTAACAGCCAGTTCGACTTCCACGAGATCGTCTCTTACGGACCGGACGGCAAGCCCGACACGCCCGCCGACGTGACCTCGTCGGTGAAGAACCAATGGCACCTGGCGCGGGGTCAATGGTTCAAGGAAGGCGAACAGGCACAGAATGGTGAGGGGGCCTGGGCCCGGCTGCGCAACCTCGGGCAGCTGGAGTTGGCGGCCGGAGACGCCCGCTTCGGCGCCCCGGGACCGATGGCCGGCGCCCCCGGCGGCGCCGGCGGTTTCCCGCCTCCGATGGCTCCCGCGAAGGCAGACGGCGCCCCGCACGCCGCCGACCCGAAGGGCGCAAACAAGACCGACGCTGCGGGCGCCGCCGCGGCGCCGACGCGCCTGCGCGAGTACTTCCCCGAGACGCTACTGTGGCAGCCGGCCCTGATCACCGACGACAAGGGCCGCGCCGAGATGCCGCTCAACTTCGCCGACTCGATCACGACCTGGCGCCTGAGCGCGTCGGCGTCGTCCAAGGGCGGCGCCCTCGGCGGCATGACGACTCCCCTGCGGGTCTTCCAGGACTTCTTCGTGGACCTGGACATGCCGGTGGCGCTCACGCAGAACGACGAGGTCGCCTTCCCCGTCGCGGTCTATAACTACCTCAAGAATCCGCAGACGGTGAAGCTGGAGTTGCGGCGCGAGTCGTGGTTCGAGCTGATGGAGGGCGACAACGTCCGCTCGCTGGACTTGAAGCCGAACGAGGTGGTCGGCGTCAAGTTCCGCATCAAGGCCAGGAAGATCGGCCAGCACCCGCTGACGGTCGAGGCCAAGGGCAGCAAGACGTCCGACGCCATCAAGCGCTCGATCGAGGTCGTCCCCGACGGCAAGAAGGTCGAGCAGGTCGTCAGCGACAAGCTGACCGGCAAGGTCAAGCAGACGCTGACGATCCCCGACGACGCGATTCCCGATTCGTCCAAGTTGATCGTGAAGCTGTATCCCGGCGTTTTCAGCCAGGTCTTGGAGGGGACCGAGGGCATGCTGCGCATGCCCGGTGGCTGAATGGAGCAAACGTCATCCTCGGCCTACCCGAACATCCTGGTCGTGGATTACGTCAAGAAGGCCCGTGTGGCCTCTCCTGAGTTGCTGATGAAGTCCGAGCAGTACCTCAACGTCGGGTACCAGAAGTTGTTGACCTTCGAGCGCCCGGGCGGCGGCTTCGACTGGTGGGGCAGCGGCCCGCCGCTGGTCTGGCTGTCGGCCTACGGGTTGCAGGAGTTCAACGACATGGCCAAGGTCTACCCGATCGACAAGGGCGTCATCGTCCGCACGCAGAAGTGGCTGATGGACCAGCAGAACGCGGCCGACGGCACCTGGGACAAGATCGGCATGACCCACGGCGTCACCCTCGAACACGTGGGCGACCCGAAACTGCTGCTGACCAGCTACGTCGTCTGGTCGCTGGTGGA
>DATFNV010000358.1:0-2158 GCA_035266225.1 Gemmataceae bacterium
TGCGCCAGCAGAGGATCATCTAGCATGAACCCGCAAGCCACGGAGGACCTGCCCCTGACGGGGGTTCGTGTCATCGACGTCGCCACCGTGATCGCGGCGCCGTACTGCGCGGCCATTCTGGGCGAGTTCGGCGCCGAGGTGCTGAAAGTGGAACACCCGGTCGGCGGCGACGCCTGCCGCAACTTCGGCACGCCCACCGGCCAGGGGGGGAGGTAACTCCCTCTCCGACCCGGCCCTCACTGGAAGCGCAATAGGGGCTGATCGACCGAGAGGCTGTCGCCCGGCCGGGCCAGCAGCTCCGCCACCACGGCGTCGTTCTCGGCTTTCATGACATTCTGCATCTTCATGGCCTCGATCACCACGAGGGTCTCGCCGGCCCGCACCTCCTGCCCGACCTTCACCGCGACCTCGGCCAGCAGGCCCGGCATGGGGGAAATCAGGAACTTGGAGAGGTCCGGAGGGGCCTTTGCGGGCATCAACGCCAGCAACTCGGCGGCCCGGGCGGTCATCACCACGGCATCGACCTCGGTGCCCCAGTGGCAGACCCGATACTTCAGGCCCAGCCGTTCGACCTGAAGGCAGATCGGCTCGCCGTCCCAGGTGCCGCGCAGGAGGATGTCGCCGAGCCGCCAGTTGGTGCGCAGGGCGTGGGTCTTGCCCTCGCAGGTCACGTCAGCGCCCCCGGCCACGAGGGTAAGGCCCAGGGGATACTTCTGGCCTTGCACGAGTACGACCCAGTTGGCGCCAACCCGACGCCCGTGGCCCTTGAGCTGGCCGGTGATGCACACCGCGCGGTCGATGTAACGCCGCCGCGCGTAGGCGGCCACGGCCGCGAGCAGCACCGGCTCCCGGTGAGCCAAGTTCGAGGGGTGGAAGCCCTGGGGAAACTCCTCGGCGATCAAGCCGGTGTCGATGTCTCCCGCCACGAAGCGCGGGTGCTGGACGAGTGCCGCCTGGAAGGCGGTGTTCGACGAGATGCCGCGGATGACGAAGGCGTTCAGTGCGTCGCGCATCCGGGCGACGGCCTCGGCGCGGGTCGCCCCGTGGGTGATGAGCTTGGCGATCATCGAGTCGTAGTACATGGAGATCTCGCCGCCCTCGTACTCACCGGTGTCCACGCGGACCGCGCCGTCCACCTCCTCCGGCGGGAGGTAGCGCACCAGCCGGCCGGTGGACGGCAGGAAGCCGCGGAACGGGTCCTCGGCATTGATGCGGCACTCGATCGCCCAGCCGTCGCGGCGGACCTCGTCCTGGCGGAAGGGGAGTTTCTCGCCGGCGGCGACGCGGATCATCAGCTCGACGAGGTCCAGCCCGGTGATCATCTCCGTGACCGGGTGCTCGACCTGCAAGCGCGTGTTCATCTCCAGGAAGTAGAAGCGCCGGTCCTTGCCGACGACGAACTCGACGGTGCCGGCGGACTGATACTTCACGGCCTGAGCAAGGGCGACGGCCTGTTCGCCCATGGCGCGGCGCGTCGCCTCGTCGAGAAAGGGGGACGGCGCTTCCTCGAGCACCTTCTGGTGCCGGCGTTGCAGGGAGCACTCCCGCTCCCAGAGGTAGACCACGTTGCCGTGGGCGTCGCCCAGAACCTGGATCTCGATGTGCCGCGGCCCTACGACAAATTTCTCGAGGAAGACCCGGTCGTCGCCGAAGGCACTCTTGGCCTCGGCCCGGCAGGACGCGAAGCCCTCGCGGGCCTCCTGGTCGCGGTGGGCCACGCGCAGGCCCTTGCCGCCGCCGCCGGCGGATGCCTTGATCATCACCGGGTAGCCGAGGCGGCGGGCGATCTCGACGGCCTCCTGGGCCGTCTCGATGGCTTCGTTGTGGCCGGGAATGGTGTTGACCTTTGCTTCCCGAGCGAGCTTCTTGGAGGCGATCTTGTCGCCCATGGCGGCCACCGAGTCATGCTTGGGGCCGATGAAGACGATCCCCTCCTCCTCCAGGCGGCGGGAGAACTTCTCGTTCTCGGAGAGGAAGCCGTAGCCCGGGTGGACGGCCTCGGCCCCGGTCTGCTT
The DNA here is from genome assembly GCA_035266225.1 of Gemmataceae bacterium. GTDB lineage: Bacteria > Planctomycetota > Planctomycetia > Gemmatales > Gemmataceae > DATFNV01. The sequence continues at coordinate 2,016 of DATFNV010000358.1, forward strand.
GCAGGCGGCGAGGATCTTGTCCATCACCAGATACGATTCCCGAGACGGCGGCGGGCCCAGGCACACCGCCTCCTCGGCCAGCAGGACGTGGCGGGCATCCTTGTCCGCCTCCGAGTAGACGGCGACGGTCTTGATGCCCAGGC
>DATFNV010000359.1:0-2982 GCA_035266225.1 Gemmataceae bacterium
TCCGCATCATGGTGGCCCTTGGCGACGACGACCCGAACAATCGCACCCTTGAACTCGCCCGGATCCTGATGAACTGCCCGCGCGTGGGGCGGGTCGATGTCGTGGTCCGGCACCACCACCCCGGCCTGGAGCAGTTCCAGCAGATGGCCGAAGCCTACACCGGCCGCTTCGAGGTGGCCACCGAACCGGCCGAGCTGACCGCCCGACTGTCGCGCTGTCACCTGGCCATGACTGCCGGCAATAGCTGGTCGGTGGAATTGGCCTGTGTCGGTCTACCGCAGCTCATCATCGTGGAGAATGAGGCCCACTGGCCGACCGCCCGCCGTCTCGAAGAGGAGCGGGCCGCCGTCTGCCTGGGACAGCATCCGAACGTCTCGGTGCAGACGATCCGCCAGGGCGTGCAGGATGTGCTCGCCGACCAGGCGGAGCGACAGGCCATGTCGCGCGCCGGCCGGCGACTGATCGATGGCCGCGGCCCCGACCGTTTGGTCATCGCCCTGGAAGTCCTCCTGCACTCTGCGAAGCAACCGGAACTGCGCCTCGCCGCCTGACACTCGCGCCCGAGGATTCAATCCGTTTAGCGGCCGCCCTCGGGGCGGCGCGCTAAGCGCCGCCCCGAGGGCGGCCGCTAAACGGATCTCCGAGATTGCGGTGGCGTGCGGGGCCGGTTATGCTAGCTGGTGTGTCGTTCTTTTTCGTGTGTTTCGTGTGTTTCGTGGTGATTCTCATGGAAAAAGAACAGGTCGCGGCGGCCCTCGACGAGGTCGGCACTCTCCTCGAATTGCAAGGCGAAAACGCCTTCAAGTGCAACGCCTACCACAGCGCCGCCCGCACCGTCGAGCAACTCGAAACCAACCTCACCGAGGCCGTCCGCTCGGGGCAGCTCGCCCAGATGCGCGGCATCGGCGAACGGATGTACGACCACATCCTCGAACTGCAGCGCAGCGGCAAACTGGCGCACCTCGAAGACCTCCGGCAGAAGACGCCGCCGGGACTCTTTCAGATGCTACGCATCCAGGGACTCGGCCCGAAGAAGGTCAAGGCGATGTACGACCAACTCGGCATCGACGACCTCGACAAGCTCAAGGCCGCCTGCGAGGCCGGACAGGTCGCGGGGCTGCGCGGCTTCGGCGAGAAGACCCAACAGAAGATCCTCGAAGGCATTCAGTTCCTCGATCGGGTGGGGGAGCGCGTCCGCATCGACCAGGCCCTGCCGTTGGCCGAGGTGCTGCTGCAAGGGCTGCGCTCGGCGCCGGGCATCATCCGCATCGAGCTGTGCGGCAGCCTGCGCCGCCGCAAGGAAACCATCAAGGATATTGATATCCTCATCAGCTCCGACCACCCGGGCCCGATCATGGAGCGCTTCGTGACGCTGCCGGGCGTGATGCAGGTGATCGGCCAGGGGGACACGAAATCGAGCGTGATCGTCAGCGACGGTCGCGCTGGTCGCGGCGTGACCATGAACGCCGACCTGCGCATCGTCAAGGACGCACAGTTTCCCTTCGCCCTGCACTACTTCACCGGCAGCAAGGAGCACAACGTCGCCCTGCGGCAGCGGGCCATCGACCTGGGCCTGAAGCTGAACGAGTACGAATTGGCCGCCCCCGACAGGACTGTCAGCTGCAAGGACGAGACCGACCTGTATCGCGCCTTCGGCCTGGACTACATCCCGCCGGAGCTGCGTGAACACACCGGCGAGATTGAGGCGGCCGAAGAGCATCGCCTCCCGAAGTTGGTCGAGGCCGGCGACGTCCGCGGCGTCTTCCACTGTCACACCAACGCCAGCGACGGCGGCAACACGCTGGACGAGATGGCCGAGGCGGCGCGGGCGCTGGGCTTGCAGTACCTTGGCATCGGCGACCACTCGCAATCGCTGACGGTCGCCAACGGACTGACGCCGGAGCGCGTCGCCCGACAGCAGGAGCAAATCGACGCCCTCAACAAGAAGATGAAAGGATTCCACATCTTCAAAGGGACGGAGTGCGACATCCTGGCCGACGGCCGCCTCGACTTCGACGACGACGTGCTGGCCTCGTTCGATTACGTCGTGGCCAGCGTCCACACCAATTACAAGCAGTCGCGCGAGGAGATGACGGCCCGGATCGTCCGCGCCGTCAGTCACCCGCGCGTGACGATGCTCGGCCACGCCACCGGCCGGCTGCTGCTGCGCCGCGAGGGCTACCAGGTCGATCTCGAAGCCGTCCTGCAAGCGGCCGCCGAGCACGGCACCCTGATCGAGATCAACGCTCACCCGCAAAGACTGGATATGGACTGGATCCACTGCAAGCGGGCGAAGGCCCTCGGCGTGAAGCTGGTCATCAACCCCGATGCCCACAGCACCGGCGACCTGGCTTATTACACCTACGGCGTAGACGTGGCCCGGCGCGGTTGGCTGGAAAAGAAGGACGTGTTCAACACGCAGACGCTGGCGCAGGTGACGAAGGCCCTGGCGGCCCGGAAGCACGGATGAAGCCGCTTGCGGCTTCGCAGTTGAGACGTGCGAAGCCGCAAGCGCCAGGTCATCCTTTCGCCGGAGAGGAAAGTTCTCCTCCGCCGACGAAGTGGCCCGCACAACCGGCCCGACGTTCCCCCGCTCTGTGCGTTTTCCCTCTTGGGGGCGACCCTTTTCGCGCCCTATCATAACCATCTCTCCGATGCCGTGCGTGACGCCCGTTCAGGCTCCGGGGCCCCGCTGGGGTGCTCATTATTTTTGATTTACGGAGTCCTCTTATCGTCGCGTCGGCGAGTTTTTTTTCCTAACCGATCTCTTTTTGCGGCATCGGCTTGCGGCGAGCGGCCGGCCGGGGAGACCATTTTCGTGAAAGGTCCGCGCCCTAATACAGGTAGCGACGTGAGCGGTACGTCGCCGAGCTTGCTCGTCCGGGCCCGGGAACAGGATCCCGACGCCTGGGGGCGCCTGGTGTCTCTCTACACCCCGCTGGTCTACGGCTGGTGTCGCCGGGCCGGGCTGACGGAGATGGA
>DATFNV010000360.1:0-7030 GCA_035266225.1 Gemmataceae bacterium
CGAGCGGCGTCGAGGTGGCGCCTTCCTTGGTCGAGTCGTACTCGATCGGCTGGCCGCCGATCTCGATGCGCATCTTGACGCCCTCAATCTTCTGCTTGATCTCCCAGCTGTCCCCGTTCTGCTTGACCGGCATCCAGCTGAAGTAGAAGGTCTGCTCCTGTTTTTGCTTGATGTTGCTCCCCTGGACCGTCATGGTCTGCTCGGTTGTCGTCGTCATCGTCTGGTAGAACGTCTTGTCTTTGTCGAATTTCCAGGCCAGCTTGGTGCCGGCCTCCTGGGCGAAGGCGGGGGCGATGAGAACGACCAGAGCGAGAGCGACGAGCCAACGGACCTTGCGCACGTGCGATCCTCCCCGAAAAGATAAGAGCGGCCCTGCCGGGCCGGCACGGTCATGGTTTGCGATCTTCCCTTTTTACCCGAGCCCGGGGCGAAAACCAAGGGAAAGTGAAAAAAATCAGTTGACGCCCGGCCCGGCTTGCGCTCTCTTTCTACGGACGCGCGCCCGCCGATGTTCACACGCCCTTTCACGGGAGCCCTGATGAACCTGATGACCACGCTGTCCGGCTCGCTGATGGAAGGCTTCCTGCCCGCGGGGTGGGACCTGAAGAAGATCGACGCCCTGGCCGCCGCCGACCCCGCCGAGCTGGCGCGGCGCGAGTCGTGGTGGCACCCAGAGTTCGAGCCGGTCGCCTGCGCTTCGTTCGAGGATTTCGACACCTACCTGGGCCACGAGATCGCCCGCGAGATCCAGCTGGCGCGCCAGGCCGGCCGGCCCCTGGCACTGATCCTGCCCGTCGGCCCGATGGGCATGTACCGCTGGACGGTCTATTTCCTCACCGAGTGGGGAGTGCCGTGCGACCACGTCCACGGCTTCAACATGGACGAATGGTCCGACGCGGACGGCAACACCCTGCCGCCCGAAAACCCGGGGGCGTTCCAGTACGCGATGGAGGCGGCGCTGTACGGCCCGCTCGGGGGCAACACGGTGCCGCCGAAGCAGCGCCACTTCGCCCTGAAGTACCAGTTGCCGACCTACGCCGACCAGGTCCACGACCTGAAGAAGGCCGGCGGCAAACTCGTGACCGTGTTCGGCATCGGCCGGGTGTGCCACATCGCTTTCTGGGAGCCGCACTTCGCCGCCGAGTTTCCGAACGAATCGGAATGGCGGGCGCAGACGCACCGGTTGGGAGCGCGGCTTCATCCACTAACGATCGAGCAGAACGCGCTGACCAGCTTCCGCAGCCGCACGACCCTGGTGCCGGCCTTCGCCAACACCATCGGGCCGGCACTGTTCCTGGCCGCGGATCGAATCATCGGCGGGGCCGACGGAGTGTTCAATCGAGGGATGCAGTGGCAAGGGCTGTCGCTGCGGATGACGCTGCACCACCAGCCGACGCCGTGGATTCCGTCGTCGTACATGCCGACGCTGCCGGGACGACTGTTCTACTTGAAGGAGTTGGCGGGGCCGTTGGAGGCGGAATGTCACTGAGCGTGTAGCCGCTTGCGGCTTCGCAATCGTTGCTGCGAAGCCGCAAGCGGCTACGACCCCATGGCCAGCTGCCGCTCGACGCCGGCGAGGGTGATCTCGTTGTCTTCAAACGTCATGTCGTAGAGGACGCCGAGGCAGTCGCGCGGCACACACCGTTTGCGCTCGACGATCATTTCCAGGGCACCGGTCTCGACGATCAGGCGCTCTGCGTCGGCGACGCGCTGCATGGCGGCGACCGCCTGTTCGACCGTCGGCGGCAGGAAGGTGTAGATCGTGCAGCGCTTGCGGATGGCCGGGTCGAGCTTGTCCGGCTGCGTGGTGGACAGGATGAAGATCGCTTCCTGGTGGTCCTCAATGTCCTTGAGCATCGTCTCCTGCGTCTTGGTGGCGGCGCGGTGCGCCTCGTCGATGAAGAAGACGCGGGGGATGTGCGGGTGGCTATGGGTCTTGGCGATGCTGGTCTTGCGCAGGGCGTAGTCCATGCGGGCACGCAGCTTCTCCTGAGTGGCGTCCATCTCGAAGTAATCGGGCCCTTCGCCGTGGGCCATCGCCGCCCGGCAGCCGGCGCACTCGGCGCACGGCTCGCAGGCGTTCTGCCGGTAGTTCCAGCAACTGGTGCGCATGCCGCGGATGCGCGCCGCCGTGGTCTTACCGCAGCCGTAGTCTCCGCAAAAGATCATGCCGCGGCAGTAGCGCGCCAGTTCTTCCTCGCGGCGCAGGCGCCGGATTGCCGGGTAATCGACGCCCTGCCACATTTGTTCGTAGCGCCGCGGACGGTACTTGGTACGGAAATCGTCGTTGCTGGTGGCCATGAGTCCTGCACGGGGTATGGGATGAGTGGGCGCGGACTGCCGTCGAAATCCTTCCAGGCCGGCGCCGGACGGACGAGGAACCGCGGTACGGTTGCAGGGGTAGAAGTCGTTCCGGCGGTGTTAACCGGCACACACGGTGCCGGCACCCTGTCCGTCATTTTCCCCAAGGATAGCACGGATTACCTTCCACGACAACAACCGTCCCGCACCGCCGGGGCAAAGATTTCCTGCCCAGCGCGACAAGCTCGGGAGATTGGGTAGGCTGAGCGGGTCCGTGGGGCGCGATTTCGTCTGGGCGCGTCTCGTCCCAGTCGCTAAGCTTCCGCCCCGACCGAGAAGGCATTCGGGAGCCGCAGGGAGGCGGACGGCATGGCGGAATCGGCTGGGGCGCGCGGCTGGTGGGGCTATCGCGTCGTCCTGTACTTCGTGGTCGGCCTGGTCGCGCTCGATGCCGTCGTCGCCGCCCGGCGCCCGGTCTGGCGCGCCTATGACCCCGACGATTACCGCATGAAGATGCACGAATGCATTCAGCGGCCGTACGACCTCGTCCTGGTCGGCGGCTCGCCGGTGTGCGAAGGGATCGACCCCGCGGTGCTGGCCGGGACGCCCTGGCGCGGCCGGGCCGTGGAGAACGTCTTCAACCTCGGCCTGTCCGGGGCGACGACCTCGGAAGTGTGGCACGCGGTCCGCCACGGCATCGGCGTGCCGCCGCGGCTGCTGGTCTACGGCATCACCGCCAGCGACCTCAACGACAACCGCGACGAGCCGCACGGGCCGCGCTCGCTCATGGAGGTTCGCGACGTGGCGGAGTGGTTGCGGCTGCGCCCGCAGGCCGCCCAGTGGTGCCTCCGTCAGTACGCCTACGGCAAGTGCGACCGCTGCTGGAACCTCTACCACTACCGCAACGGCATTCGCCTCTGGGCCGCCGATCGGGTCGAGCAGGCGTTTCCCGGCTCCTTCCCCGACGCGGCGAAGGAGGCACGCGACGGCCTGCGCTACAGCGCCGCCCTGGCCCGTGGCGACGGCTACGCCCCGCGCCCCGAGTTCCAGGCCCGTACCTTGACCCGAATGAAGGCCAGGAACATCCTTCCGTCCTTCTATTTCCTGGACAATTATCATCTCGGCGGGCATCTGCGCTACCTGCACAAGGTCCTCGACTGGGCCGAGGCGAACGGCGTCGCGGTGGTCCTGCTGGACATGCCGGTCAGCGAGGACATGAGCCAGACGTACCGGGAGGCGTTCGCCGCTTACGCCGCGGCCCTGGCGGAGGTGGAGCGCAGCCGCGGGGTGACAGTGCTGCGGCCGTCGCGGGAGGCGCTTGGGCTCAGCGATGACGACTTTGCCGACCTGATTCACCTCAATGTGAACGGGACGGCCCGATTGAGCGCGTGGCTGCGGCGGCAACTTGGTGGTTAAAGCCGCTTGCGGCTTAGCGTTCGCGCCATCGAAGGATGGCGCGAACGCTAAGCCGCAAGCGGCCAAAACAACGGTCGCGATTGCCATGAACCTCCTCAGTAAACACTTCTTCGTGTTCCTGCTCGTCCTGGCGAGCGTGGTCCTGACGTACTACGCCCTGCGCAGCCGGGCGCACAAGTATCGCTTCCTCCTCGGGGTGAGTTGGCTCTTCTACGTCGTGCTGTCGCCGAGCCCGTGGTTCCTCGGCGTGATCCTGTTCACCACGGTGGTCGATTACTTCTCCGGCCTGCTGATCGAGTCGGCGGCGACGCCCGGCGGCAAGCGCCGCTGGCTGTTGCTGAGCGTCGCCAGCAACCTCGGCTTCCTGGCGGCCTTCAAGTATTCCAACTTCGCCCTGCACAACGGCCTGTCGGTGGCGCGCTGGCTCGGCTGGGACGTACCCGACTGGACGCTGCAGGTCGTCCTGCCGCTGGGGATCAGCTTCCACACCTTCCAGGGCATCAGCTACACTCTGGACGTGTACAAGGGGAAAATCCGGGCGGTGCGCGCCTTCGTGGACTTCGCCCTGTTCGTGGCCTTCTTCCCGCAGCTGGTGGCCGGGCCGATCGTCCGGGCCGTGGAGTTCCTGCCGCAGATGGCCGAGCCGCCGCGGGCCACGTCGCGCCAGGTCGTCGAGGGGCTGCACTGGTTCGTGGTCGGCCTGGTCAAGAAGGCGTTCCTCGCCGACTGGCTGGCGCGCTTTGTCGATCCGGTCTTCCACGACCCGTCGGCCTACGACGCGCTAACGCTGCGCTGGGCGGTGCTGGCGTATGCCGCCCAGATTTATTGCGACTTCTCCGGCTACAGCGACCTGGCCATCGGCTGCGCCAAGTGGTTCGGCTTCGAGTTGCCGCAGAATTTCAACTTCCCCTACCTGTCGGCGAGCATTCCCGAGTTCTGGCGGCGCTGGCACATCTCCCTCTCGACGTGGATGCGCGATTACGTTTACATCTCGATGGGCGGCAACCGGCGCGGCTCGCTGCGGACCTACCTGAACCTGCTGCTGACACTGACCCTGTGCGGCCTGTGGCACGGGGCAAGTTGGAGCTACGTCCTGTGGGGCTTCTACAACGGCGTCCTGCTGGCCGTGCATCGCATGTACGACCACGCCCTCGGCGACCGGCCGTGGCTGCTGCGCCTGCGGTCCACCTGGGCGTTCCGGCTGTTCGCCGTGCTGGGGACGTTCGTGCTGGTGGCGGGTGGGTTCGGGATCTTGCGGACGGAAACCTGGTCCGCCTGCTGGACGGTCGAGCGCGCCTGGCTGGGCGGCGCCGCCGATGGGGCAAGGCACTGGCTGCCGGCGTGGGTGCCCCTGCTGGTCGGGATGGTGGTCCTGGGGCACCTGTTCAGCGGCTTGCGCGAGCGGCGCTGCGGCCTGCTGGACCTGCCGCCGCTGCTGCGAGCCGCCGCCTACGTCGCCGCCGTGGTGCTGCTAGTCGCGTTCGGCCCCGGCGTGACCAAGGCGTTCATCTACTTCCAGTTCTGAGCCGTTGAGCGGCGGTTCTGCGACCCGCCGCGAAGGCGAGGGGCAGCACTTCCTCTCCGCTGGTCCCCGCACGCGCTCGTCAGGGGATTGTGTCAGAGTATTGTGTCAACTCGCGGGGCGGGTGACACAATACTCCGTTGCAGCAAGTTGTTACAAGCCAACAGGTTGCGACGCGTGGCGCGAGTATTGTGTCAATTTCTGCGGGTGTGACACAATAATCGGCCAGCGCGCGCAGCACCCCGCCACCGCCGAAGGCTGACCAGCACTTGCCGCGCGCCTGAGCCCGGATTAATCAACGCCGTTACCGCGCGGCTGCCGGCCGTGGGCCTCCAGCCCGTGGGTCGGGGCACTTCGGCCGGGATCGCCCCTGTGGGCACACCTCCCCCTTACCCCCCCCGCGGAAGGCACGGCGACGGGTTGTCCGGAAGGTTAGCCGGAGGGGTACGGAGCAGGAGTCGGGAGGGGATTGCCCAAGCGCTCGCACACGCGCAGATACCCGCCGAGATACGGCCAACTCGATGACGGCCGTACCACGATCCGCCGCGTCCAGACGACGACTTCCGCCGCCACCTTGATGAGCAGCGTGCGCCAGGTGCAGGGGTGGCCCTCCCCCAACGGATCGCGCTGCCGCCGCAGCCGGAAGTGACGCTGCCGCGCCGCCCCGGTCAACGCCTCAGCCAGTCCACACGATTCGTCGGCCGCAAGAGCAGGTTCGCCGTGCTGGAAGAGAAAAGGGGTCGGGAGTCGGTACTACTAAGGATTATCACGGTCATTTTCCTGGTCTGAAAACGACTCCCGACCCCTTTTCTCTCCTTTTCTCTCCCTTTTCTCTCGCTCCCCACAGGGCCAGAGCCACGTCTTGGCGGTAAGTCGGCAACGCTTTCACGCGGTCGCGGCGGAAATTGCCCTGGAAGTCGTCAGCTACTTGCGCGTGGTAGTCGAGACCGCGCTTATACAGGTCAGCCGGCAACCGGCCCGTTGCTTTCCACTGGACCTTGGCGAGGTCAAAGCGAGCGCACGCCAGGTGAAGGGCGTTCCAGGTCCGTTCCTGCTCGTCCTCGGGCACTTTGGCGGCCAGTTTAGCAAATCAAGGGTTGTGGTGGAAGGCGAATGGCGTCACCACCGAAAAGTCGGGGATAGCGTTCGCAGCAAGATCGACACCGCGATGGTCAACGAAGTGCTGTGCAAGCTGCTCTGCTACAACCTCTGCTGCTTGATTCAGGAGCAGGAGGAACTCGGCATCAGCCCCGTCTTCTGGAAGGACGGGCCAGCGCCGGCCGCGCAGGCGCCGCTCTGCCTGCCGGGGTGAGGCGGGCGGCTTGGCCTGTTACGCATTCCTCCCGTCTGTTACGCTTTCGGAGGTCGGGAGGCGAATGCGTAGCAAAGCCCCTCCTCTCCCGAGCTTTGCTTGGCGCAATGTCAGGAACCGTAAAGACATGCTGTCTTTACTGACCCCTTTGTTTCCCCCTGACACCCTTGTTTCCCTTTGTTTCCCCGTTTAGCGGCCGCCCTCGGGGCGGCGTTCTTCGCGCCGCCCCGAGGGCGGCCGCTAAACGGACCGGTCCGCCGCATTCGCGCTCCGAACTCTGGCATTCCGCACGGGGGATGTGTATAGTCATTCCGTGCCCGGGGCGGGGCCGGGCCTGCCGCCATCTCCCCGCCCCGACAATGCCCTCTCTCCGGCCCGCGCGCCGCAAGTCGCGCGGGCCAAGGAGTCCGCCCCATGCCCACGCTTCGCATCACCCAGACCGCCGCCGGACCCGGCCGCCACCACGTTACCATTGTCTC
>DATFNV010000361.1:0-20943 GCA_035266225.1 Gemmataceae bacterium
GTCCGCCGCGTAGCCAAAGAGATCCACCACATCGACGTACTCCCCCTCGCGCAGCTTCGCCCCGCGCATGCCCAGGAGCAGCGAGTAGGTGAGCAGGCCCTGGCCGTAGCGCGTCGCCTCATAACTAACGCTGTCGGCGGCACAGCCGGCCAGGACGTGCATGCCGGTGCGGTCCTTGACCCGCTCCAGCGCCCGCACCTGGCTGCCCGGCACGTCGCGCCTCTCGGTCAGCTTCTCCACCAGCCGGCCGGAGTGGCAGGTGTCCAGCACCAGCACCTGCTTGCGCGCCGGCGACGCCTTCAGGAACTCGGTCAGCTCGGCGCTGGACAGGCTGACCTGCTTGCGCACCTCGGGGTCGGACAGGTCGGCGCTCTGGGCGTCGGCAGTCAGGTAGTGCCAATCGCCGTCCTGCCCGCCCTGCGTCACCCCATGCCCCGCCAGGTAAACCACGACAATGTCCCCCGGCTTCGTCGCCTTCAGCGCCTCCAGCGCCTTGACCAGGTTGGCGCGGCTGGGGCGCGTGTCGGCATCGGCGCCCGTCATCATAGTGATACGGACTCGCTCGGGGTGGTCCTTGTCGGGGTCGAGGAAGCGGCCAGCGGCCAGGCGCAGGGCGGTGGCGAAGTCCTCGGCGTCCTTGGCGGCGTAGCGCAACGCCAGCCGCTCCCCGCGGTACTTCGACACGCCGACGATGACCGCCTGGAGAGTCGGCGGGTCGGCGGCGGCGGTGCCGGGGCCGTCGAACTCGCGGGTCAGGCCGCGGCTGCACAGGTAGCCGTCCCCGTTGTACGCCAGCACCTCCAACTGGTTCTTCTGGCCCGGCACCAGCCGGGGGTCGGCCGACAGATCCAATTGCAGGTCGAGTTTGGCGGCGTTGGCGTCGGCGCCGCGCGGCCGGGCGTCGGCGGTGAGTTCCTTGCCGTTGACCAGGACGACGACGCGGCCAATGCCGCCACCGCGGTTGGTCAACTTCACGTCCAGCCGCGGCTTCCTCGGGTCGACCTGGGCGACGGCCACCGCGGGGTAGAGCTTGACGTCGCGGAAGGCGGCGACCTCGCGCAGCGGCTCCTTATTGAAGCCGAGGTACTTGGCGAGCAGTCCGGGGTCGTAATAGCGCTCCTTGAGCTGCTTCAAGGCGATCGTCTCCCGGCCGACCACCCAGTGCAGGCCCTCGACGTCGCCGCCGTTGCTGGCGTCATAGCGCCCCGCGGTATCGACCACCGCCCAGCCGCCACCGGTGAAGCTGATCATCCGGCACAACTCCTGGCCGGTCGTGGCGTCCCACAACCGTGCCGTGTTGTCGAAACTTCCCGTCAGGATCTGCTTGCCGTCCGGCGCGAACGCCACTGAGGACACGATGAAGGTGTGGCCTTTGAGGGCGAGCAGTTCCTTGCCGGTTTCGGCATCCCATAGCCGCGCCGTCCCGTCGTCGCTGCCCGTCAGGAGCCGCTGGCCGTCCCGCGAGAACACCACCGCGCTCACCAGATTCGCAGGGCCCTTGAAGGTGAGCAGTTCCTGGCCGGTCTGTGCGTCCCACAACCGCGCCGCCTCGTCCCAGGTGCCCGTCAGGACGTGCTTCCCGTCCGGCGCGAACGCTACCGCGGTCACCCAAGCCCTATGGCCCCGGAAGGTAAGCAGCTCCTTACCGGTCCGGGCATCCCACAGCCGCGCCGTCTTGTCATAGCTTCCGGTCAGGACGCGCTTGCCGTCCGGGGCGAACGCTACCGAGTTGACAAACCACGTATGGCCCTTGAGGGCAAGCAACTCCTTACCGGTCTGGGTGTCCCAGAGCCGCGCCGTGTGGTCGCAGCTTCCCGTCAGGACGCGCTTGCCGTCCGGCGCGAACGCCACCGAGGTCAGCCTGCCTGCATGCCCCTTGAGGGTGAACAGCTCCTGGCCGGTCTGGGCGTCCCACAGCCGCGCCGTGTTGTCCCAGCTTCCCGTCAGGATGCGCTTGCCGTCCGGCGCGAACGCCACCGAGGTCAGCCTGCCTGTATGACCCTTGAGGGTGAGCAGCTCCTTTCCGGTCTGGGCGTCCCACAGCCGCGCCGTCTGGTCTCCACTTCCCGTCAGGAGCTGCTTGCCGTCCGGCGCGAACGCCACCGAGCCCACGTCACTCGTGTTATGCCCCTTGAGGGCGAGCAGCTCCTGGCCGGTCTGTGCGTCCCACAGCCGCGCCGTCTTGTCCCAGCTTCCCGTCAGGACGCGCTTCCCGTCCGGCGCGAACGCTACCGCTTCCAAGGGTTCTTTATGGCCCTTGAGGGCGAGCAGCTCCTTCCCGGTCTGGGCATCCCACAGCCGCGCCGTGTTGTCCCGGCTTCCCGTCAGGACGCGCTTGCTGTCCGGCGCGAACGCCACCGAGGTCACCTCACTCGTATGACCCTTGAGGGCGAGCAACTCCTTACCGGTCTGGGCGTCCCACAGCCGCGCCGACCGATCATTGCCGCCGGTCAGGACGCGCTTGCCGTCCGGCGCGAACGCCACCGAGTTCAACCAATCGTTGTGGCCCTTGAGGGCGAGCAGCTCCTTACCGGTCTGGGCGTCCCACAGCCGCGCCGTCTGGTCTCCACTTCCCGTCAGGAACTGCTTGCCGTCCGGCGAGAACGCCACCGAGGTCACGCTGTCGGTATGCCCCTTGAGGGCGAGCAGCTCCTGGCCGGTCTGGGCGTCCCACAGCCGCGCCGTCTGGTCTCCACTTCCCGTTAGGAGCTGCTTGCCGTCCGGCGAGAACTTCACCGAGGTCACGTCGCTCGGATGACCCTTGAGGGCGAGCAGCTCCTTGCCGGTCTGGGCGTCCCACAGCCGCGCCGTCGAGTCCCCGCTGCCGGTCAGGACGCGCTGGCCGTCCGGCGCGAACGCCACCGAGGTCACGCCGATGGTCCCGCCGGTCGAGTTCACGACGGGCTCGTGGCCACGGAAGGCAAGCAGTTCCTCTCCGGTCCGGGCGTCCCACAGCCGGGCCGTATGGTCAGAGCCGCCGGTCAGGAGGAATTTCTCATCCGGGGAGAACACCACCGAGTTGACCGGGCCGGAATGCCCGATCTGAACGACCAGCCGAGGTTCGCGGTTTTCCGGCGCCGGCTCCTGGCCGACGCAGGCGCACACCCACAGCAAGCTCAGCACGGCGGCGAGCAATGGCGAGTGGAAGAGAGTACGCATGTCGGCTCCTTGAAGTGTGTTTGTCGTGCCCTGGCCCCCCGGCCTCCCATCACTTGCCGCAGCCGGCACTTGGCTCGCGGCCACCCCCTATCCTACTGCGTCCAGCGCGGGGAGAGCCACGCCGCGCTGTCGGGAACGCCCTCCGTGGCGCTCCGCTGGCTGACGGAACGCCACGGAGGGCGTTCCCTACAGTGGCATTCGCCAGGCGGGACTCAGGAACAACCGTGATGGGCAGAATAAAATGGGCGGGGACGCGGCCCGATCGTCCTCCGTTTGGCGACTAGCATAATAGAGGACGCATCATGAGCGGGTCCGGCCAGGCAGTGGAGTTTTTGCTGCCCCTGGCAAAGGCGGGTCAGGCCGACGCCCTGGGGCAGCTCCTGGAGCCGTACCGCAACTACCTCGAGCTGCTGGCCCGCCTCCAGATCGGGCGGCGCTTGCAGAGCAAGGTCGATGCGGCGGACCTCGTCCAGGAAACGTTCCTCGACGCCCACGCGACGTTCGCCGAGTTCCGCGGATCGACCGAGCGGGAGCTGGTGGGTTGGCTGCGGCAGGTGCTGGCGTACAACCTCGCCAGCCTGGTGCGCCGCTACTGCGGGACGCGGCGGCGGAACGTGGAACTGGAGCGCGAGTTGGCCCGAGAGCTGGACGAATCGTCGCAGACCCTGGACCGCGGCTTCGTCGCCGCCAACAGCTCACCCAGTCAGCAGGCGGTGCGGCGCGAGCAGGCCGTCCTGTTGGCCGACGCCCTCGGCCGGCTGCCCGCCGACTACCGCGAGGTCATCATCCTGCGCCAGCTCGAGGGGCTGAGCTTTCCCGAGGTCGCCCGGCAGATGAAGCGCTCGCAGGAGAGTGTGAAAAAGCTGTGGGTCCGCGGCCTGGCGCGGCTGCGCGGCGCCCTGGGAGAAGAGCCATGACCCCGCCCGACGACTCATCTCCGGAGGTGCCGCTCGCTGGCGAGGAGCCCAGCGGAGATCGGGCGCCGGCACTGGACGACCCGCGCGTGATCGCGGCCGTCGAGGCCTACCTGACGGCGCTCGAGGCGGGTCGGGCGCCGGACCGGAGTCAGTTCCTTGCCGGCTACCCGCAGGAGATGGCCGCGGCCCTGGCCGACTGCCTGGACGGCCTGGAACTGGTGCGCTCGGGCGGCCTGGAATTGCGGGCGCCGCGGCTGCCGGAGCCGCCGCCCTCCCTGGGGGACTTCCGCCTGATCCGCGAGGTCGGCCGCGGCGGCATGGGCATCGTCTACGAGGCCGAGCAGATTTCGCTCCGGCGGCGCGTCGCCCTCAAGGTCCTGTCGTTGGCCGGCGGCTTGGACGCCCGGCAGCTGCAGCGCTTTCGCACCGAAGCCCAGGCCGCGGCGCAGCTCCATCACACCAACATCGCCCCGGTGTACGCCGTCGGCTGCGAGCGCGGCGTCCACTACTACGCCATGCAGTTCATCGATGGGCCGTCGCTCGCCGAGGTGATCGCCGCGCTGCGGCAGCAGGTCGGCCTGCCCTTGGCGGGTCACGATCGCCGGAGCCGCGCCGCAATCCGATTCGGGGAGCCTGACGTGACGCGGGTCGCGGGAGCCAGCCCGACCGCAGACGACCCGAGCACCGTCTACCGAGCCATCGAGCCGGCGGACGGGGCGCCGAAGGCGGCGCACACCCAGTCGGATCCCGGGGTCACCACGGATCGTTCGGAGGCCAGCCTGGACTTCTGGCGCACGACGGCGCGCCTGGGGATCGAGGTCGCGGAGGCGCTGGACCACGCGCACCAGCAGGGCGTGGTCCACCGCGACGTCAAGCCGGCCAACCTGCTCCTGGACGGAGCTGGTCACCTCTGGGTCGTTGATTTCGGGCTGGCGCGCTTGCAAAGCGACGCCGGCCTGACGATGACGGGCGACCTGCTCGGCACGCTGCGCTACATGAGCCCCGAACAGGCGCTGGGCAGCCGGGCCGTCATCGACCACCGCACCGACGTCTACTCGCTCGGGGTCACGCTGTATGAAGTGCTGACGCTGACGCCGGCCTTTCCGGGGGACGAGCGCCAGGACGTGCTGCGGCGGATCGTGGAGGACGACCCTCCCGCCCCCCGGAGCCTCGACCCCGGCATCCCCGTGGACCTGGAGACGGTCGTCCTCAAGGCGATGGCCAAGGAGCCCGCGGAGCGCTACGCCACGGGGCAGGACTTCGCCGACGACCTGCGCCGCTTCCTGGAGGACCGGGCCATTGCGGCGCGGCGCCCTACCTGGGCACAGCGGGGGCGGCGGTGGCTGCGGCGGCACCGGCCACTGGTCGTCAGCCTTGGCGCCGCCGCCGCGCTGCTGCTGGTGGGCCTGGTCCTTGGCGTGATGGGCTACGCGGTCGAGCAGCGGCATTTGGCCGACGAGCAGGGGCATTTGGCCGACGAGCAGGCCGACGCGCGGAGGAAGGTGCAGGCGGACCTCTACAAGGCGCTGCTCAAGCACGCCCACGCCTCGCAGCTGGCGCGGCAACCGGGCTACCGCGCCGAGGTCTGGGCCGATTTGCGTGAGGCGGCAAGGCTCGACGTGCCCGGCAAGGATCCGCAGGCCATCGCCGAGGCGGTGCTCGCCTGCCTGGGCGACCCCATCGGGTTGGACCCGGTGGGTTCACCGAGCGCCCAGCCCCTGCGGCGCCCGTCGCTGCCGGCGGGTTGGGAGGAGGGACTCAAGACAGTGCCGGCCGAAGCCCACCTGGCGGCGACGCCGGATGGGAGGTTCGTGGCGGTGTCCGTGGGGGCCAAGGTAAAACTCCACGGCCAGTGTCGCGGCAACCCGGAGCTGAAGTCACCGTTGGGGCAGATCTACGACATGGAGTTCGCCCGGGACGCCACCTGCCTGGTCGCGGGGTGCGAGTCGGGCCTCATGGTCTGGGACATACCCGACGCCACGCTGCACTCGTTGGTCCACTGCGGCAACGTCGCTTCTGTGGCCCTCCACCCCGAGGGCTGGCTCATGGCGACGGCCGGCCGGCAGGTCCGGCTGTGGTCTTGCCCCGACGGCCAGCCCATCGCCTCGCTGCCGCTGCCGGACGGGGCGACCCGGGTGAAGTTCAGCGTCGATGGCCAGTTCCTCCTCGCGATGGCTGGCGACCGGGCTGTCCTTGGCTGGCCGGTCGGTGACACGCCGGAGAAGCGTCGGCTCTACGTCCACCGGGGGTCCGGCCTGCCCCCCGTCGCCTTCAGCCCCTACGCCGGCCGGGGGGGCGTCCCCGCCGTCGCCTTCAGCCCCGACGGCCGGTTGCTCGCTTCGGTGTCGAAGGACTTGACGGTCAAAACCTGGGATCCCGCCACAGGCCAGTTGCTGCACTCCACCTGGGGGCACAACGGCGAAATTGAGGCCGTCGCCTTCAGTAGCGACGGCCGCCTGCTGGCGACCGGCGACTTCGACGGCGGCGTGTTTCTGTGGGACGCGGCGTCCCTCGGAGAATTGGCCCGGCTCGCCGACCCGCATTTCCGCCCCCGCGAGCGCAAGGAACCCCCCGGTCAGGTCTGGCGACTTCAGTTCGACGGCGCCGGGACGTGCCTGGTGGCCGGCGGCGAGCGGGGCATCGCGGCCTGGGACGTCCGCCCCCGGGCGGGAGGCGTGGACGTCCGCCGGCGCGCGGCGCTCCCGGTCGAGCACGTGTTCGATCTGGCCGTCCACCCCAAGCAGTCGTCCGTCGCCTTCCTGACGCGGGGCGCGCCCGGGCAGTGCGGGAACTTGCACCGCTACGACCTGGGGCCGGACGGCGCCCGGCCCCTGGGCGTGGCCGCGGGGGTCCAACTCCGCGGGATGAACTTCGACACGTCGGGCCGGCTGCTGACCTTTGTTACGCCGCAGAGCGGGCTCGGCCGCTGGGAATGGGAGAAGGGGGCGGTCGTTCCGGGCCCCGACCTGCCGGTGTTTCAGGTGGCGCTGGCGCCCGGCGGCCACTGGGCAGCGACGACGGGCCCCGACCGCGGCGCGGTGATCTACGACCTCGACGCGGGCAAGCGGGTGCTGGCCCTGCCTCCCGAGGAGAGCGACGTCTGGAGCCTCGCCTGGTCGCCGGACGCGCAGCGCCTGGCGCTGGGCCTGTCCGACGGCGGCGTCGCCGTCTGGGACCTGGGACAGGTCCGCGCCCGCCTCGCCGAGTTCGGGATCGCCGTACCTTCGCTGCGCCCGCCCGGCGGGCCGGCCCCGGCCGAGCCGCCGCGCTAAAGACGACCGTTTGAGTTTCTCCTCCGCCCGGGCCGCCCGCGCCGGCGGGCGTGCCTCCGATTCCTGCGTCCGCATTCGCTTTCTCCCCCCATCATCGAGAGGGATAGGGCCATGCTGCGCCTCTCGCGACTGACCGTCGGCCTCCTCGTCGGCGCGGCGCTGCTGTCGGCGGTGAGTGAGTGGGACCGCCTCACCGAGGGAAATGACGCTTCGCCCCTCTATTGTGTCGGCAGCTGGTTCGTGCCCCGGCTGACCGAGGATCGGCAGGACCTGGACGTCCGCATGGGCGCGCTGGTAGCGCGCTCGCAACAGATGGATCATTTGGCCGGCGAGGTGGCGGCCGGCCGAATGGCGCTGCTCGACGGGGCGGCGCGCCTGCGCGACGTTTGCCGCGCGGCGCCGGACTTCCCCTGGGAGCGCTTCCGGGAAGGGTATCGGGGCGATTCCGACGACGAGCGCTTTTGCCGGATGCTGATCGGACGGGTGGTCGGCGTGCTTTGGAACGACCAGGACCACGCCCTGGCCGTCGGCGCCCGCCTGGAGGCGGAACTGGACGTGTACTTGAAGCGCGGCACATTCCGTCTGCCGCAGTGAGCGTCTCTCGCTTGCCGTTTCGCACTCGCCCCACCTGGCGGGAGCGCGAAACGGCAAGCACGCCGCGGCTACTTCACCTCGATAATCAACTTCGCCGCCGCCCCCTCCTTGGGCAGCAGTTTCTTGTCGGTCTCCAACTTGAACACCGGCTCGTCCTTCATCGTCAGGTGGCTCTGGATGACCGTCTCGTCCGTCACGGGGAACAGCGCGATCAGCGTCCCGGTCAGGTCGGCGGCGTACACCCTGTCGTCCTTCTCCGGGTCGGGTTGCTTGACGATCGACCCGGTGAAGTGCCATTTCAGGTCCGGGATCGCCTTGCCGCTATCGCGATAGACCATCGTCTTGGCCATGTCCACGCGCTGGGTCTTGCCGTCGCCGCCGGTGAATTCGAGGTACAGCTTCACCTCGGGCCCTTCGGCCTTCTGGTCCTCGCCGCGCGCCGGCTTGCCCGGCTTGAGGCCGAGCATCTCCAGCGCCTTGTGGACGTCGCCCGGCTTGACGTCCTTGAACGTCACCACCGTCTCGTGCGCCTTCTGACCCTGCGGCGCGGGGTAGCACGCGATGACCTCGATCGGATAAATCTCATTGAGGTTCGGCAGCTTGCGCGGGGCGATGGCGCACGGCAGCGTGACGGTCTTCTTGTCCTTGTCGATGACGACGAGCGGGTTCGGCTTGTCGGGCAGCACCGGCTTGGTCGGCCCGGCCGGCGCCTTGGGGCCGTCGGACTTGACCGCCACCGCGACCGGCTTCTTCTTCGGCAGCGGCACCTCGGCGGCGATCTCCATGTCGAGGTAGATGTCCGAACTGCCGGCGTGGTTCTTCACGAAGACCGCCACCACGTTGCGGCCGGACTTGACGTTCTTGGCCGGGAGTTCCACGTCGCGGTTCCAGTAGGCGAACTCGTGATCGTCCACGGGATCCTTGTCCACGACCTCGCCGTTGAGGTAGACGTCGGCGTGGTCGTCGCTGGCGACCCGTAGCCGGAACGTCACCCCCTTCTGCGTTAGCAGGTCGGACGGCGCGTCGAAGGCCCGCCGGAAGACGAAGCTGACCCCCTTCTCGGTGACGACGGTGCCGCGGCGCTTGGCGATCTCGTCCTCGCCGTAGCCGACCGGCGACTTGCCAGTGCGCCATTTACTGTCGTCGAAATCGGGCTTGCGCCAGGAGTCGCCCTTGACCTGCGCCTCGGGCAGGAACTTCCAACCGGGGGTGCTCTCGGCGATCAGGTGGAAGGCCTTGAACTCCTGGATCTCCTCGCCGTCGCCGCCCCAGGCGACGAAGTCGCGCTTGGCGTTGTAGTCCTGCAACTTCAGGCTGGCCTTGAGGCGCTGCAGCTTGGCCTTGCGCAGGTGCAGGTCGTTCTTGTCGCCGTCCACCATGCATGGCACGACGACCTCCTTGTTGGCGAGCATGTTCTTGACGGCGGCGGCGAGCTTGTCGGCGTCGCCGCAGAAGCTGCGGAGCATAAACGGCTCGGCGTGACTCATGCCCCACCACTCGCCCTCGACGTAGCACTGGTACCAGTAGGTGCCGATGCAGGTCTCGCTGGCGCCGCCGTTGTGGAAGAAGACGGCCTTCTTGCCGGCCTCGGCCCAGGCCATGACGTTCTGCCACTCGCGGGCGTGGAAGCCGCGCTGGCCGATGTTGTGCTTGATCTCATCCTTGGGGTGCTTGCCCTTGAGGTCCTCGACCTTCTTGAAAATGATCAGGCCCTTCTCCTTGTTGACTTTCACCACCTCGACGACGACGATGTTCGTCGATTCGTTGCAGATGCGGCCGAGGCTGTAGGGCACCTCGACGTAGGCCCGCGCGACGGTGACGGCGGCGAGCAGGGCGGCGCAGGCCACCAGGGAAGCGGCACGGTTCACGGATTCCACTCCTTGCGACAGGGGCCGGGGCGATGGCCGTGCGGAGGGGGAGCCGGGACAGGTTCAGGCGGCCCCCCTCCGCCTGGAAAACGACTTCACCGATTCTACGTGAAGTGCCGCCGAAATCCCAACGCTAATTCGGGAAAGGAATGTAACAACAGATGAGCGCCCCTGCTTGCGTTTCGCGCTGCCGCAACCCGCTAGAATGAGGGAGATCGCCTGTCTTGCGAGGAAGCGGCCATGCCGCGTGCGGAGGCCCCGTCGGTCGACCAGCTGGAAACCTTCCCGAACCCGGCCCCCGGGCGCGATTACACTATTGAGATCGTCTGTCCGGAGTTCACCAGCCTGTGTCCGATGACCGGCCAGCCGGACTTCGGCACCATCACCTACGCCTACACCCCGGACGAGAGGTGCGTCGAGTTGAAGTCGCTGAAGCTGTACCTACAGCGCTTCCGCGACGAGGGGATCTTCTATGAAGGAGTGGTGAATCGGCTCCTGGATGACTTCATCGCGGCGTGCCGGCCACGCCGCTGTCGCGTGGTCGGCTCGTTCACCCCGCGCGGCGGCATCACCACGACCGTGACGTGCGTGTACGAGGCGGCGCGGTAGGTCAGGCTTTCCAGCCTGACCCGGAGTCCTGACCCGGCGTCTGGTCAGGCTGGAAAGCCTGACCTACTCGACCACGATGCCGTTCTCGAGCGGGGCTTGGGGCAGCACGTCCCAGACGCTGTGCTGGGCCAGTTGCTTGATGTAGTACGACGTCGTCCGCCCGCGCAGGACGACCCGCTCGTCACGGACCTCAACGCTCAGCCCGTGGACCCGCCGTCCGGTGCGATCCTGGATGTGGCGTTCCAGTTCTTCCCGACGTTCCGGCGGTAACGTGGAGGATTCTAGCCGAGGCATAGAGCATTACTCCGACCGACCAGGGGAGATGGGGGGCTGCCCGCGCTTCGGGCGGCCGTGCAAGCCTTTTGGGCAAACCTTGCTACAATGACCTGAGGAATCACTGGGTTAGCTTGGTACCAGCACTTAGTGCAAACCGGGTGCCGATGGCTGGGCCCCGCCCACGGATCGCCGCCATGCGTATCGAAGGGATTGACAACTTGACGGCGGCCGAGTTGGAGGCCGGGCTGGCGGCGGGCGGCCGCTTCGTCTACTACGAATACTGCATCTCCTTCGTCGTCTTGAGTTTGCGCTGCCCCAGCAGCATCCGTTACCTGCGGCCCTCCGACTACGGCTTGGTACGCGGGTTGCCCTATGTGCTGTTATCGCTCCTGCTGGGCTGGTGGGGATTACCCTGGGGCATTATTTACACGCCTCTGACAATCTTCACCAACCTGTGCGGCGGGCAGGACGTCACCGAACAGGTCTCCGGTTGGGTGCTGGGCCACAAGGGCGGCACGGCCGTACCGGCTGTGCCGGAAGCGCCGGCCGAATAAGGAGGACAGCCGATGCGCGGAGCATGGATCGTCGCGGCGGCCCTGCTTGTAGGGGCCGCGCTGGCCGCCCCGGCGCGGGCCGGCGTCTACTTCACGACGGGGACGTTTCTGCCCGCGTTCGCCCGGCCCGACGACCCCAACGCCCAGGAGCCCTGGCCCTGGCCTGGCAACGTCAAACAGTTCCAACTCGACCTGGCTGACTACCGGGCCGCAGCCGTTGACCTGCCGAACCGGGTCGGGGCTGCCGTCTGGTCGCTCACCGCCGGCGCTTGCCCTGCCGCCCCTGGGATCCCTGTCAGCCTCACAGCTTCGTTGCTCGTGCAGCAGCAACTCCCTCCGCCCGACAAGACACTTGGGATGCGCTACGTCCGCCGGGCAGCGGAGCTGGAACGGCGGGAGGCCGAGGGCCTCCTGAGCCTGGACGACCGGATCAACCTCGGGGCCTATCACATTCGGCTGGGGAACTACCAGAAGGCGATCAAGGTCCTGGAGGCGAAGCAGAGTCGCCATTTCATGCTCCGGGCCAACCTGGCGACCGCCTACGAAATGGCGGGGATGCCCGATCGCGCCATCCCCTATCGCCAGTTGGCCTTGTCGTCCTGGCCGGCGATCTATCCCGGTTGGGATAGCGTGCAGCTGAACTTCTACCGCAAGGCGGAGCAGTACCACCTCAACCTGCTCCTCCTGCGCCAGGCCGAGGCGCGGCTCGAGCCCGCTCGAGCCGGGAGCTTGCACCTCGACAATCTCTTTCCGCGAATAGGGTTCAACGAAGTCACCGGCAAATACGAAGCCGTCGGCAGTATCGCTTTTGTCGGCCCTAGCGGGGAGTACGAGGCCGGCGGCATCTCCCCCGCCCAGTACATCGAGGTCCCGGCCGACGCCATCCCCGTGGTCATGCAGCTACTGTTGTGGCTGCCGTTCGACGACCGGCTGCACTGGCTGTTGGGGGAACTGCTCAACGCCAGCGGCGACGTGGTCAGCGCGGCCGCCCTGATGAAGCCGGTGGTCAACAAACCGCAGGACCCGCAGAAGTGGGACGCGGGCGCGCCGCCGGAGCTGCGCGAGCACTACCGCGTACTGGCGGCGGCGGCGGCGGCCCGGGAGAAATACTCCGAGGGCGTTCAGCTAACGCAGGACCGCTACCTGAACCTGAAACTGCTCGCCGCGCTGGCCCCGCGCGGCATGGGCCTGGGCGCCGGCGACCTGATTCAGGAGGCGACCTGGCCGGCGATCGTGATCGTGTCCGAGCCCCCCAAGGCCGAGGCGTCGCCAACACCGCCCGCGCCCGCGCCGGCGAGTTGGCTGCCGAACTTGTGGCACGTGGCGGTCAGCTTCGCGGCGGGGGCCGTGGTCGCCTTGCTGCTCGGCTACCAGATCCGCCAGGCACGGTTGTCGAAAGGCTGAATGAAGAATGAAGAACGGAGAATGAGGAATTAACAATTTTCCTCATTCCTAATTCCTCATTCTCCGTTCTTCATTCTTCATTGAGTACCTTCCGAGGAGGGTCCTCCGGCATGAAGGGTGACGCGCCGCGGCCGCTGCTGATCGGCTGGAAGGAGCGCCTCGACTTTCCCGCCTGGGGCATCCGGCGGGTGAAGGCCAAGGTGGACACCGGGGCGCGCACGTCGGCCCTGGACGCGGCCAGCTACGATCTATATTACGCGGAGGGCGTGGGCCTGTGCGTCCGCCTGCGGCTGGCGCTGCTGCACGGACACCTGGGCGAGCTGCGCGTGGTCGAGGCGCCGGTGCTGCGGATGGTGGTCGTCCGCAACTCGGGCGGCATGCACGAGCAGCGGCCGCTGATCGAGGCCGACGTCGGCCTCGGGCCGGTGCGCAAGCGCATCCGCCTGACCGTGACCAACCGCGCCGGCATGCGCTTCCGCGTCATCCTCGGCCGGCAGGCGCTGGCCGACGACTTTGTGGTGGACGTGAGCAAGAAGTACCTGCTGCGGCCGTGAGGGCCGCTTGCGGCTTGGCGTTCGCGCGAACGCCAAGCCGCAAGCGGCCCAGAGGGGAAGGGTGTCGTATGCGGATCGCGATCCTCTCGCGGAAAGAGTCGCTGTTCAGCACGCGCGCCCTCGCCGAGGCGGGGCGCAAGCGCGGCCACGATGTGCAGGTCCTGGACACGCTGCAGTTCGACATCCGCGTCAGCAAGCAGAGTCCCGAGCTGTTCTACCAGGGCGAGCCGGTTGGCCCCATCGACGCGGTCATCCCGCGCATCGGCGCCTCGATCACCTTCTACGGCCTGGCCGTGGTGCGCCAGTTCGAGATGATGGGCGTCTACTGCGTCAACGAGTCGCAGGCCATCGCCCGCTCGCGCGACAAGCTGCGCTGTTTGCAGATCCTGAGCCGCCACGACATCGGCATGCCGCCGACGGTCTACACGCGCCAGGCCGCCCACCTGCTGGAGTGCATCGAGCACGTCGAGGGGCCTCCGGTCGTCATCAAGCTCTTGCAGGGGACGCAGGGCATCGGCGTGGTGCTGGCGGAGAGCACCGCGGCCGCCTCCTCGGTCATCGAGGCGTTCCAGGGGCTGGAGCAGAACATCCTCATCCAGAAGTTCATCAAGGAGGCCAACGGCGCCGACATCCGCGCCCTGGTCGTCGGCCGCAAGGTGGTGGCCGCGATGAAGCGCCAGGCGCTGCCCGGCGAGTTCCGCTCCAACCTGCACCGCGGCGCCACGGCGAAAAAATTCCGGCTGCCGGCGGAGTACCGCAAGACGGCCCTGGCGGCGGCCCGGGTGCTGGGCCTGCGCGTGGCCGGCGTGGACATGATCGAGTCGGCCGAGGGGCCGATGGTGATGGAGGTCAACTCGTCGCCCGGGTTGGAAGGCATCCAGAAGGCGACCGGCGCCGATGTGGCCGACGCCATCATCGAGTACATCGAGCACGAGTTGCCGGCGGGGGCGGACAGTCGGGGGGACCAGCAGGTGAGCAAGAACGGCACCGCCCGAAAGGCACGGTCTCGCAAGGGGGAGTGAGCGAATGAGCGCACCAGCCGCTGTCAAACTGATGACGACCGAGGAATTCCTGGCCTTGCCGGACGACGGCATCGACCGGGACCTCATCAACGGGGTCGTGCATGAATGGGGGCCAAGGATGACTCGACGTAACCGTGTTCACAGCCGTCTGGAAGCCACTCTCGCTGCCCTGCTGGTGAATTGGCGGCGAACCCAACCGGAGCCGCGCGGCGCCGTCCACTCCGGCGAAGCCGTTTGCATCCTGGCGCGCGACCCGGACGTTACCGTGGGCATCGACGTGGTTTACATCTCCCCGGAGCTGGCCGCGCGGCCAATGGACGAGACAACAATGATCGACGGCGTTCCCACGCTGGCCGTCGAGATCCTGTCACCGTCGAACACCGTAGAAGAGGTCCACGATAAGCTCGACGCCTATCGGAACGCCGGCGTGCCGCTGGTGTGGCTGGTCGATCCGCACCTGCGCACCCTGACGGTGCTGCGGCACGACGCCGACCCCGAGCTGTTCAACGTGACTCAGGAGCTGACCGCCGAACCGCACCTGCCGGGCTTCCGCGTGCGAGTGGCCGACATCTTCGTGCAGTGACCGAGCATGGCGAGTCGCCCGGCTCGTCCTGGTGGGAGGAACAAACGAACGCGGCCCGCGGTCGGATGACCGCGGGCCGCGTCGCTGATCGAACCGGGACGGCTACTTCGCCTTGATCTCGAAGTTTTCCGTGTTCACTTCGGGCTTGAGGGTGACGGTCTTGCCGTCCTTGCCGTCGGCGTAGCCGGCGGCCTCGTGCCAGACGACCAGGTGGACCTCGGCGCCGGCGGGGACGTTCTTGATCTCGTAGTTGCCGTCCTTGTCGGTGACGGCCGCGTAGGGGTGATCGAAGACGCGGGCGTAGGCGCTCATCCACGGATGGATGCCGCACTTGAAGGTCACGACCGCGGGGGACGGGGTCAGGGCCATCGGCGGCAGCGACTTGCCGGCGGGAATGGCGTTGTCGCCGCCCGGGTTATCGTCGCCGCCCTCCAGCTTCGTGTTGTGGGCCATCTCCGCGCTGTTCTTGACGAGCAGCGTCTGGCCGGTCGGGATGAACTCCTTGGGCTTGGCCGGGTCGCGGACCTTCGGGCAGAGGACGAATGCATGCGGGATGAAGGCGCAGTGCGGTTGGTCCAGCACCACCTCTCCCTTGGGATAGTTCGCCTCATCGACCTTGAAGAACTTGCCGGCCGGCGGCGCCAGCCAGACGAAGACGTTGCCGAGGCCGCCGTCTTCGGCGATCCGCCAGGTCTGCTGCTCCTTCTCCTCCGGCTTGGCGCCGGCCTCGACGCAGTGCATGTCCTTCTTCTTCATCGCGTCGAGGAGCAATTCGTTCTCCTTGGTCACGTTGGGCCGGGTGCCGACAAACTTGACCTTGCCCTTCAACGTGCCCGTGGCCTTGGAATCCACCGCGGTCAGGCTCCCCCCAGTGCCCCCGGCCTTGGGACTGCCCTTGTCCGCCTTGCTGTCGGAGGTCTTCTCGGACTTGTTGTCGCCGCCGCAGCCGATGGTCAGCGCACTAACCAATAGGGCGGGCAGCACGGCCGCCGCCGCCCACGTCATCAACCGTCGCATGATCAAGCCTCCTGGTGAATGGTCCGTCGCAATGGCGAAGCGCGGGCGCCGCCCCTCAGTATGATCCCCGGCGGGCCGATTTATTCCTTGGCCGGCACCACCTCTCCGTCCGCCTCGGTGATGCCGCCGGCCTTGACGTCGATGGCCCGGCCGGTCTTGACGCCCTGGATCCAGCCCATGCCTTCGTGCCACATCACGATGTTGTACTTGCCCGCCGGGGCGTGCTTCATCTCGAACTTGCCGTCCCCATCAGTCACGGCAAAGTAAGGGTGATCGAACACGCGGAAGTAGGCGCTCATCCACGGGTGGACGGCGCACTGGACGCTGAAAGGCTTCTGCGATGCCTCGAGGACGTCAATCGTGATCTGTCCCCTGGCCGGGACGAGGCGGTTCTCGCTCTGGCCTTCGCCGCCCACCCAGTCGAAGTTGTGGAGGATGTCCGAACTGTTCTTGGCGATCAGCACCTGCCCCTCGCGCAGCGCGACGGCGTGCGGCTCGAACTTGCAGCAGGGCTGGTCGATCACCACCTCCTTTTCCCGGGCCTCCTTCAGGGACGGGTGAATCGGCGGGGCCTTCGGGTGGGCCGGGTCGGTGGCGTCGAGCAGCCACACGAAGACGTTCGCCACCCCCTTGTTCGCCTTGTTGACGACGTATCGCTCGCCGTAGATCGGCCCCTTCCTCAGGCACTGCATCTCGTCCTTGTTCACGACCAGCTTCGCCGCGGCGGGCAACTCCTTCTCCCCCCAGGTGAGGCGCCCCGTGACGGTGCCCCACCGCTCGGCACCCTTGTTCGTCTCGATTCTCGGCTCCGATTTCTCCGATTTGGTTTCCGCAGGCGGCGCGACGACCGTGTTGCCGTTGCCACAGCCCAGGGAGAGCAGGGCCGCCGTGACGGACAGGGAGAAGAGTCGCATCGCGCCACCTCCGGAGGATTTCGCCGCTTGCGGCTTAGCGTTCGCTTCACTCTGATGAAGCGAACGCTAAGCCGCAAGCGGCTCAAGGCGCCCGAACGAACAACGGCCGCCGGCCGCTCCCCCGCGGCGGGGGAACGGCCGGCGGCCGCCACCCTCGGGGCCGGAACCGCTCACTTGTCTTCGGGCTTCAGCTTCTCGTCTACTTCGACGGTCTTGTCCGCCGGGATCTCGATGGGCTGCCCCTTCTTGCCGCCGTTGACCCAGCCGACGCCCTCTTGCCACATGACGATGTTGTACTTGCCGGCGGGCGCGTTCTTGATCTCGAACTTGCCGTCGGCGTCGGTCAGCGCGAAGTACGGGTGGTTGAAGACGCGCACCCAGCCCTTCATCCACCCGTGAATGTCGCATTTGACCTCGACCGGGCTGCGCGAGGCGTTCAGCGTGATCTCGATCTGGCCGCCGGCCGGGATGAGCTTGTTGTCACCGGGGTTGTCGTCGCCGCCGAGCCAGTGCATGTTGTGGGCGATCGGCGAACTGTTCTTGCCGATCAGGACCTGTCCCTCGCGCAGGGCGATGGCGTGCGGCACGAACTTGCAGCACGGCTGGTCCATGACGACTTCCTTCGTCTTGGGCTTCTTCAGCGATGGGTGGATCGGCAGCTTGGCCGTCGGGTCGCTGGCGTCCTGCAGCCAGACGAAGACGTCCTTGACGCCGCCGTTCTTGCCGACCACGAACTCCTCCCTGAAGAGGTCGCCCTTGCCCAGGCAGTGCTCCTGGTCCTTGGTGACCTCGATCTTCTCCGGTTTGTAGGCGCTCTTGCCGCCCCAGGTCACTCGCCCCTTGACGGTGCCCCAGTCGTCGGCCGCGGCGGAGCCCGCGAAGACAACAACGGCGAGTGCCGCCGTTACGGCGGCGCTGAGAAGAGATCGCATCACTTGCCTCCTGACGTGGCCGCTCGGTAGGACCGGTTCACCGGCATGTCGGCCACCTTGGGTAGGTTCATCAACACGTCGCGGGCGGCCCCGACCTGCTCCAGGGAGCTGCCGCTCATGAGTTCCTGGAACAGGAGCTGGCCCCGAGGGAAATTTTGGGGCATCGGGGTAGGGTACGTCAAGAGGCGATCCGGGTTCGCCATCCAGTGCTCGGTCCAGTCCGGGCGCAGCCGCGAGAAGGCCAGCTCGAGCGGCGGCCCCTGTTCCTCCTTGGCCTTGACTGCGCCGACGCGGTGACAGTCGAGGCAAATGCTCTTGCCCGTCGTCGCCAGCAGGCGGTAGCCGTCGCTCCAGTAGAGCTGCGCCTCTTCCAGCGACTTCTTGAGCCGGGCGGCGTTCTTGGTATCGACGGCCTCCTTGAGGGCCTTGACCTCCGCTTCGAGGGCGTCGCGCTGCGCCTCGGCTTCCTTCTTGGCATCGTCCTTGGCGGCCGTCGCGGCCTCCCGGGCCGCCTCCAGGCGCTTTTGCGTCTCTTCAAGGTACGACTTCCCGCGGGCCTCCAGCTCGCCCGCTTTCTCCAGGCGACCGACGTAGTCGGCGCTGCGCTCGCGCCAGTAGAACTCGTCGCGCTGGGGGACGGTCAGGTAGGGGTAGGTCAGGCCGATGCCCGGGTTGCGCAACTTGTCGGCGCCCCCGAAGTAGTTGACGAGCGCCTTGGCGTCGTCGTCGGACATGTTGAACTTCGGCATGCGCAGGATCACCTGCGGGCGGATCGGCGTCGGGTTGCGCAGGAAGGTGAAGAGCCATTCCGGCTGCACCCTCTCACCCTCGCGCACCAGCGGCGGCGGCAGGTCGCGCCGGGCGGTGTTGCTGTCGCGGTCGTCCCCCTCCCCCTCCATCTTATACTTTGTGAGGTCCTTCTTTGCCAGGTAGGGCACCATCAGATCGGCGAAGGTACCCCCGAACGAACGGGATTCGGAGACGACCTGGTCCTTGAACACGCCGACGTTGACCCCGGCCGGGAACACCTTCACCTGCCGGGCCGGATCGACGAAGGCGGCCGCGTCCGCCAGGCGGAAGCGCAGCAGGTCGCGGTCCGGGTCGATCCCCAGCTGCTCGACCTGGCGCGGCGTCGGCTTGCGGATGCCTGGACGCACCCCGAACATCTGCAGGCGGTCGGGGTCCGCGGGTGGCGGGGCGCCCCAGGCGTTGTCCGCGGCGAAGTCGATCGGAGCCTTTACGTCTCCGTAGTCGGTGCTGAGCCCCTTCGCCACGGTGTCGTGACTGAGCTTCAGCAGCTCGCGCGTCTGCTGGTCCGCCCGGACTTCGTACACGCCGGGCCGCACCAGGTGGCAGCCGGCGCAGTTGAACTTCTCGAGCACCTGCCGCCCCTTCACCTCGGCGAGGCGGTCGGGCGGCGGGTTGTTCAGGTAGCGGGGGTGGATCGGCTCGGCGACCAGGCCGAGGATGAAGGTCATCACCGCCTCGCGCGCCTCGGCCTCGGCCTGGTCGGTGCGCGCCTTGAACTCGTCGTCGCCCTCGCCGTCGGTCCTCCTGGGGTGGGCGAAGCGGAACTGCGGCATGCGCAGCCGGTCGTCCCACTTCATGTCGCGGTTATAATCGTAACTGCGCGGGTCCTCGATCTTCTGGTGCAGGAAGCCCTCGCGCATGTGCCCCTCCAGGGCGTCGAAGAAGAACTGCTCGTAAGGCTTCTTGCCGTCCTTGACGGCCTCCGTCCACTTCTTCGCCGGCTTCGCCTTGTCGGTGGGGTCGTCGCGCGCGGGCACCGTCTGGTAGTTCGCCTTGACGAAGGCGACGATGTCCTCGAAGGCGAGGCGGGCCGGATCCTTCTTGCCCCAGTCGTTGAGCGGCGTGCCGATCGGCTTGGCGTACTCGTAGCCCGGGATGTCGTGGCAGGCGAAACAGCCCATGCGGCCGACGGCCTTCTTGCCGATGTAGTACTTCAACTTGTCGTTCAGGTCGCCCGGCTTGATGTTCACCAGCACCTGCTCGTCGGCGTCGTCGGTCATCAACGGCGCTTCCGTCTTGAGGTCCGTGAAGCCCTTTTCGAGGACCTCGTCCACCTTGAGCGTGTTGACGGCGGGCGCTTTCTTCAGGTAGACGCGGGCCAGGTTCTTCAGCATCTCCTGCGTCGGTGCCGGCACGTCCTTGTCGTTCCACTCCTGGAACTCCCTGTCATCGACTTTCTGGCTGAGGAGCCAGTCGGCAACCCGGGCGGCCTCCGCGGGCTTCAGGTGCATGATGGGCATGCGCGTCCGCGGGTGGGAGACGTTCGGGTTGAGGACCCACTGGATCAGCCAGCGACGGCTCGCCACCGGGTCCTTCTGACCCTTCAAATGCACGACGACCTTCTCGGCCAACCGCGACAGGTTCGGGCCGAAGTGGGCCTCGCCGGCGACGGCCGCCAGGTCGGCCCCCGCCTTCTCGGTGCCGGCGTGCGAGTGGCAGGCGAGGCAGCCGCGCTCGGTGAAGAGTTGCCGGCCGGCCTTCAGGTCGTCCGCTTTGTCGCTGGAGGCCGGGATGTCGCCCTCGGGACCGGCTTGCCGTCGCCGTCAACGATCTGCAGGGCCAGCGGCGTCGGCTTCACCGCGATCTCCAGCCGGCGGCGCACCTCGATCAGTTCTTTCGCCTGCTTGTCGCTCAGCTGGCCCCGCTCCTCAAGCGGCTTCAGGTACTTCAGCCGGTCCTCGTTGAACCTGCGGAACCGATCCGTGCCGGTCAGGTACGCCTGGCTCTCCTCGAACAGGTAGTGGGCGATGGAGCTGATTTCCGTGGCCGGGTAGTCCTTCTGGTCCTGCGGCAGCACGTCGGCGTTGTTGGTGCTCAGGTTGTAGAAGTGCGGCATCCTTGTGTCGGGGCGGAAGCCGCGCGGCGAGTTAATCCACTTGCGGGCCCACACCTCGTTGGTCTTCTCGCTGATCCTCCGCAGCGACGGGCCGACCTTGCGCATCGTCCCCGGGGGGTTGCCCGGGTCTGCCAGGATCTTGGCCCGCTCGTCGGCGGTGAGCTGCTCCAGCGCCGGCCACGGCTCCAGGCGCAGGTCCGGGCCGACCGCCTTGCCGGACTTCAGGCCGCTGATCTCATGGCAGCCGAAGCAGCCGTTCTCCCGGACCAGGTTGTAGCCGCGCAGGAGTTTCGGCGCCTCCTCCTGGCTCCCGTAGCGGATCAGGTCGGTCATCTGATGGTGGCACTTGACGCAGCCCGACTCGACGAAGCGGGCCGGCAGCATGGGGAATTCCCAGTCGTG
>DATFNV010000362.1:0-9571 GCA_035266225.1 Gemmataceae bacterium
CGTCACCCGGGATGGAGTAGCCGGAGTAAAACTCACTCAGTTTTACCCGCGCGTCACCCAGGCAGCAAACACTTTTCCACGCTTTTCCCGAAACTCCGCTCGCGCCGTTCGTGATTCCTTCTCTGAACGGAAGAGTTTACCCAGAGCATTCAGAACCAGAACGCCAGTCCGAAGTTGAGGCCCTGCGCCCAGTAGTCGCTGGTGTGAGACTGAAACGCCGCTGGCGTACCAGCCGCCGTCCCGAACGCGGGATCGGTCGGCACCTGACTTGGAGAGATGGCACGATTCACCTGGTTGCCGGGCCGGACGACGTTGCTCCAGTCGAGGAGCGTGTAGCCGAAGCGCAGCTCGCAGTGGCGCATGATCCGGTAACTGACCTGAAGGCCCAGCTCCGGCACGATCGAGAACCCATCGTGGGAGTACCGGCCGCTGTTGCTCGCGACCGCCAGCACACCGCCAGGGACCGTGACCGCGGGCGTTCCGGGCGTGAACAGGGCGGAAGCGCCGCCGATGCCCACCACCTCCTGGTTGCTGCCCAGGGCCAGCTTGCCCGAGGCGCTGACTGCGAGGTCGTGATAGCACCATTCGGCCCGGCCGCCGAGTTGCACGCCGTAGAACTGGTTCTGCGCCTGGAACTTGTCGAACGTGGCCACGGTGCTCCCCGTGCTGACGGCGTGGCCCGGGAAGGTCAGGAACTGGTCCACGAGCGGGGAGAAGCTGCTCACCATCTGCAGGTCCTCGTCGAGTTGCACTGCGCGGAAACCGCCCAGCAGGTCGAAGCTCAGGGAATCGGTGCGGAAGGCGTTCGCAAGTCCGTTCAGCTCCCAGCCCAGCAAGCGCGAGCGGGTGGTGATGGCCACGCTCCCCGTGACGAGCCCCGGCAGGGCGAGCACCTCAGTAAATTCCTGGCCGGTCGCGGGGTCGATCAGCGGCTGGGCGAGCACGGGACTGCCGGCGGCGTCGGCGGTAGTGCCGAACTGCGTGGCGCGCTGTTCGAGGACAAAGACTCCAGCCTCCAGCCCCCAGTGACGGTCGCCGTCCAGCCACCCCCCCATCACGACGCGCAGGCCGCTCGTCGTGCCGTAGTCCTGGTCAGACCCGCCGAACAGGACCTGGGTGCCCGGCTGCGTCAGGCCGCCGACGATGGCCGCGCTGGGCGAGCCGGTGGTCAGCAAGGGGGTCGGCAGAGGGCCGTCCTTGGTCCACCACATCAGGTAGTCGGCGGCGAACCAGACACGGTTGGCGGGCGACTCGGGCTCCGCGGGGGCCAGCGGCGCTGCGGGGGCCTGTGGGCCGGCGGCGGAGAGGATGATGGAGTCAAAGTTGCGATCCCAACCCGGACGCGCTCCGGGAGGGGGTGGGGCCACGGTGGGCGGCGGAACCGGGGCAGGTGCGGCCTGGCCCGGGACCGGAAACGAGGGATGGCCCGCGGCCGGCTGGGCCACGGCCGCGCCCGTCCCGGCGTAAGGGGCAGGCGGCGCCTGGACTGTGGCGGGCGGGTACTGAGCGGGCATCGGGAGGGAGGGGTCGAACTGGGCAAGGCCCGTCCTGGCGTAAGGGGTGGGCGGTGCCTGGACCGTGGCGGGCGGGTACTGAGCGGGCATCGGCAGGGAGGGATCGAACTGGGCCGGTTGCGCCAGGGCTGCGCCCGTCCCGGCGGCCAGAAGGCCCAGTACAGCGAGCATCCGTTCTCTCATGATTGTCTCCCGACACCGGTCCCCCGGGCGAGTGGAGCACCGGCCCTAGTTGATATCGGATTTTCTCGGTATCGCGGCGCGAATCTTTTCTGGATATTCTGGATTTGCGGGCGAGAAAGGTGCTTGCCCCGGTTCGCGAATTTGCCCGTCTTGCCTGGGCGGCGGACTGCTATACCATCGCCGTTGCAACACCGACGTTTAGCGGCCGCCCTCGGGGCGGCGCTCCCAGCGCGCCGCCCCGAGGGCGGCCGCTAAACAACCGGAAATCGAATGGCGCGAGTATATCCCCGCGCCCACTCCGGCTGGGCGACGTCGCCGGCTCGGTGTTCCAGAGCGATGCCCGGCACGGTGTTCTGCAATGCGGGTCTCGCGTGCTTCGGCCGTGGCGCCCGGCGGCAAGACGTCCTGGGGACGTAGCTGGCTCACGGTGTCGAGTAGGGCGCGCTCGAAGTGGGCATTGGGCCCCCCCGCCGGCCAGAAGTAAATGGCCTCTTCGCCGTAAGGGCAATCACCACCGTAGACTCTGTCATGGTCGCTTTTCGAGCCTGTCGAGGGCCACCCGGGCCTCGCGAGTCAACCTGGAGCCGCTGGCCCCCTTCGCCAGGTCCACGAGCAGGCATCTCGCCGCCGGGGTGCCGATCATCTCCAGTACCTCGACCGCGTGGCCCAGACGGCGGTGTTCCGCCTCCTGCCCATCCAGGACCCCCACAAGACGTCGCCTGACCTCCGCTGACGTGGCCTTCTTCAGCGCCTCGCGGAGCGTCGTTTCCGCGACCGGGCCGAGGTCGGCCAGCGCCTGACTCGCCTTCTCGCGCTGGGCAAACTCGTCCGAATCGAGCTGGCGGACCCAGGCGGCGATCGTCTCGGCGTCGATCACCACAGCCGGTTTGAGGTCGAGCTTCAACCGGGCCACGGCCACGTCCCCGGCCGCGGCGCCCTGACAGACGGCGGCGTACGCGACCTTCGGATCGTCCACGCCCAGGTCTTTCCAAAGCCCGGCCAGCGCCTTGCCGTCCGGGACCTTGCCGCCGGACCCCAACCTCGTGACATCCCAGACCAGCGCCGTCGTGTCGCAGCTGCCCGACGCGAGGCGGCGCCCGTCCGAGGAGAATGCGAGTTGGGTCACTGGCGCCCGGTGGCCCGTCAAGACGGCGATTTTCTGACCGGTGGTCAGGTCCCACAGGTGGACGGACGGGTTCTCCCAGTCATGCACGAAAGCTGCCGCCAGCCGGGTGCCATCGTGGGACAGAGCGATGGCGACAGGGCCGTCGTGACCGGGTTCCTGCTCCTTGAGGACCCGAGCGAGCCGGCCGCTGCCGGCCTCCCAGACGCAGATCGTTCCGTCATAACTGGAGGAGTACCCCCAGCGGCCTCCCGGTGAGATCGCCAGCCCGCTCACCGCATTGGCGTGGCCCAGAGATTTCGGTCTGATGAGCCAGACCTCCTTGCCGGTCGCCAGGCTCCAGTGGCGAATCCCGTGGCCAGAGGAGCTGCAAAAAAGTGCCTCTCCGTCGGCGGTGAAGGCAAGAGCGGAAACCCGGGAGAATTCGCCCTCGAACGCTTGGCCCTTGAGTGTGTGGACCAGCTTGCCGGTGGCGACGGCCCACACGCGGACGATGCCCGTCTCGTCGCCGCTGGCGATGCTCTTGCCGTCGGGACTGAAAGCGACGGAGTAGAACGACGACTTGTGATCTGAGAAGTTCTTGATCGGAGCGCCGCCTTTGGCCCAATCCCACAGTCGGAGCCCGCCACCGTAGTCGCCCGAAACGACCCATTTACCGTCGGGGCTGAAGTGCAGGCAGGTCACTCCGGACATGCCGTCCCGCAACTGGGCGACCTGCTTGCCGCTGGCCGCTTCCCAGACGCGGATCGGCGCGTCCCCGCCGCCGACCGCGACATGCCGCCCGTCCGGCGAGTATGCGAGTGCAGTTACCTGCAATTCCGACCCGGCGAACACGAGCTTCGCTTTGCCCGTCGCGTCCCAGAACTTGACTGTCTCCTGAAAGCCGAATGTGACGAGCGTGTCGGCGTCGAGGTAGGTGACGTTTTGGCAGTGTTTTTGGCATGGGTCGATCGCAGTCCCGATCTCCTTGCCCGTGACCGCATCCCAACGGCGGACCTTCCCATCGGCCCCGCCCGTGGCAATCGTGTTGCCGTCAGGAGAGAATACGATGGAACACCGGCCCCCATCGTCGCCGTCGTGAGCTTGCCAGCGGCGAAGCTCTTTCCACCCGGGCCTCGAGTAGAGACGCATCTCGGTATAGTCAGGTTCTTTCGGAGTGCGCCCCATCCCCATGGCAAGGGCGAGCGATGTTCCATCGGGCGAGACGGCCAGCTTCGCGAATACACCCGGCACCTTTTCTCGGTGAACGAGCTTGCCGGTCGCCGCCTCCCACGCCGTCCAGAATGCCACCTCCGTCTTGACATCCCACCCTGCGACGAAGATATGTTCGCGGTCCGGGGAGGGCACGATTGCCGAGATGTGACTTCCGTCGGGGACCGCCAGGCGGCGTAACTCCCGTTGCTTGGTCACATCCCAGACACGCACCGACTCGTCGTCGCCGGCAGAAACCAGGAGTGTCGGGGTCACGAAGGCGAGGAGTGGATACCCGGACAGACCGTGGCTCGGGTGGGCCGGCCACTCGGCGAGCTTGCGGCCGGTCGCGAGGTCGAACAGCAGCAGCGGGCAATCGACCAGCGAATTGTCGATCGTCCTCATCCCTCCCACCGCAAGCGTTTTCCCATCCGGAGAGACAGCGAGCGATTGGAGGTTGACGTCATCGGGCGGGCCACCGGCCTCCTTGCGTGCGGGCCTCGCGAAGCGGCGGACCTCCCTGCCGGTGGTCGCGTCCCACAGGACAACGGTCGCGACCCCCAACCCGAGCAACTGTTTCCCGCCGTGTACTACCGCGGCCTGGTTGACCCCCGTGGCCAGCCGGAACCGTAAGGTGCCCAGCCGGGCGACCGCGTGCGGCGGCAGCGGGTCGCCGTGGAGGTCCACCGCCGGCTTCTCCTCCCGCCGTTCGACCGGGAGTGCGGCGACCGGGAGAGGAGGGTCCTTCGGGGCGTCGGGCGGCTTACCCCCCTGCTGGGCGGCCACCGCGAGGACCGCGGCACCCAATGCCAGCGCGGCGGCGACGAGCTTCATCAAGGCAGGGAACATGGCCCGACTTCCTTCTTCCACCAGAGCGACCACCGCCGCGTGTACCGGACCGCTGGCGAGCGTCCCCCCGGCGGCCAGGTGCGCTGCGGCCTTCAGGAGCGCTCCCACGAGTTGTACCGGGGCGCGGGGCCGCGAGCCAGGGAAAAATCAGGCCCAGAAGAGCGCGCAGCCTAAAGCGACCACGCCGGCAATCACCGCGAGGGTCGGCAGCACGCCGGGCCAGGGGTAGACGACCTCGGTGCCGCTGCCCGGCGGCGGGTGGGCCACGCCGGCGAACGGCGGCTGCCACGGGGGCTCGTTGCTGCCGTCGGTCCGCACGAGCCGGCCCCGGCTAGTGTAAAAGGCCCAAAGCACCGCGGCGGCGAGGAAGGCGGCCGCGACGAACCAAACCCCGGGGAGCTGTTCGGGATCAGTCTCAACAACTTTCAACTCGGGGCTCATCTGCTCCAGAAGCTTGTAGGATAGGACGCCGAGCGCGTTGTTAAGAAAATGCATCAGCATCGGGATCATCAGCGAGCGCGACGCGACATAGGCGGAATGCAGCACGATACCTAAGATCGCGGCCATCGCCGCCTGCTGTGGGAACAGGTGGATGGCGCCGAAGAAGAGCGACGTCCAGATGATACCCATGACGAGTCCGTGCCGGCCGACCAGCCCGCGACCCAGGAACGCGCGGCACCAGAACTCCTCGCTGAACATCGGGGTCGCCGCAACGACAAGCAGGGTTGCCCACCACGGCCCTTGCAGGACTTTTTCGATGGTCTTTGCGAAAAAATCGCCGTCGAGCTGCGGGATCCGGAAGATGTACGGGCTGACCAGCTGATACGTTTGAACGCCCACTACCAGGAGCAGAAGCACGCCAAGCGGCCCCAGGATGACCTGCGTTCGGAGAGGCGCGGCCGCCAGATCGCGTACCCAGTCCCGGCCTGTCGTGACCCGCACGGCAAGCCAGTACCCCCCGACAATCAGCATGAGTATCGCGGCGACTGCGACACAGCTGGGGAGATCGCCGGCCGAGGGCAGCACCCGGGAGGCGGTAAGCTGGATGCCGGCGCTGAGTAGCCAGAAGGCGGTCGCCCCGACGACAGCGAGCATGACGTGGACCACAGCGGGGAGGCGCAGCGCGACTTGCCTCGCCCAGTCCTTTCCCGCCGCAAAGCGAAGGGCGAGCAAGGCCATGAGGAAAATGCCCGCGTGAGAGAGCGCTTGCAGCGGGAGCACCAGGGCTGGATCGGCTTGGTTGGCCACTAGCCAGTTGAGGCCCTCCTGGACGCCGCCAAGTCGGACCGCCTCAACGAGGAGGATCACGACCAAGACAGGGAGTGGTATGGCGATCTGCGCGACGAGGAGGAGCAGGAGGCACCAGCCCACCGCCCACCAGAAGCCAGGATGTGGCGGCGCAGGAGGCCCGGCCAGCCGCACAGGCCGACGCCGCCGTGGGGGCGCTTTGTCATGCGGCTCGGCCAGTTCCGCGACGAAGACGTGGCCTTCGTCCGCCGGCTCGACGAGGAGCGGTTCCTCGTCGGGCTCGGCCGGCGGGTCCGGAAGGCGCTCGGGGAGCGGCGAGTCGCCCGGGTCGGGCAGAGGGGGGTCAGTGGACATGGGCTCTCCGTTTAACGGCCGCCAGCGCCGCTTGCGGCTTCGCAGGTCGTGCGAAGCCGCAAGCGGCTCAATACTTTACCAGTCCGTGGGCCTCGAGGAAATTATAGAGCCACGGGTGGCGCCAGGGGCTGTACTCGGGGTAGCTGACCGACACCACCGATATGGCCAGCAAAGCAGAGGCGGCGACGCGGCCCCAGCGACGGCGGCCGAGCCAGTCGGCGGCCGGCAGCAGGGCGACCAGCCACAACGGCGTCAGCCACAGCAGCCAGCGCGGCCCGCTCGTCCAGCCGCCGTAGTTGCGCTGCCGATCCTCGCGCATGATGTAGAAACCCAGCACGACGACTGTCACGCCCAGCCCCAGCAGCCCCGCCAGCGACAGCCCGCGCCGCGACGCCGATTCTTCCTTGCGGTTGCCGAACAGGGCCGGCGCCGCGTACGGCAGCAGCCCGATCATCCCCGCCAGCGACAGCAAGAAGATCGGCGTCAGCGAGAAGGCGCCGTGATGGCCGAGCAGCAGGTGGAAGGCGTACTCGGCCCGGCCCTCCTGCATCCCGGCGGTGTCGATGCCTTTCGGGTTGTGCCAGTAGCTGCCCTCGTAGTCGTACCACGGCCCGCCGAACTTCTCGTAAGCCGGCAGCCAGGTGCCGAGCGCCAGGTAGTTCGTGACGAAGAACGCCGCCACGGGAACCAGCGCCGCCGGCACGAAGCCGGCCAACGTGTACCCGGGGGCGCGCCATAACAGCAGCAGGAACAGGGCGACCGCGAAGGAGGCGGCCGGCAGCTCGTTGCAGGCCGTGAAAGCGGCGAAGAACCCGGCCATCGGGAAGAGATAGAAGGGTGCGGCGCCGTCTTCCCACACTCGGACCGCGGCATACAGCGCGAACATCGCCGACCAGGCGGCGACGGTGTGGTTGTTTAGCGTCACGGAAAAGGTCGTCACAAAGGTTCCGAAGCAGGCGGCCGCCAGGACGAAGAGCCGGCCCCAGTCGGTGCTGCCGTGGCGCTCGGCGAGCCGTGCCAGCAAGAACAGGGCGACGCCCCACGGCAGGGCGTTGAACGTTAGCAGGATGGCCGGCACGATCTCCCAGCGATGCCGCTCGTCGGTGATCGACCAGCCGAAGTGGCGGAATAAGTAGTATTCTCCGGCCACCAGCGTCGGCAGCAGCGGCGGCTTGCTCGAATAGAAGTCGTCCGTCTGCGGGTCCTTCACCTTGTCGATACTCTTCCAGCCGTCCTCGAAGACGATGCCGCTGTCGGTGTACGTGCGAGTGGCGGAGTCGGTATCGCGGTGGCCGACGACGTAGGTATGCTTCTCGACGAGGGCGCGCACTGTGGCCCAGCGCGAGCGGTCGTTGTCGCTGTGAGTTGGCATCGGCTCGGGTCGCGTCGGCGGCCAGTTGCCGCGCGTGTCGTTCGCGCTGTTGGGGTCTCGGGAGAGCCACGGCTCGTAGACCCGGCCGACGCCGAGGATGCGCCCGGCGACGCCGGCGACGGCCACGACGATGAGCAGGGCGTACACGGAGCGGCGCAGAGAGGCGGGGTCGGAGAGGTTCATGTGGCGGGGCCTTGACGGAGGGACTCAGCAGCGCGGAGGGCCGGCGGGGCACGGCGTCGGTGGGGCTATTATAAGGCGAGCGACAGGTAATGGTCTCCCCTCGCCCCGGTACTCCGGGGAGAGGGGTCGGGGGTGAGGGGTTCTGAGGGAACAGGATTCATTGCATTCATTGCATTCATTGCATTCGTTGCGCGGCGCGGGATTCGTTGCGTGACGCCGGCCGGGCGCAACGAATGCAATGAATTGCCTCTCACCCCTGACCCCTCGCCCCGGAGTACCGGGGCGAGGGGAGTTTGTATCGTCTGCAATTACAGGCACTTCTTGATTCGCGCCAGGATCACCTGTTCGAGCTTCGCGTCCTCGCCGATTGGGATCCAGCCGCCGGTGACGGCCACCGGCTCGATGACGTCGTACTGGCGCTCGACAGTGAGGTCGCTACGGAAGGCGGCGGCGCCGGCGGTGGCGCGGACCGGACGGTCCACGCTCTCCAACTCCTTGAAGACCTTCACGTCCACCCAGAAGCCGCCGTCGCGCGCGGCGTCGATCTTGACCACCGCGTAATGGCGGATGCTCTGCAGGGTGGCGAGCAGGCGCTGGTCGAAGTCGGGGCTGCCGGGCTTGAAGAACTGCTCCAGGCCGGGGGCGACGCGCGGGTGCGTGCGGATCAGGCCGGCGTAGGGGTTGGTCTCGGCGATGTCGTAGTAATCATCGACCACGTCGATGACCTTCTCGAAGACCTTGCGGTAGGCGTCGGCAGTGGCGCCCAGCGGGACGTAGACGGGGTTCTCGACCGGGCCCGGCGCTTCGGCGCGCAGCAGGATGGGGTTTTCGAGCAGCGGCGAAGACGAGCCGCAGCCGCCGTTCACCATCGCCACCGCCCCGGCGCACACCGCCAAGAGTCGTCGCCACATGAGTGACCCCATCCCGACGCTGCGCACACCGATTCTCCCCGAAATGGTGTGCTCGATGACGCCCTGGGACCGACCGCAAAGCTTTCGGGAGTAGGGCGGGCTTATGCCAGAGGGGACGGATCGTGTCAAGCCGAAGTGCTGTCCGTTTCGCGGCCGGCGGCGTCACAGCAGCGGCCCCAGCAAACGGGCCGCGTCCTCGGTGAAGCGCTCGACGGCCGAGCGCGACCGGCACGCCGCCGCGTCGAGCATCACGGACCGCTCCACGTAGGATTGCTGCAGCCGCCGCAGCGCCGCCGTGAACTCCGCGTCGTAGACCGCCAGCGTCACCTCGAAGTCGAGCCGCAGGCTGCGCGGGTCGAGGTTCAGCGAGCCGAACAGGCTAAGCTGGCCGTCGATGGCGAGTGACTTGGTGTGCAGCAGCCCGTCGCGGTACAGGGCGATGCGCACGCCCGCCGCCAGCAGGTCGCTTTGGTAAGCCCGGCTGGCGAAATGCGTCAGCCGCGAATCCACTTTCGCCGGCACGATCAGCGTCACGTCCACGCCGCGGCCCGGCGCCGACAGCAGCGCGGCCAGCAACGACTCGTCGGGGACGAAATACGGCGTCGTTAGCACCAACTCCCGGCTCGCCGCGTAGACGGCCGCA
>DATFNV010000363.1:0-5992 GCA_035266225.1 Gemmataceae bacterium
TCGAGGACGCCGAGCGGGATTGGGACTATCAGGCGCCTTCCCTCCCAAACCCCTGACCATGCTGCGGCCGGCTCCCGCCGGCCGCGGACCGCCAACGGACGAGGAGAACCATCATGAGCATGTGGTGTTATGCCCTGTTCACCCTGGCGACCGTCGCCAGCCTGGCCGGCTGCGGCGGCCCGCAAACGCCAGCCGCGCGGAACGAGCCTGCCGAGGGAGCAGGCGCGAAGAGGCCCGCCGCCGGCGCTCAGCCGCCCCCCCGCGATGCGGAAACCTCCGCCCTGGCCGCGAAATACCAGCCCGCGCGGGCCGCGGCCTTGCGACCGTCGGCTACCGAACCGATCCGGCCGGCACACGGTCGTAAGGCCGAGCCGCTCGCCATCGAAGGGATCTGGGTGCCGAGCGGCTGGATGGGCGATGCCGTCTCCGGGAACGCCCTCCGCTACCGGGTGTGCGAGGACGACCCGCACAGCCCCCCCACCTGCGAAGAGTGGTCCTACGACCCTTCCCAGGGAAGGCAGGGTTGGGCCGCCGCGGGATACCAGAATCCGGACAGCAACTGGGGCGCTCAGCAAGGGAAGGACCTGAGCAAACGCGGCTTCACGCAGCTGACGTTTTTCGCCCGGGGGAAATCGGGCGGCGAGCGCATCCTCTTCAAGTCCGGGGGTCACACGACAGCCGGGGCCGCCTTCCCGGCCACCTACGAAAGCACTTCGGGGGTCATCACGCTCACGACCCGCTGGACGAAATACTCCATCCCTTTGGAAGGCCGGAACCTATCCAACACGGCGACGGCGCTGGCCTTTTCCGTCAGCCGCCAGCTCTGTCCCCGGGGCTGCGTGTTCTACCTCGATGACGCGACCTTCTGCGGTCCGGAGGAGGGCGCCGGCGCGATGCCTTGAACTCGCTACCGAGCCTGTGCGAGCCACAGTTCCCTAACCGTTTGGAGACCCGAATATGTCCAACAACCATTCTGTAACCGCGGCCAACGGCGACGACGCCTTCGTCCCGGGGAGCGCGTCGGTCGTGGTCCTGGTGGGAGGCGCCTTCCAGCACCTCGCGAACAGTGCCGCGGCCGCGGGGGCCGACGTCGTCGTGTACATCGATGTCCCCAACGAGTTGGAGGCCGTCCGACCTCGCAACGGGGTCATCTCCGTGACCCTGGCGGCCGGGCAAACGCTGGGCACCCTGGTGAACCAGGACTGCCCGGGGCCGTTCAAGGAGTTCGTCGAGCGGCACCCCGCCGTCAACCTGAGCGTGGGGCTCGGTCAACTCCGTGCCGTCGGCGCACTCGCCGCCGCGAAGCTCCTGGAAGACCCCGAGTTTGTGCGGTTCCTGAACGAGGAGATTTTCGAGCGATTGTTCATCAAGCACAACGGCTCGCTGGACCAGGTGATGATTACCGTCTGCACCTCCACGGCCGGCGGTACCGGGGGGCCTGTGGGGCCCGCCGTCGCCCGGGCCCTCGCCGTGGTCATTTTCGACCGCACGGAGGCCGTGGTACACACCCAGTTCTTGCGCGCGGGGTCCCTGTCTTACGTCTCCCTGGGCGACCGCGTCCACCACAACGGGGCAGCCACGGTGGCCGAGGACCTGCGGTACATCCAGGCGTGCGAGCGGCACCCCCGCGAGGTCCGTTCCCTGGTGCTCTTCGAGCTGCCGATGGTCGGCCCTCGCAAGGACCAGCGGGACGGCTACGTCGTCGCCGCGGCCCAGGCTCTGCGGGCGCGGGCGGTCCGCGAGCACCTGGACCGCTGCTCCCCGAACGACGCCCTCAGCTCCCCGTTCGGCACCGTGTCGCTGCTCCGGGTGTCCTACTGGCACGGGTTGGCTGACCGGCGGGTCGCCGCGGAGGTCGCCGGGAAGTACCTGGGCCAGGTCAAACGCGCCCTCGCGGCGGCCCCCCGGGCCGGGCTGATCGACGATGTCCGTGTCGTCCTCAGGCAAGCCCCCGCTCAGAGCCCCTCGCTCGAAGAGATCACTGACCTGGTGCGCCAGTCCCGGGGCGTGCGCCCGCCCGACCTGTTCGCCATCTGCACGCGGGCGAAAGTGCGGTACACGGGCGGCACCGTCGCCGCCCGAATCGGCGACCGTAGCGTCCGTGACCTGGCCGCCGAGGTGCGGTTGTTTTCGGCGCCGTGCCGCACGGAGACCGAATTCGTCACGAAGCTGACCACGATGCGGGCCCTCGACGCCGCACTGGAGGCGGAGCTGGAGGCGCGCTCGACCCGCGCGGCGGAGCTGCGGCGCAAGACCGAAGGCGCTCAGGCGGCGCTGACGAAGGCCCTGCGGCAGCATTACCCCGGCGGCCTGTTCGAGCGGCTCCAGGCGACACTGGCGCACCCCCGGGCCAAGGTGGTGGTGTTCAAAAATGCGCTGACCCGCTCCCGTGAGGCCGCTAACGAGCTGGCGACAGTGGAGGCCGAAGCCGAGGTGCTGCGGGTGGTGCGCGCCCGGCTACACGCCGAACTGGAGGCGGAGGGCCGGCGCCTGCAGGGGTTGGCTCACGTCCTCGCCGAACTCGCCCCAGCGGGGCCGGTGCAGGGACTGATCGAGGTGACGGAGTTGGACGCGGTCCTGGAGAGGCTCCTGGAGACGGCGGCCCAGGGACCGGATTCGCCCGAGTTGCTGCGGCTGCTCGGCTCGTGCGTCAAACGGGTGACGCTGGCCGGCCTGGCGGAGATCACCCGGGCCCCCGAGCCGCGGCTCGCCAGCGTCGCGGCGACCCTGGTCCGGGGCAAGCCGCCGACTCAGGCCCCCGTCTGGGGCGGCAAGAGGCCGCTGGGGCGGGGACAGGTCATCACCGTGGTCCCGCCCCTGGCGGACCGGGCGGAAGAGGAGCTGCGAGCCCTCGTGCGCAAGTCCGACGGGGAGATGGTCCTGGCATGTGCCGACACGGCCGAAGGGGGAGTGAATGCCCTCCGGCTGGAGGTCTACAAGCCCAAGCACTGGGAGGAGATCGTGACCCCGTTCATCCGCAAGAACCTGGAGGAGGCGAGGCGGGAGCCCGCCCTCTACTTCACCAACGGGCACGACTCCAGGCACCCGGCGGCGGCGCCCCCCACGCCGGACGCCGGGGTCGCGTGAGCCGCGAGGGGGCCTTTTCGCCCCGCACAAAAGGAGGTCGTCATGGACCGCATCGTCAAGTTGCTCGCCTGGTCCTTCGTGCTCGGCCTTACCGCGAAGCTCCTGGGTTGGGCCGACGGGTATCATGTGATTTGGGGTGGCGCTCTCCTTGCCGTGCTCGGAGTGGCCGCTGTCCTGTGGAGGAGGTGGCGCTCGGCGGGGGAGGAGTTTTCCCCGGAGGACGAAGGAGTGCCGCCCAGCCGCCTGCGCTCCGCCCTGCTCGGCGTCGTGACGGGGGCCGTGTGCGTACTCTGCCTGTACGGCGAATTCCTGCTGCTGGAGCGGGTCCCGTGGGTCTACGAGGGGTACTACGACCGCGACCGGGCGCGGCTCGAGGGACAGATGAAGACCCTGGAGGACGCGGGGAACTTCGAGGAAGCCGCCCGGCTGGCGCGGGCCCGCCTGGGGGAGAGGCTGACTCCCCGT
This sequence comes from Gemmataceae bacterium, assembly GCA_035266225.1. Taxonomy (GTDB): domain Bacteria; phylum Planctomycetota; class Planctomycetia; order Gemmatales; family Gemmataceae; genus DATFNV01. The sequence continues at coordinate 3,553 of DATFNV010000363.1, forward strand.
TGGGAAAAAGACCTGGCCGCGACGTTCTACCGCGACCTGGTGGAGGCCGGGCGGCGGTGCCCCGGGGCGGAACAGAGCATCGGGCACTTCACCGAAGCCCGGGCGGTGGCCCAGAGGCACGGGCTCGACGACCGGCTCGCCACAACCCTCCTGGAGCAGGCGGCGCAGCACGCCGACTTCACTCGCCGGATCGCGGAGCTCCGTGCCGAGAAGAAGTGGCCGGAGGCCGCCAACGACCTGCGGGCGGCCCTGAAAGAACGGCCCCCGGCCGAACGGGAGCGGACACTGGCCGAGGGGCTTTACCAGGCCCTCGTGGAGTGGGGAAAAGGTAGCCCTTCGCTGGAGGAGAAGGGGGCACGGTTCCGGGAGGCTTCCGAGGTGGCGGGGAAGTACGGCCTGAGCGACGACGCTGCCGCGGCCCTGCGGAAGTCGGCGGAGGAAGAACTCACACGGGGGGCAGATTTCGAGCACCGCGTCGCAAGGCTCAAAGGCGAAGGCCGGTGGTCCGAACTGGCCGCCCTGCTCCGGTTGGCGGCGGAGACGAGTCCGCGGCCGGAATGGGTCCATCCCCTCGACCGGTGGCTCTGCGAGGCCCTCTATCGGGGCGGAGACGGCGCCCGGAACCTCCCGGAGAAACGACGACTCTACCGGGAGGCGCTCGACGTCGCCCAGCAGTTTGACCTGGACGCCGAGCCGGCCGCATCCCGCCTGCGCGCCGTGGAACAGGAACTGACGCGTCGGGAAGCGCTGGAACGGCGGGTGACGGCGCTGCGCGAGCGGGCGGCTTACGCGGAACTGGTCGCCCTCCTCCGGGTCAGCATGGAGGCACAGCCCCGTCCGGAGTGGCCTCACCCCTTCGACCGGTGGCTGTCGGAAGCACTGCTGCGGTGGGGAGACACCCTTGACGACCTGGACGCCAAGCGGGAGAAGTATCGGGCCGCCGTTGAGGCCGACGTCGAGTACCGGCTGGACTCGACCGTTGCCGCGTCGCGGTTAACCGCCGTCGAGGAAAAGCTGAAGGAGCGGCGCCGGCTCGAGGAGGAGAGGAACCGGCCGGCCGACCTCCCGCGCGGCGCCCGGGCAGGCTTTGTGAGGGTTTCCCCAGACAACTACCCGCCCATCCTGGTCGCGGACGTCTGGGTGGAGGATGCCTCCGGCACACCGATCCACGACCTGGGTGAGAAAGACTTTCGAGCTTCCTTCGATGGCAAGCCGGTCAAAGGGGTGTTGGTGGCGCCTGTGCGACAAGAAGTCACCCCGCTTCACGTGGTCCTGGCAATCGATATCTCTGGCTCCATGGGCGGCGAGCCTCTGGAGGCGGCGAAGAAGGGTGGCAAGGCTTTCCTCATAGGGCTGAAGGAGCCGAAGGTGTCGGTGGAGGTTCTCAGCTTCAACGACAGGGTTCGCCGTCCTTGTGACTGGACGGAAGACCTGGAGCGGGCGGCGACGCGCCTCGACCCACTCCGCGCAGGTGGTGAGACGGCCCTCTACCAGGCCGCCGCCACGGCCCTGGACGACCTGCGCGGGCGGAAAGGTCAGAAGCGGCTTGTCCTTCTCACGGATGGGAAAGACACGGCTGGCGGCGCTACCCTCGACGGCATCATTGCCCGCTGCAAGGACGAACGGGTAACGGTCCACGCGATCGGGTTGCGGACCGAAGACCTCGACCCGGATACGCTGAAACGGCTGACGAAGGAAACGGGAGGCGAATACGTCGAGGCTTCACGTCAGGAGGAGATCGTGGAGCACTTCCGGCTCACCTCGCGGCGGATCCGGCGCGACTTCTACCGGTTGGTCATCACACCCGTCGGAACTGTGAGTCCTCTTCCGGAGAAGATCCCCCTGCAAGTCAAGGTGCGTGGAGGCAACGGAATTGACCTCTCTCCAGCCGCGCCGCGGCCTTGAATCGCTCTTCCTCGCGAACGATGATCGTCCATCGACTACCGGGGGTCAAAGGCAAATGCTCGGGCAAGTTGGCGCTGGATCACATGAACAGGCATGGTTCAAACCAGGGTAACACTCGGGGCCCAGGGTAACGGGCTGGTTCAAACGCGGGTCGCGCTCTGCCCATGCCCGTGCCCGTGCCCGGTCTGGAATCGGGCACGGGCACGGGCACGGGCACGGACCCGCGCCACCTGAAACGGCCCGTTTCTGAACCATGCCCGCCCACGCCGGCCCCAAGGAGGACCAGCTGAAGGCGACGCGCGAGGCGGCGCAGCATTCGGACCTGCTGCTGCTGGTGCTGCACGCCCGCAACCCGGCCCGGCAGGCCGACCTGTCGATGCTCCAGAGGTTGAGCGTCTGGTTCGCGGCCCGGCCGGACCTGAAGATGCCGCGGGTGCTGGCGGTGCTCACGCACATCGACCTGCTGTCGCCGGCGATGGACTGGTCGCCGCCGTACAACTGGGAGCAGCCGCAGCGGCCGAAGGAGATATCGATC
>DATFNV010000364.1:0-6906 GCA_035266225.1 Gemmataceae bacterium
AACGCGCCAGCCGACCCCGAGCGGTTGATCGCCCTTTCCCCATCGGGCGACAGGGCGAACTTCGTCTCCAGACGGGACCCGGCCCCCTTCACGGTTTCGCGCAGCTGGCCCGTTTCGGCATCCCAGACGTGGACGACGCCGTCGTCCAGTCGGGTGAGCAACTTCCGGCCCTCGTCGAGAAATAACACGTCTTTCACTCCCGGAAGGGGCATGGCGAGCGTCCGGAGCGGCTGCCCGGACTTCGCGTCGAGCAGCCGCACCGCACCTTCGGCGGAGGCGACGGCCAGCCGCTGGCCCCCCGGCGCCAGGGCCACGGCGGCCGGGGTCCCCTCCGCGGCCAGATCGACGTCGAGCGTGGCCTTGCGCTCGGCCACGTCCCAGCGGCGCAGGTGGTTCTTCTCGTCGATCGTCAGCAGGGTGCCGTCGCCGTCGAACGCGCCCTGGGCCACCGCGCCGCCGTGATCGGGCAGCACGACCCCGGCCCGGTACAGCAGCCACCACTGGTGCCGCCAGGCGAACTCGCGCAGGTCGGGCCCTCCGGGGGCGGGCACCTCGCCCGCCAAGAGGGCGGCCACGGCCTGCGCCTTCCCCGCCGGGGACTCCCACCCCTGGGCCGCCAGCTGCATGTTGGCGGCGTAAAGCAGGCGGCGCGTGAAGGCCGCCCCGCTCGTGGCGCGGTCCTCCGCAGCCCGCGCCGCCGCATGCTGCTCCTCGGCCTCCTTCTGCCGCAGCCGCGCTTCCTCGCGCTGCTCCTCCGCCACCTTCTGCGCGTCCAGCGCCGCGGCGCGCTGCCGTTCCTCACTCCGCAGCGCCACGGTCGTTTGCGCGTAGCCGACCGAGGCCACCACGGCCACCGCGACGACCAGCAGAGACACCGCCGCGGTCAGCGCGGCGACGGCCGGGTTGCGCCGGCACCAGCGCCAGCCGCGTTCCAGCCGCCCCACCGGGCGCGCCCGAATCGCCTCGCCGGCCCGGAACCGCCGCAGGTCGTCGGCCAACGACGCCGCGTCCGGGTAGCGCTGGCCCTGCTCTTTTTGCAGACACTTCAGGCAGATTGTCTCCAGATCGAGCGGCACCTGGCCGTTGAGGCGCTTGACCGAGACCGGCTCCTCACTGACCACTTGCAAGAGGGTGTCCATCGCCGTCGCGGCCAGGAAGGGCGGCCGGCCGGTCAGGCACTGATAGAGGATGGCTCCCAGGGCGTAGACGTCACAGGCCGGCCCGATGTCCTTGCTCTTGCCGCCGGCCTGCTCCGGGGCCATGTAGCTCGGCGTGCCCATCACCGCCCCCGTCGCGGTCAGGCCCTGCTCGTCGAGCTTCTTGGCCAACCCGAAGTCGGTGATCTTCGGCGTGCCGTCCTCGGCGAGGAGGACGTTCGCCGGCTTCAGGTCGCGGTGAATCACTCCCTTCCGGTGGGCGGCATCCACACCCCGCGCCAGTGCCTCCACAAGCGCCGCGGCTTCGGGCGGCGGCAGCGGCTTGCCGGACAGCTTCTTCTCCAGGGTGCCCCCCGGGCAGAACTCCAGCGAGAAGAACGGCAGGCCGTCCTGCTCGCCGACCTCGTGGATCTGCACGACGTTGGGGTGTTGTATCCGAGCGACGGCCTCCCCTTCCGTGCGAAAGCGCTCCAGGTCTTCCTCGCCTGCGTATTTCCCGGACAGGATCATCTTCAGGGCCACGATCCGGTTCAATTTCAGCTGGCGGGCCTGGTAGACGATGCCCATGCCGCCGCGGCCCAGTGGACGCAGGATCTCGTAGCCCGGCACGGCAGGGGTGTCGGGCCCGCGGGGCAGGCCGGCCTCGGCGAGCGGCACGGTGGCCTGCCCATCCACAGGCGGCGGGGGACAGACCGGCCGCGCGGACGGCGGCAGGGTCGCCTCCACCTCGACCGAAGGCATCAGGGGGAGCGTCTCGGCCTGGCAGGGGACGGCCCCCACAGCGGCAGGCGCGACGCCATCGGCCGCGATGGTCGCAGGGTTGTCGGGAAGACGGCCGGGCAGGGCGATCCCACAGACGGGACAGATCGTCCCGGCGGCGGGTGGGGCATGGCTCTCCGGGGAGGCAGGCCAGGCGTGGCCATTGGGACACCGCAGCAGCGTGGGCATCGGAGAAGGTCCTGCACGGACTTCGGTTTTCGCTGGCTCCAATTATACTCGCGCCATTCGATTTCCGGTTGTTTAGCGGCCGCCCTCGGGGCGGCGCGGCGGCGCGGATTTATCGTTTCGCGAATCGATAAATCGAGGGCGGCCGCTAAACGTCGGTTTTGCAACGACGATGGGAGAGCCGCCGCCTTGAAGCGCCTCAGGTTCCCTCTGCCCGGGGTACGAGCGGTTTGGTGACATCGACGGCCAGCCAGCAGAGGGCCGCCAGCGCATAGCTGCACGCGAAGAGGATGAACACCACGTCGCCCAGGCCCCGGTTGAGTAACCGGCCGGCGAGGCCCATCCCGACCGCCCCCAGGAAGGCGCCGGTCATGTTCATGGCGCCGCTGAGGGTGCCGGCGTAACGCTCGCCGACGTCGGCGCAGGACGCCCACGCCGGCCCCATGGTCGCGTCGTTGAAGAAAAACCAGGCGCTGAACGCCAGCCCCAGCAGCCAGACTTCCTCGACCCAGATGACGGACAGGGTCGCTAGCCCCGCCAGTACCAGGACGACGCAACCCACCAGGCGCCGGCCCCACTTGCGGCTGCCGAGGCGGCGAATGAGCCAGTCGGACACGACGCCGCCCAGCAGGCAGGAGACGATGCCAAAGCCCAGCGGCAGCCCGGCCAGCCAGGCGGTCGTTTGATCGTCCAGGTGCCGGTGGTCGTGCAGGTAGATGTTCAGGAGGCTGGTGATGAAATTGCCGGCAAACCCCACGAAGCCGTACATCAGGCACAACCCCCACACGTTGCGCGACCTGAGGAACCGCGACCAGGGGACAGGGCCCGGCGCCGCCGGGGCGGAGGACCGGCCGGAGGCGACCAGCGCCAGCTCGGCGGCATTGACCCGGCTCATCTCGTCCGGCCGGTTGCGAAACCACGACCAGAAGAAGGCACACCAGAGCAAGCCCAGCCCGGCGAGGAGCCAGCAGGGAGTGGCCCAGTCCCCGAAGACTCGCTTGATCAGCCACACCACGAGCAGCGGCGCCAGGAAGCCGCCCAGGCGGCTGAACGTCCAGATCATCCCCTGGGCGAAGCCGCGCTGCTGCGCCGGCATCCAGTCCGCCACGACGCGGGCCAGGCCGGGGAAGCCGCCGGCCTGAAACGCCCCGAAGAGAACTCGTAGCGCCAAAAGGAAAGCGAACACCAGCCAGCCGCCTGGAGGCAGTGCGGCGGTCAGGGCGACGGCCCCGCCCAGCAGCGACCAGCCCAGCACCAGGATCGTGAGCAGATGCCGCGCCCCGAGCCGGTCGCCGAGCAGGCCGCCCGGCACCTGGAAGGCGCCGTAGGCCACCAGCCATACGGAGGCCAGGTAGCCCATTTGTTCGTCATTCAGCCCCAGGTCTTCCTTGATGTACGGGGTGCCCGCCACGAAGCCCTGGCGCTGAAGGTAGGTCAGGACCGCGAGGCTGCAGGCGACCGCCAGCACCTGGTAGCGCACGAGGGTGGGGGCGGCCGCACCTGGGCCCGGTGCCGGTGCGCTCGTCATCCGGTCAGCCCCGTCGCGTTGGCCCACGCCCGCCCCTCCCCGCAGAAGTGTTACACGGCGGCCCCGCAGACCGCCTTGTTCAGGGCGGGCATCAGCTCCCGGGCGAACAGCTCCATGCTGTGCAGCCAGCTCGGCTTGTCGTCCCAGTCGTAGCTCATGAGGACCAGGGTGCCGAACGGGCCGGTCTCCTCGATCAGCAGCAGCAGCCGGCGCAGCACCTCGTCGGGGCTGCCGGCGACGATCTGCTCGCCCATCAGGTAGTCGAGGTTGCAGTCGGCGTCGCTCATGCCGGGGTCGCGCTTGTAGACCCGGCGCCCCAGGCCCTTGTCGAACAGCCGGCCGATGTACTCGAAGTTCCGGCCCAGCGAGTTGCCGCGGGCGCGGCGGCGGGCCTCCGGCGTGCTGTCGGCGAGGAAGATGGAGCGCGCGACCTTGAAGTCGGCGCGCCGCGGCGGGCGGCCCGCCTCCACGGCGGCCGCCGCGTACGTCTGCCAGAGGTCGGCCAGCACGTTGCCCGCGATCAGGCAATGGCCGAACGGCTGGAAGCCGAGCCGCGCCGCCGTCCGCATGCTCGGGGAATTGCGGCTGGTGCCCGGCACCGCGATGGGCGGGTGCGGCTTCTGCAACGGCTTGTGGACGTAGCCGATGCCCGTCTCCTCGTCAACCGATTTCTTGAGACGGATGTTCCAGAACTTCCCCTCGATCTCGTAGGGCGGCTCCGACGACCACAGCCGCAGGATCATGTCGGTGGCCTCATCGACCATGGCGGCGGCGTTTTTCGGGTCGGCGCCGAACAATTCCTGGTCGGCCGTGACGCTGCCGGCCCCGAAACAGAGATTCAACCGCCCCTTGGACAGGTGGTCGAGGAACGCCAGCCGGCCGGCGACGTGGGCCGGGTGGTGCTGGTTGAGGCAGACGGGAGCGGGGCCCAGGCGAATGCGGCGCGTCTCGCCGAGGGCACGGGCGATGAAGATCTCCGGCATCACGATGTTTTCATACTTCATCGTGTGATGCTCGCCGATCCAGAACTCGCTGAAGCCCAGCTCCTCGGCGCGGACGATCAGCTCCAGGTCCTCGTCGTAGCACTGTCCCAGCGGCTTGGCCGGGTCGTGGAACGGCATGATGAACATGCCGTAGCGAATCGCCTGCACCCCGTCGCTCATGTCCAGCCCCCGTTGGTAGGTCCCGCCGGCAAGGGTCGCGTGTTGGACTTCGCGGCGGGGTTCGACTCGGCATCTTATCCGCCAAGGGTCGTCAGCGGAAGGAGTCCCTCGCAGTAACCGGGATCGATGACGGTGCGGTCGGGCTCGTCGCCGGCGTAAACCCAGACCATCGCCATCGGCCGATCCGTGCGGTTCAGGAAGCGATGCGGCCGTCCCTGGGGGATGCACGCCGTGTCATAGTTTGAGACGACGTACTCCCTCCCCGCCACCTGACAGACGGCCGTCCCGGCAACGATGGTGATCGACTCGTCGAAGCCATGATAGTGACAGGGAAGCGACGCGCCCGATTCAAAGAGGCCATAGCCGCCGCAGATTCCCCGCGAGCCGAGGCGCCGGGCGAAGAGGTCGCGGAAGTGGGCGCGCGGGGCCAGTTCGTAGACCGGCGCCGCGGCGAAGCGCACCAGGTTCTCCGGATGCGCAGGGTCCGGTTCATCCCGATCCGACGGCGCGAAGGCGACCGAGACCAACTCTCGCGTCGGCGTGTCGGAGGCGAAGGACGAGTGGAGCAGGGCGGGGGCGCCGCCGGACCCGTTGGACACCGCGTGTACCGTCCCGGCGGGGAGGTGCATTGCGTCGAAGGGTTTCAGCCGGTAACGGCGCCCTTCGACGAGGACGTCCGGCTCGCCCTCCAGAACGACGATCACCTCGCTGAACGGGTGCCTGTGGTACGGCAGCGTCGCCCCGGGCCGGAAGCCGGCCAGGGCGGTGGTCAGCCCGCGCGCTCCCAGGGAGCCCGACGCGAGAACTCGAAGCCCCACGCCCGGGGCCAGCTCGTCGGGAGGGGGTCCGTCATTGCGCGTCAGCACTTCCAACCGGCTCATGATGGCCTCACTCCACGGCGACCTTCGGCAGGGAGTCACCAGGCGGCAGCTCGTCCGGCGGCTCCGGCAGCAGCCAGGCGACTCCTGCCGCGGGCAGGAACAGGAACCCCGCGTAGAACAGCGCCAGGCGGTAGTCCCCAACCTGGGAGAACAGCCCGAAGAACACCGTGCCAAGGCCGGCGGCGACGCGGCCAATGTTGTAGCAAAAACCGGCCCCCGTCGTCCGCAGCAGCGTCGGGAACAGCGGCGGCATGTACATCGTGAACAGGGCGAAGACCCCCTGACACAGGCCGATGGTCGCCAGCCCGATCCAGAGGCGACCGTGGTCGATGGGCACAGCGTAGGTAGCCAGCATCGACAGGAAATAGGCCAGGCAGAGGGTCGTGATCGTCCGCCGGTATCTCAGCCGCCGGGCCAGCAGGGCCGCGAGGAAATTCCCGGTGATGGACGTGAGCGTAACCAGCCACACCATCTTGCTGACCAGTTGACTTCTCTCGGCCTCAGTCCAGCCGGCCACGTCCGGAAGGGTGCGCAGTTGCTGGATGTACCAAAACTGGAAGGCCCAGTGTCCCGTCAGTGCCAGGGCGCACACCAGCAGCGTCAGCAGCGTGGTCCGGCGGACGGGGCCGCGGAACAGTTCGAGGAAGCCGGGCTGCGCTTGGGCCGACGTCCGTTTCGCTCCTTGCCATTCTTCCGGTTCGGGAACGGCCCGGCGAATCCAGAGGACGAGAAGCGCCGGGAGGATGCCCACCAGGAAGACGGTGCGCGGGCGGAAGTCGGCCAGCAGGAAGACCGCCAGGCTCGCGAGCATGACGCCGATGTTGACGCCGGTCTGGAGGACGGCGGCCATCCACGGCCGCCAGCGCCGCGGCCAGGTCTCCGACAGCAGCGCCGCACCCACCGCCCATTCGCCGCCAATGCCCAGGGCGGCCAGGAAGCGGAAGAGGAGCAACTGCCACCAGGTTTGTGCGAAATAGGACAGCCCGGTGAACGAGGCGTAGGTGAGGATCGTCAGCATCAGGGCGCGGCTGCGGCCCAGCCGATCGGCGATGCGCCCGAAGAAGCCGCCGCCGAGCGCCCAGCCGATGAGGAACGCCGCCTGAATCCACGAGCTGTATCTGCCGACCTGCGGATCCTTTTCGCCGACGCCCAACAGTTCGGCGACGAACGGGGTGGCGACCAGCATGTAGAGGTACATGTCCAGGCCGTCGAACAGCCAGCCCAGCCAGGCG
>DATFNV010000365.1:0-11231 GCA_035266225.1 Gemmataceae bacterium
CGACCCCCGCATCGCAGCACGCTTCCCACGCCTCCGCCAACTTGACGTGAGACAGCGGCACCCGACCCAGGGCCTCGCGCAGCTTCTTCCGGGCGACCTCCTGCTTGCGGATCTCCTCCAGGGAACCCTTGAGTTCGTACGGGTAATCGGGAGGAAGGGCATCGACGATGGCCCGTATTTGCTCGTCCGTCCCGTCCCCCTTGACCAGCGTCCCCAGCCGGTCCAGGAGCCGGACGCGGCCCCGCGCCTTCTCCACCGCGGGGCGAAGGGGGATCACCTCGTCACACCCCTCCAAGCCGCCCTCGTCCCACGCCCCGCAGAGGGCGCGATCGACCTGTTCGCCGGGCGGCTTCGCGGCGAGGTCTCGCACGGTCGGCACTTTGAGGGCGTACTTGCCGGCCAACTCGGCGCGGTCCTTCAGCCCGGCGGCCTCCGGGTGGTTGCCGGCGCCGCACAGCTCTTTCCAGGCGCGGGCGACGGCGGCCTCGCTCGGCGGCGACTTGGCCAGTTCTGCCTGCAGCGCCTCCAGACATTCCAGTCGCCGGCGCCACGACTCCGCCACCTTCCCCAACCGCTCGGCCTCCGGGATCCCGGCCAGCGACAGCCGCAGCCGCAGCCACCCCCTCAGTAGGTCGCGGCCGTCCCGGGTCTCCCGCACCAGCTTCTGGATCTCGTCGAGCCAGGCGACCTGCTGCCGGGCCAGGCGGCCGCGCTCCAGCAGCTTCGGCCAGTAGGCGAGGAGTTGCTCATCGAGGTAAGCCACCGCCCGCCGCACGTTGCCGGCCGCCAAAGCCCCCGCCACTTCGTCCCGGGCCGCGCACTGCTCCCGCGCCGCCGTCAGCTTCCTGGCCAGGTCGTCCGGCAGGTCTCGGCCCGCGAGCGCTAACTCCGATGCCAGTCGGACGATCTCGTCCGGGTCGCGCGCCTCGCGCAGCGGCCGGAAGGGGTCCACCTCGAAGGGGGGAATCTCGGCGAACGGCCGGTCCAGCGACTCGCGCAAGCGCCGCGACCATTCCACGACCTGGGGGTCGCCGGACTGCCGGAGCGACTCCCAGAGGTTGCCCGGCCGGTCGGGCTCCTGGATGTCCTCGGGCGAAAACAGCAAGTTTTCGTTGTCCGTCTCCTCGACGTAGCGCCCCCACAGGCCCGGGTCGCTCGCCAGGGCGCGCAGGGCGATGAGGATCACCCAGGCGGAGAAGTCGTCCAGGGCCGGCGACCGGGTCGTTTGCTCGGGGCGGCGCGGGTGCTGGTAGGCGGGCACGCCGTCCTCCACGGCCCCGGCCTCGTCCCCCTGGAAGGCGGGGACGAACATGCCGTCGTAATCGACCAGCTTCAGCGCCCCGTTGACCACGAGCACGTTGCCGTGCTGCAAGTCTCCGTGGGCGATCTGGTAGCGCTTCAATTCACCGACCAACTCAATCCAGCGGTCGGCCGCCTCGCGCAGTGCGCCGGCGGAGCGGTTGGCAACCTGCTCGGCCGCCCAGTCCCAGAGGTTCTGGCCCTGCACCCACTCCATCGTCAGGACGGGATACCACTCGTCCACTACCTGGATGAACGACGGGCGGTACTCGAATGGGACGAGGCAGGACGGCCGCCTCTGCTTCAGGTAGTCGCGGAGCACACCGTAATGGCGCTCGGCCCGGCGGGCGTGCCTCGGCGAGATGTAGCCTCGCAGCGCGGTGTCGGCCCCGGCCACGCGGAGCTTGAAGACGACGGCGAAGGAGCCGGACGCGGGCGACGGCCGGCCGAGCCGGTCGCGCGCGTCGGCCGGCACCGCGCCCGCCTGGAACGCCGCGTCCCGGAAGACGGCCGGCAGCCGCTGCAGCGCGTTGATGTAGTCGCTCCTCGTGGGCCAGCCCATACGCTGCTCCTGGGGCGAGGGCGCTCAACCGAACACCCGGTAACCGTGCCTGTGCAGCAACCAAAGGATCGGCTCGGCGATCCCGAACGGCTCGACGGCGCGGCGGCGCAGGTCGGCGACGGCCGGGCCTTCCAGCTCCCCGTCGGCGAGCCCGACCGGCGTCAGCGGGAAGAACAGGAAATTCTCGCCGAAGGTGTCGCGCAGGTCCTTCTCGATCGGCAGCCCGGGGAACAGCGTTACCAGCGCCTCGCGGGCCAGCCGCGAGCGATCCTCCAGGGTCGCGAGGGTCGCTGGACCGACCGCGGTGGCGCGCAGCCGGCGCAGCCACGGCCGCGCCCGGCCGCTGAAGGCAGTCTGTGACGGCAGCAGGTCGAGCTTGGACAGGCACACCGCCACGGGCAGATGGATCGGCACCTCCGGCTTCAGGTCACGCAGCGCCCGCATCTCCTCGGCGAACAGCTTCAGGATCGCCTGCTGTTCCTTGACCGACTGCGTCGGGTCGAGGAAGAAGACGAAGCCGTCCATGAGCAGCGCCCGCCGCCGCAGCTTGCTGGTGTCGATGCTCATCGACGTCATCTCGCCCCCGAAGTCGAACAGGTTGAGCATCACCCGGCTCGGCGACGGGTCGAGGTCCTGGAAGTGCAGCGTGAACGGGTACGGGAACATGCCTTCGGTCACCGTCGTCCCGTGCGGCCCGCGGTACTCCTCGCGCAGCCGGCGGACCAACTCATCCAGCACCCGATCGCCGAGGGAGGGGGCCTTGGTCAATTTGGCGCGCGAGTGGACCCGCTGCTCGTCGATTTGCGAGTAAGTTTCGACCAGCCAGTGCGTCTTGCCGCTGCCGACGCGGCCCACCGTGGGGAAGCAGAGGCGCGGCAGGTGGCGGTAGCCCAGGCGCATCTCGTACTCGCAAATCGGACAGCGCAGGTATTTCGAGTCGGGATAGCGTTCGTCGCGGACCGCGGTCGTCACGACGACGAGTTTGCCGCGATCGAGGCAGCGGGGGCACTGCTCGGCCTCGACGCGCCGGCGCCGCCGCCGCCGCCGCAAGAAGACCAGCGGCGGGACGAACGCCAGTAGCACCAGGCCGCCGCTCATCGCCAGCCGCACCGCCGCCCACAGGGGCGCCGTTCGCCGCTTCGCCTCCACCGCCGGGACGAGGCGGGCGCGGTCCGACCGGGCCCGCTCGGCGGCTTCCGCACCTTCGGTCGCGAAGAGTGTGGCGGCCTGAGTTTGCACCAGGACGTCGTGCAGTCGCTTGCCGGCGGCGCGCTCACGCTCCTCCAGGGGGGACTTCGCCGGCAAGCCGAGCGCCGCCGTCCACTCCTTGTACGCGCTCTCACGCTGTCCCTCGACCTCCTTCTTGAGGGCGGCGACATCCGGTCCGGCGTCCTGCAGCCGTGCCGCCTCGGCCCTCAGTGCGTTCGCCAGCGCCGCCCGGGCGTCGGAGCCCGGGGCCGCTCCGGCCGGCGGGATTCGGAACACGACCAGCGAGGCGACGATCCAGGCCAGCAGCAGGACCCAGGCCAGTGCGAAGACCTTCAGCCCCGCCCGAAGCGTCCCCCGCACGAAAGGCCCGCGGGCCCGCCACCAGCGGCGGCGGCCCAGCCGCGTTTCGCGGGCGGCCAAGCAGGCGCTGAAGGTCGCCAGACACCAGAACCAGAAGGCGGTGCGGGCCGTCGGGCCGTCCCAGGCCAGCCACCGCCGCGGTTCGTCCCATTCGACGCGCAGCTCCGGGCCGATCCGGGCCACGCTCACCCACAGGCTCGCCTCCTCCGCCGCCAGGTCATCGAGGACCTGTAACGATTCGCGCCCCGCCTTCTCCCAGCATTCCTTTGCCCGCCCTTGCCTCTTGCCGGCCTCGTCTTCCAGCTTCTTCAGTGCCTCCGCACGCTTCTCCTGGGTCTCGCGGAGGTCGGCACCCTCGCCGAGGATGTCCTGGAGCGTTTCGGGGACGCCGAGCGCCGCGCCTGGCGGCAACTTGACGGGGGCATGAGACGGGGCGGCGGGAGGATGTTGCTTTTCCAGCTTGAGGACGTCTTGCTCGGCCTCCAGTTCCAGGCGCTGCGCCTTCGCCTCGATGACCTGCTTCTTCAGCACCGCGATCTCGTCGTCTTCCCCGGCCCGGGCGGGCGCGGCGACGGTCGCGCCGAGCAGCAGGGAGACGAGCAGTCCGTTGGCAAGAAGTCGGGTCATGGCACGGTCGTGCATCAGAACGTGGTCCCGTCGAAGACACAGCGACGCCGCCCCGGCGGCCCAGGGACTTTGCGGCCACAGGTGGGGCACTCGTCGGCCGCGCGGGGCTTCGCGGGCGGTGCCCCCTGCGAGGGCGGCGGCGACGGAGGGGTCCCACCGACAAGCGTTGCAACGTTACTTGGAGGCTTCGCTGCCGGAACCGCCACGGGAGGCGCTGGCCGCGGCGCCGGCACGGCACGGGGCGCCGGCGCCGCGGCCGGCGCGGCCACCGGGGCCGGCGCGGCCGAGCGTGCCCGCTCGTTGAAGCGGACGATGTTTCCCCCCAGGCGGATCAGGTCGCCGTTGCGGAGCACGCGCGTCCCCTGGACCACTTCGTTGTTGACCCGCGTGCCGCCCTTCCCCTGGTGGTCCTCGATGACGAACTGGCCGTTGGGCTGGCGGACAATGCTCGCGTGCTGTTTCTCCACGTCCCGGGCGGTCGGGCCGAAGAACGGCAAGGTGGCGTTCTCGGCGCGGCCCAGGGTCGTCACGTCCCTGCTGAGGATCAACTGGCGCCCGGGGCGGTAGCCGTCCACGACGCTGAGCCACGCCTCCTTGAGGACCACCTGCACCAGGCCGATCAGGGCGCCGATGCAGAGGCCAAGCAGCACGAAGGCGCTGCTCATACTGGCCACGGCCCGCGAGCCGGCGAGATCCTTGATCGGCTCGAAGAGGAAGCCGCCGAGCAGTCCGCCAAGGGCGCCGCCGATGAGGCCGTTGCGCACCTTCTTCCACGAGCGCTCAGAGAGGCCGTCCACCGCCCCGATGCTAACCCCCATGACGAACCAACCGATGCCGCGGGGCAGGCCGTGCTGATAGAGGAAGTTGCCGATCAGGCTGCCGACCGCGCCGCTGACGCCGCCGATGAGCAGCCCCGGTGCCAGCCGCTTGAGCTGCTCCTGCCACTGGGCGTTGGCCGTGCCCGCCACCAGGTTCAGGCCGGCGCCGATCGCGGCCCCGACCAGGGCAGCGGTGGCGACGTCGTCCGCCGTGCCGCCGCCCAGCAGGCCCGGTCGCTTGACGAGGAACTCGGCCAACAGCGACCCGACCAGGCCCGCCCAGCCGCCGACGATCGCACAGTAGAAGACCAAGCGCTTCAGAGACATATCTTGTCGTTAGCCCCCGAGGGGTGATTCTGGGCGGCGCACGCCTACCTGGTAAGGGTGCGGGGCTCGATGACGATGGTGGCCTCCTGGCGTACGCCCGTTGGTTGCAAGATGACGGTCAGTTTGGCCTGGCCGCTGGCCCGGCTGTCGGCCTTGACCGACCACTGCACCTTGCCGTAGCGCTCCTGGTCTCCCGGGAGCGGCACGTCCTGGCTGGCGGGGGTTTTCGGGTCGAGAGTCAGGCCGGGGGCGCCACCGACCTGCAATTCCACCGTCTGCCCCGCCCTGGGGTCGAGGACATAGGCAGCGACCCAGAAGCTCTGCTGGCTCGCCGGCAGCTTGTCGTGGGCGCGCAGCTCCAACCGGGTGCTGGGCTGGATCACGATGGTGGCCTCCTGGCGGACGCCCGCCGGCTGCAAGATGACGGTCAGTTTGGCCTGGCCGCTGGCCCGGCCGTCGGCCTTGACCGACCACTGCACCTTGCCGTAGCGCCCCTGGTTCCCCGGGAACGGCACGTCCTGGCTGGCGGGGGTTTTCGGGTCGAGAGTCAGGCCGGGGGTGCCGCCGAGCTTCAATTCCACGGTCTGACCCGCCCTGGGGTCGAGGACGTAGGCATCGACCTCGAAGGTCTGCTGGCCCGCCGGAAGCTTGTCGTGGGCGCGCAACTCCAGCCGCGAGTACACGGTCAGCTCGGCCGGCGCCTCGTCCAGCTTCTTGCCGCCCGACTCGAGGCGCACCTTCGGCTTGAAGGTGCCGCGGGCGTTCGGCTCCACCTTCACCCACCAGCTCACCTTGGTATAATCGCCATCCACCTTCACGGGTTGCGTCTTCGTTGCCGGCTCCCTGAGCGACATCCCTTCGGGCAGGTCGAGGGTGACCGCCTGGTCCCGCTCCGGCTGTTGGATGAGGGCGACGAGGTCGAATTCCTCGCCGGCCAGCGGGGCGGTGCCGGCGTCCAGCGTCAGCTTGTTGCGACGCGTGTGCATCGCCAGGCCGTAGGTGAACTGGACGGTCCGGGGCTCCTCGGGCGGCAGCGGCTTCGGGGCGTAGAAGAGGCCCACGGCGGTGTCGGGCTTGCCGTAGGGGGTAAACGAGAGGTCGCGGGGATAGTCCCACCGCGCCCCCTTCTTGGGCCAACCGCTCAGGACGACTTCCGCGGGGGCCTCGCCGTCCCTGGGCCGCAGTCCGCCCAGGTTGACCACGACGCCGGGGTTGCTCAGGTCGGGCCGCTCCAGGGCGCGGATGTATGGCGGCACTTCCTCCCCCCCCTTGCCGAAGGTGATTGGTTTGCTGATGACCCCGGCGCGCGTCGGCACCCAGAAGAGGACGCCGTCGTTGTCGCCAATCAGGGTGTCGATCACCACCGCCAGGCCGACCTGGTGCGGCCTGGTGTCCTTGTTGCGGAAGGTGTAGCTGACGCGTATCGTGTCCATGCGGCGCGACACGTCGCCGGCCGCCAGCTCGGCCACCTGCTCGACCTCGATCGATTGGTACTGCCAGAGCCAGGAAAGACGGTCCTGAGGCGCGCCGTCGGGTTTGCGCACGCGAACCGCGCCCTTCTCGGGGGCGAAAAAGACCGGCGTCTCGCCGTCCACCCAGACGCGGGTGGTGTTGGTTTCGCCGGTGGGCAACAGGCCGGGCTGCGTCAGGTCGGAGAACGTCAGTTTCTTCTTGCTGACCGTCGGGTCGGCGGGGTCGGGCGTCGTCATGACGCCGAACTGCCCGTCCTCCGTCCGGCCCATCGTCAGGCGAGGGATGGGGTCGATGGACGGCGCCGCTGGGGGAGGAGGCGGCGGCGGCGGGTCGGCGGGCGGGGGCGGCACCTCGACGACCTGGTTGCCGCCCCGGTCAAAGGCGTAAACCGTCGCCAGGGCGAGACAGAGAGCCAGGGCGACGCCGACGTCGAGGGTGATTCGGGGAATGCTCATGGCTGCACCAGGGTTGCGCTAACGTCAAGCCGCAGGCGGCTGACCGATCCCGTGTCAACGGATCGATCGAAGGATTTCAGTATTTGCCCTGCGAGGCCCCCTGTCAAGGAACATCCGGCGCGAGCGAGGCGGAAAGGGCGGTAACGCGGAGTCCCGTGGGGTTCTCGCTCGCCTCTCTCGATAGAACGGTTCGCCCGCCGGGAGATTAACCGAAATCGCCTCGCGGCCGGGGTGCCGGGGCGGAATCACTGGAAAGTTGTACCCGGCCGGGTGTCAGCAGGCAGTAAAGGGAGGCGAAGCATCGATTGGAGGTGCGGTCGGCCCGGAGGTCGTCGGGCTCGCCGCTGCCGGGGGAAGGGCCAGGGGTTTATCGTAACTTCTCCTACGTAGCGGCGAGGTTAATAGGTGTCAGCGAGGTTAATACGGGTTAATACGTGTCAGTTCATTTTTCTTGTGTCTGAGCAGAAAACTCGTCTTTCGCGTAATGGACTAATGTTCAAGGCATCTAACCCTTTATCCAGCAAGGAGATAGAATTCGCGTAGTGGCCGAACGACCACTGCCAGAAAGCGTTTGCACACTAAATTCTTGTCGCCGTAACCAGTTTACTCCCAACAGGTTGCGCGCCTTACGCGAAAGACGAGGAAAAATGAACTGACACCTTTTTTCTCCGCTGCACGAAGGTGCCGGCCTCGGGGCGTGCGGTGACGCGTCAGGAGCACGAGGAGTTGATCGAGGCGTTACGGTCGCGGATGGGAACGGTAGCGGCGAAGGCGTTGTATCGGTTGCGTGGGCAGAACGTGGAGTTGGTGAACGCGGACTGGAAGGAGCACCGGAAGCTGCGGCGGTTCAGCGGCCGGGGATTGTCGCGCGTGCGCGGCGAGGTGGGGCTGATGGTGTTGGCGCATAACTTGGTAACGGTGGAGGCGGAGGAGACGAAGCTCCGGGCCAAGCAGGCCAAGGCGGCCGCCGCAAACCCCGTGACCAACACCACTTAAAAGCTGGACGATCTCCTTGCCCGGCAGGTGAAGAAGGTCGCCGGCTAGAACGGGGGGAAGAAAAGGATTTTCCGCGTCCCCCTTTAGCCGGCGACCTTCTTCACCTGCCGGGCAAGCCGGCAGGGGTCGAGCGCAATCCCAAGACTTGGCCGTGCTAGCCGGCGACCTTCTTCACCGGCCGGGCAAGCCGGCAGGGGTCGGATTCCCTCACCCCTGATGCTACAGTCTCGACTTTTATCTTTTGTTGTCTTTCCCTGTTGCGCCGCCCGAAGTGAGGTGCGGACCACCGTGCCGGCCACGGCGTCGCGGCCTGTCCCCCCGATTCGTTTCACGGGTCGGTGAAACGAATCGCGTTTCCCGATGTCCTTGTCCTTCCTCGTTTTGCGCCGCCGACAACCCATTCGTTTCACGACTTTGGTAGACAGCCCGCAGGGGGGCAATGAAACGATTCGTCAGGGAGAAATTTGGGCCGAAGCGACGCGCGGGTCAACCTCCACCTCAACCGGGGACCGGACCCACCGACTGTCACCCTGCTTTGAACTCTGCCGGCGTCTCCGCGGGATCTCGGGCACAACGTCTTCCCGAGCGAGCCGTTGCGGCCACGGGTCCACTCAGACCGTTCGGCGCGATCGCTTGGGGCCCGCGGAGCAGAGCGGACGACCGCGTGCGGCCTTGTGGGATACATCGCCGCGAAGAGGACGTTCCACCGGCGTCTGAGGGGCATCGCTCCTGGCGGACCCGTCCGCCGACGCCGGTCCGGAAACACGCGACCTACTGCCTGTCGTTTGGTACACAATTCCTTCGGTCGGTTCCGGCAAATTAAGCTCTGATAAATTCGTGAATTCCGAAAATTTTACAATCGACACAACTCATTTATTGGCAAATGTCTGCGGCGACGATCCTCGCCGGCGGCGCGTTTTCGTGAAAGGTCCAATCGTTAAGGAAGGTAGGCGATTCTGCGCGCCGGCTTGCGAAACAGCAGCCTGCCGGTGGGCCGGGGCCGCCTTCGACCGACAGGGACAACGTCGCCCGTACACCACGGATCCTGGTTCGAGAGGAAACACTCATGAGTGACGAACTGGACGGATGCCACGCCAACGACCCGATGGCGCAAAGTCTCGTCGAGGAAGCCGCAGGCCCGGGAGGACCTGGCCGCGGTCCGCAGGTTCTTCACAGGAGGAGGCAGCCCGTACACGTCGAGCTGAGGAGGCTGATCCATGCCGGGCTGGTCGAGCAATGCCTGGCCGGGACGGCTTCGGACTGGCAGGCGTTCGTCTGCTCCTGCCAGGCGGAGTTCGAGGTGTCGATCTCCCGCGCCATGCTGCGGCGCGGGCGCGATACGCCCTGCGCGTCCCAACGAAACGGCAGCGGAGGGCGATGTGCCTTGTGAGGCCGGAGCCCTCCCCAACCGCCGTGCGTCCGGCCTTTCGCCCCGGCCGGGAGCGGTCGATCGGATTCGACGCCAAGGAGTCGCCGGAGGTGCAGAGGTCGTATCGCCGCGAGGAGTCACATCCTGAAGAGGGTCGAGCAGGAACGAGCGGATGATGTCGCGATGGTCGAGAGTTGCCTGGCGGGGGACCGGTAGGCATGGGCCCGGCTGTGCGACTCGATCGTCTCGACGGTCCACCGTGAGGTGATCCGCCGCTGGCGGCATCACGGTCGCGATCGGAAGCAGTTCATCGAGGAGGCCGTGCAGGAGTTGGTCGGTGACCTGATGGAACGGCCGCAGCAACTGCTGGAGCCGTTCGCCGGGGGACAGAAGTCCCTGGAGGAGTTCCTGACCCGGTTGCTGGGCCAGCGGGCCGACGCGCTGCTCGAGGACGACCGGTGCCGGCACCGGCACGAACGAGGGGTGCCGGCCGACGAGAAGGAAGTCCACCATGCCGCCGAGACGACGATCGAGGATCAGGCGGAACGGCTCGAGCCCAGCCTGACGGCCGGCGAACAGGAGTTCATGGGGGAACTGCTGGCGAGGAGGCTGTCCGACGCCTAGCAAAGACTCTCCAGGGCGGCCATCTGGCAACTGACCCACCGCGTTCGGCAGAAGCGACGAGAGCAGGACGACGCGGACGCGAACGGGCCGGATGGAAAAGGGAGTGAAAAAGGCTGACCGTCACCGATTTTGGGGTGTGGGCGGCCGCCGGTGGCAGCAGCGACCGGGTTCGGAGGCCGGCGCCGGCTCCTGAACGAATGTTCCGCGCGGAACCTTGGGGGACCGGGGAGGGGTCGGCCGGCTGTGCCAGCGGGGGGAAGCGGCCGGACGCCCCGGGAGGTGTGTGCCACGCGGGCCGAGTTGCGTGCCAGCGCGTGGCACACACCTATCCCCTGGTCGGCATTCGACTTGCGGCGAACAAATGAGGTGTGTGCCACATGCCACAGGGGTGGGGGTGGCACACACCTCCCCGCACGAGGCAGATCCCAGGGCGCGGGCCGAGAGCCGACCGGCCACCCCAAAATCGGTGACGGTCAGAAAAAAGTTATTTTCCTGTCAGGAAATCCGTAGTGAGAGGCCGTAATAGGGTAGAGGGCAGTGCTGCCTCTCCCGCCGAATCATCGATCCGTGCGGGGGCGACAGCGCTGCCCTTCCCCATGCGCCCGCCTGACCGGGGAGGCCCACATCTTCTCGCCGGGAGGCGGCGCGCTGCTGTCCAGCGCAGGACAACGTCCAGGCCGCGGCAGCGAACCGGGGAACCGAGGTCGATTCGGCCAGGGGAAGTGAGGGCCGTATGACTGATTTCGTTGCTGTCGCGATTGCCGCGCCGCGGGTCCGCGGACGCCGATCCGGAAAGGCGCGGCCTCCACCCCCGCCGTCTCGGGTACCATCCCTTCAGCCCGCGCCGGCAAATTCATCGCGTTTCCCCGTAGATAGATGCGTGAATTTCCAAGAATTCACAATCGACACAAGTCATTTCTACGCAAACACATGTGGTGACGACCCTCGCCGGCGGCGGGCATGGTTCAAGCCAGGGCCTACGCATTACAGCCCGCCTGAATTATTGTCCAGCGCTTGCTTTTGTCAATGGGCCACGCCTATGATTCTCCTCGGGAATACCCGTCCTTCAAGGAGGAGAAGCATGGCTACCTCTCCGCTCGCCATCAGCCGCT
>DATFNV010000366.1:0-7909 GCA_035266225.1 Gemmataceae bacterium
CCGTGACGGTGAAGGTCTGGGTGAGGGGAGCGCCTACCAAGGTGCTGCCGAAGTTGACGCTGCCGTTGTTCGCCACGACGGTAGCCCCCTCGGAGACCTGGACCGCAGGCGCCTGGGGCAGGGCGCTGATGAGGTGGATGCGCATCGCGTCGGCGATGAGGTAACCGTTGCCGGCGCCGGACAAATCGACGGTCAGGGAGGTGCCGAAGTCGAGCAAGTTCCCGGCGCCTAGATTCTGCCACTGCGCCCCCGCGTCGCTGAAGCTGCCGGGCGCCTGCTGCTGGTTGACCGTGGTCGTCGCCAGCACGCTCGACCCGGACAGCACCGTGTACTGCGCGTTCGTCGCCCGGTTGCTGTACGGCACCCAGGTCGCCGACACCTGATAGGTGCCTGGCGCCACGGTGAACGTCCAGGAGGCGACATCCTTGCTGCCGACGCCGCCGAGGATGTAGTGGGTGTTGGAGTCGTAGTACTGGCTGTAGTTCGACCCCGAGGCGTACAGCCAGCCGCTCGTCGCGCTGAAGCCCAACTGGCTGTCGTCGAGGATGATCGTACTCCCCACCGTGCCAGTGAGCGTGAAGCTGAACGAGTTGTTGTTGGCATTGCTGATACCGAACGACACTGTGCCGCTGTATGTCGTGGCCGTGGCCGTATTGATCCCCACCGTGAACGTCGTCGATACCCCCCCGGCGAGGGTGGTATTACCGAAGTCGGACACAAGCGTGAAGCCGGTTGGCAGGCTGATCGGGTCCTGAAGCGTGAGCGTGTTCGCGGTGAGGTTTGTGACCGTGAAGGTGTACGTTGTCGTCGAACCTGTGATGGCGCTGACCGAGACGTTGCCGGTGTTGTTGGTCACCGACAGCGAGCCGTAAAGCACCTGGACGGGACCCATGAGGCCGTTTACGATGAGGTTGGCCATCGGGGTGCCGCGGCCGGTGGCGAGGTCGTAGCCGGGCCCCGCCGCGTAATTCGGTCCCGGGGGGGTGCTGGTGCTGATGCTGCTGCCGGTGGTGATGTCGTGGAAGTCGCTCTGGGGTAGGGCGTAGAGATCGGGCAGCGTCTGGCTGGCGCCGCTGAGCGAGCCGAGGCCCTCCAGGGCCCGGCCCTGGTTGGCGATGGCGATAAGGCCGGACCACTGCGGCGCCGCGGCGCTGGTGCCGCCGACCTGGACCCACCCAGCGTAATCCCAGTCATCGAGGACGCCGACGCCGGTCCCCGGGTTGGCGTTGTAAGAGACGTCCGGCGTGGTGCGCATCCCGTTGCTGCTGCCGTTGTAGATCACCAGACCCTGCTGGTAGGGCGGTGCCGACTCGAACGCGCTGATGCCGCCGCCGCTACCGCTCCAGGCCGACTCACTGCCGTAGTTCCCGTTGGAGAGGGACAGGCTGGTGCCGCCGACCGCGAGCACGTTCGGCGAGGCGGAGGGGTAGATCGGCGGCGAGCCGGAGTCGCCGGAGGCGGCGACGTAGGTGACTCCCGCGTGGGTGAAGTAGCCGTCGTTGCCCAGCTCCGAGGGAGCCTCCGAATCGCCCCAGCTCATGGAGATCACGCACACGCCCGACACGCCCGCGGCGTACTGGACCGCGGCGTACATGTCCGAGTCGTTTTCGGTGTTGGACTCGACGAGGAGGATGTTGGCCCCCGGCGCGACCGAGTGCGCCCACTCGACGTCCAGGGAGGTCTCCAGGCCCCACCCTCCTGGGGTGGCGTTCATCGGCAGAGTGTTGCCGCCGCTCTGGTTGACCACCTTGAAGGACGGCGGGGCGGCGAGGCTTTCGGCCACGTCAAACGCCGCCAGGTCGCCGGTGATGGTCGGGGTGTTGTAGGCATCGACGATGGCAATCGTCTGGCCGCTGCCGTTGCCAGTGACGCCGTTGAACGAGATCTGATTGAAGCCGTAGGCCTGGACGATCTGGGCCGGCGAATAGCCGACCGGGCCGGGAGCCCCCAGCGGCTTGTTGGAGAGAGGATGGGCGACGATGTACATGGGAGAGACGACGCTCGGCAGATCGCGCGTCTCCAGCGCTTCCAGCCGCAGCGACCGCGTCAGGATCGGGGCGGCGCGGCGCGGCGAGAACCAGCGGCGGAACGGCCGAGACAGCGGGCGCAGGGCGGCGAGCCAGGAAGCGGAGGAGCGGGGCTGAGATGGGTGCGTGCGCATGAGTCTAACGAGTCCTGAAAGGGTAACAGGAACCGTAAAACGGCCAGGGGGACCGTCGATGTATCCGCGAGTCCGAACGCTTCTGCAACAATTCCGAACTGGAAGTGATAAGAGTATACGTCTCAACCCACCGCCTCACCAGAGAAAAAGCGCACATTTCTCCGCTCGTCGGCATCGGTATTGGAACATTCGTACACAATCGCCCGTGGCAAGGGGGGTGGCCGCCTGGGTCGTCCGGAAGCGTGCGGCGCCCCGCATCGTCTCATGGAACGATCCGGCCGCGCGACTGCTTCCGTACAAACAACGCACGTCCCCGGCCCCAAGCTCATCCGCGGGAGAGGGGGTTTGGCCAGGGCGCGCCACTCGGCCAAACCCTCATTCGGGCGGCCGGGTTCAAAAGCGGGTGCCAGTCGGCGGGGACTCTCCTCGGTTGAGCTGGAGGTTCACAGCGCGCGTCGAGGCGGCCAAATTTCCTCCCTGACGAATCGTTTCATTGCCTCCCTGAAGTGTGTCTACCAAAGTCGTGAAACGAATGGGTTGTCGGCGGCGCAAGTCACTGAAGGACAAGGACATCGGGAAACGCGATTCGTTTCACCGGCCCGTGAAACGAATCAGGGTGCCAGGGTGCGACGAGGGTGCCACGGGGCATGTGACGGCCCCGTGGCACCCTCCCTCACCCCAACGGATTACCCCTAAGAACCTGTCTCAACAACCCTCTTGCCGCTTGCGGCTTCGCAGGAACGATTGCGCAGCCGCAAGCGGCCAAGTCATTGTTGTTACAATTTCTAAGGCGTCCGTCTGGAACCAGGCCACGCGAGGCTTCTGGTTACTTCGCAACCTGCTTCTTGATTTCCTCTTCGACGTTGCCGATCTGCAGGGTGCGGCTGACGACCTTGCCGTCCTTGCCCACCAGGAACAGGTTGGGCAGCATCATGACGCCGTACTCGACGGCGTACTTGCTGTCCATGCCGCCTTCCTGGTAGAGGTGGGTGCCGGGGGCGTTGGTCTTCTTGACGAAGTCCGATGCCTCCTTGGCGCTGCTATCGAGGTTGACCGTCACCAGCTCCAGCCCCTTGACGGCGTAGGTGTCCAGCAGCAGCTTCAGCTTGGCGAACTCGCCCACCGGCCCGCCGTTGAAGCTGTACCAGTAGTACACGACGACCACCTTACCGTGCAGCTTGCTGACGTCGAACGTGCCGCCGTCCAGCGTCGGGCCGGCCAGCGCCAACTCGGTGCCTTCCAGGCCGAGGCGGCGGATGGCGCCCTTGGCCTTGGCCCCCTGCGGCTTGTCGGGGAAGTCCTTGGCGAGCTGCTGATACCAGTTCTTCGCCTCGACCTCCTTGCCGAGCGTCTCGCTCACCCAGCCCGCGGACAGGATCGCTTCCGGGGCGTCCTCGCTGGTGGGGTGGTCCTTGGCGTATTTCCCCAGGCGCTCCAGCCAGGCCTCGTGGACCTTCTTGAAGTCGTAATCCTTCTGCCGCGTCTGGTCGTAGTACCACGCCTGCATTTCGCGGAAGGTGACGTAAGCCGTCAGGGCGTCGCCGGCCGGCATCGCCTTCTTGACCTGCCCGACGACCGACGTCAGTCGCTCGTAGGCCGCCTTGTCGTCGGCCGGGCTGTTCTGGGCCGCGGCGCTGAGGCAGTCGGCCTCCTGGCGAATCCACTGGCCGCGCTCCTCGTCGCTCTTGACGGCGGCGATGATTTTCTCGATCAGGGTGCTGCGCTCGAGGTTGTACTTCAGCACCTCGGCCGGCTTGGCGTCGGGCTTCTTCGAGAAGTCGCCGTTGAGCGCCCCCAGGTCGGTCAGCAGTTTTTGCAGCTCCGGGTTGTCGCCGCCCATCGGGCCGGCCTTGCCGTCGATGGCGCCGGCCGTCGGGGCCTCGATCAGGCGCCAGCCCGGGCCGACCTGGATCATTTCGCCGGTCTGGATCCAGTCGTTTTTGGCGGCGGTCTCGATGACGATGGTGCCGTGAGCGTGCTCCAGGATGTCGCGGCCGCGCTCGACCGGGATCAGGTGCGGCGCCTCGGTTTCCAGGTGCAGCCAGTGCGACTTGTCGTTCAGGGCCAACTTGTTGACGGTCTCCTTGAAGCGGGCGGCGGCGGCGGCGCGGCCGTCGCGGGCGCGCCTGGCCAGGTCGGCCGGCGGGTCGAGCGCCTTCAACTCGGCGTCGCTGATCATCAGCGCCTGGATGCGGGCGAACTCGTTCTTGACGATCGCCAGCACGATTTCCTGGCTGACCTCCTCGGGGGAGATGACCTTCCAGGTGTCGATCTTGCCGTCCTTGGTGTGGGCGGTGCCCCACTTGCTGCCGCCCTGGTTCAACCAGCGGTAGTTCATCTGGTCCGGGTCGGCGGCGGTGTTGACGAACTGCTCGCGGTAGGTCTCGACGCCGTCCTGGTAGTAGGACCAGACGTCGATGGTGGTCTTGTTGACGCCGTCATACTGGGTGTCGTAGAAGCGGCGGAGGGGTCGGCCCTGCGGGTCGCGCAGCAGCCAGCCGGCGCCCTTGTCCTTGCCCTTTTCCGGCTCGACCTTGCACGCGGCGACGTCCTTGGCGTCGGGGGTGCCGTAAAGGACGCCCTCCTGCCTGGGGCGATATCTCAGGAAGATCTCGGGTCCGGGCGGCGGCGCCGCCTGGGCCACGGCCCCCCAGACGAGCAGGCACCCGGTGATCGTCCCCGCACTGACACGCGCCCTGAGCATCCGTGCCTCCTTTCGTCATCCGGAACACATTCGGACTGCGCCTCTTATTTTCGGCAACTGGACGGGTCGGGGTTGACCGTAAAGGCGGGAGAAGCGGCACGACCTGCACGATTGCCATTCGCGTCCGGCGACCCGACGCGAGCGCGAAACGTAAACAGAAGGCGGCCAACGGGATAATGCCGCGCGACTGGGCCGGTTGCGGGGTCCGCCGAACTTGACGCCATCTTGGAGCACGGCTATAATTCAGAAGCGCGACCGAGTGGACCGAGTTGGCGTTGGGAGATGACTCGGCCCAGCGCCGGCGCCCGGCACCGCGAAGGACGGTGGGCCGGCGGATGGGTGAGCCAGGGAAGGCGACGCAGCGGGCCAGGTGGTCCGCCCGACGGGGGCTCGGGGGATGGGTGCGGGAGGTCGGGTGGCCGGCCCTCCAGGCCGACGCCGGATATTTCGCCCTCGTTCTCTCCTCTCCTTACGTCTCGTTGTCCCGCCGGCGCCGTTCTTCCCCCCGGCTGTTGCCTCGACGGAACATCCCAGCGAATGCCCCGACACTGCCCCGACCACGTGGGCATTGAAACCTCCTGCACACGGGTGGCCCTTGGCGGACGACGCCCTGATCCGGCAGGTCAAAGAGGCTAACGACATCGTTCACGTCGTCGGCAGTTACGTGGCGCTGCGTCCGGTCGGCGCCACCTGGAAGGGGCTCTGTCCCTTCCACGACGACCACCGCCCCTCCTTCGACGTGGACCCGCGGCGGCAGCGCTACCGGTGTTGGTCCTGTAACAAATCCGGCGATGTCATCAGTTTTGTTCAAGAACACGAGCGCATCACCTTTCCCGAGGCGCTCGAACTTCTGGCCCGCCGCGCCGGAATCCCGCTGGAAAACCAGGGCGCGTCCCCGCAGGCGCAGGGGCGCGCTCTTATGCTTGAAACGATTCGCTGGGCGGCCGAGCAATTTCAACGGTGTCTGCTCGACGACGCCCTGGCCGAACAGGCCCGCCAGTACCTCGGCGAGCGCCGCCTCCTTGGCGAGACGGTGCGCCGCTTCGGCCTCGGCTTTGCCCCGCCGGCCGGCGATTGGCTGGTGCAGCGGGGCCGGGCCGACGGCGTCGGCTTCGACCTGCTCGAAGAGGTCGGGCTGCTGGCCCGGCGAATGCAGGGGAACGGCCACTATTGCCGTTTCCGCGACCGGGTCATGTTCCCGATCCGGGACGCCCTCGGCCGGACGGTGGGGTTCGGCGGACGGATCCTGCCCACATCTCCCGAGCTGCCACGGGCGCCCAAGTACTATAACTCCGCGGAAACTCCCCTGTTCAACAAGAGCGAGCAGCTGTATGGTCTGGACGCGGCCAAGGCGGCGGCGGGCAAGGCCGGCTACCTCGCGGTCGTCGAGGGTTACACCGACGTTCTGATGGCCCATCAGATGGGGGTGTCGCAGGTGGTCGCCACGATGGGCACGGCGCTGAACGCCCGGCACGTCCACAAGCTGCGCCTGTTCGCGCCGCGCGTCGTCCTCGTCTTCGACGCCGACGCCGGCGGCGACACCGGCGTGGACCGGGCATTGGAGATCTTCGCCGGCCAGGAGGTGGACCTGGCGGTGGCCACGCTGCCCGACGGCCTGGATCCGTGCGACCTGCTGGTGACGCGCGGGGTCGATCCGTTCCGGCAGGCGCTGGAGACGGCGGCCGACGCCCTGGACTTCAAGCTGCGGCAGGTGACGGCCGACGGGGCGGCGGAGGGTGTGGAGGGGCGGCGCCGGGCGGCCGACGCCGTGCTGGCGATCATCGCCCTGGCCCCCGAATTGGCGGGCCAGTCCGGGGCGATGAAGCGCGAGTTGATGGTCACGCGCATCGCCCAGCGCCTCGGCCTGCGAGAGACGACGGTGCGGGCCCGGCTCGACGAACTGCGGCAGCGGCGGCAGCGGGCCGAGGAAAAGCGGCGCGATCCCGAGCCCGCCGGCGAGCGCCGCTCGCCCCCGCCGGCCCCGCACGAGAGGCAGCTGCTGGAGGTGTTGCTGGCCGACCCGGGGCTGGTGCCGGCCGCCTTGGCGGAGGTCGGCGTCGAGGAGATCGCTCACTTGGGGTTGCGGCAACTGCTGGCTGGCCTGTACGCTTTGCAGGCGGAGGGTGAGCCGCCCACCCTCGATCTGTTGCGGGCCCGGCTGGACAACCCGCGACTCGCGGCGGCGGCTCTCGAATTCCAGGAGATTGGGCGGGCCAACCCGAATCGGGACGCCACCCTGCGACAGCTCCTGGCGGAGTTCCGCCGGAGGCGGCTTCAGCCGGTGAAACAAGAACTCCAGAATCAGCTCAACGCCGTCAGCGATCACGCTCAGGCGGTCGAGTTGCTGCGGCGGCTGCAAGCGGAAACGCACTGACGGCGGGCTAGGGGGTGGGACATGGGAGGTCCGCCCCGGCAGAGGAACACACGGCGAACCAGGGGCTGTGGCGGGCGCGCCGTTGCGGCCGCCGGGCTTGAGGCGAGGAGGGTTTAATGGAGAAGCTCGACGAGGGCCTGAAAGCCTTGCTCGAACAGGGCAAGGAGAAGGGCTATCTGACCTTCACCCAGGTCAACGACTACCTGCCCGACGACGCCGTCAACCCGGAGAAACTCGACCAGCTGATCCTCATGCTGGAGGAGCAGGGCATCGAGCTGATCGACGAGGACGACGTCGCCGATCGGGAGGGCTCGCCCGTCGCCGCCTCCGCCGAGGCCGACGCCGGGGCCGACCTCGACCTCTCCTTCATCGACGAGGACGACGGCCGCCGCATCGACGACCCGGTGCGCATGTACCTCACGCAGATGGGCAACATCCCGCTGCTGACGCGCAACGAGGAGATCGCCCTGGCCAAGAAGATCGAAGTCACCCGCAAGCGCTTCCGCCGCAAGGTCCTCGAGTGCGACGGCGCCCTCCGCCAGGTGGTCGAGACCCTCAAGCGCGTCCACTCCGGCGAGCTGCCCTTCGACCGCACCGTCAAGGTGTCGCTAACCGAGAACCTCGAAAAGGACAAGATCCTCCAGCGCATGCCGCACAACCTGCGCACGCT
>DATFNV010000367.1:0-6539 GCA_035266225.1 Gemmataceae bacterium
TTCCGTCGCAGAAGGGCTTGGTCGCCGAGCCGCCGCAGCGGCAGAGGCGGGTGGTCTCGACGCGGTTCACCGTCCGGCCGGTGCCGGAGACAATCTCCAGCGGCCCCACCACCTCCAGCGGCCCATCCTTCAGCGGCGTGATCACCAGCGCCCCGCCGCGCGCCTCCAGCGGCTCGGACTCCACCGTCGCCGGCTCTCCCGTCGCCGCGAACCCCGCACCCCGGTGGCTGTTGTCGCAGAACGGCTTGTTCTTCGACTGCCCGCAGCGGCACAGGGCGACGGAATCCTTGCCGGGCGGGACGGCGAACTCGTTGCCCTGGTGATCGACCACCTTGACCGCCCCGTGGACCACCAGCGGCCCGTTCTCGCGACAGCGGATCACGATCGGCTCGGACACGTGCGCCTCCGTTGAGTGACGGCGTCCCGTGCGCCCGGCACAGGACCTGTCATCACTACTAAGCCGGCCCGCCGTGTCCGTCCAGCGAGGTGCGCGGCGCGGCGCGGAAAAAGCGGCAAGCCCGCGGGAACTTGCCCGCGGGCTTGCGCCATTTCCGCACGCCCGACCCGGCTACTTGTTGTCGCCGTAATCCTTCTCGGTCGGGTGCGAGGTGAAGTCCCAGGCGATCCTCTCGGCGACGTGGTCCAGGAACTTGCGCCGGAAGGTGATCGGGTTGGGGTCGTCGAAGGTGCTAATGGGCGATTCCGGGTAGAGTTCGTGGCACGTATCGATTACCGGCTCGTCGTCCGGCCTCTTGGCGTTGACGAGCGTGACCTTGATGTCGATGTCGCCCTGGTAGAACTGGTTGTTGCTCTTGGGCAGGTACAGCGACAGGGTATCGACTTCCAGGTAGACGACATAGCGGACCTTGAGGTCCTGGCCGATGCGCACCAGGTCGAGCGGGCGGTCCCAGTCGGGGTGGGCGGTCTTGTAGCGCTCGACCACGTTGACCGGGAGGACCTCGACCTTCTCCTTGTTGTACTTGCAGAGGTCGCTGAGGTGCTTGACGACCAGGGCGCTCAACTCGCGGTCCACGCGCGCCAGCTGGTCGCGGACTTCGAGGTTGCTCGACGCCAGGACGGCGACCTTGACCGTCTTCTCCTTGTCTTCGCTGGCCAGTTTCTGGAGCTTGGCGGGCACCGACGGTTCGGGGCCTGCCAGGAAGAAGGGCAAGGACAGGATGTTGCAGCCGCTGCTGACGACGGCCAGCGCGCCCAGCCCGAGCCCCAACCAGCGCCGCAAGGGTGTCATCGCCTCTCCTCCCGTGATTGGCCCAGCCGCCGCGGCCCGAAAGGCTCTCCCCCGTTGGCGGCGGTCAGGAATAGTGCCGTTCCCACCAGATCAGCAGCAGTACGATCCCCCAGCGCAGCAGCATGATGACGAAAAAGCCGACCACCGAGACGGCCGCGGCACGCTCCAGCGACACGAGGAACAGCGGCCGTTTCAGCCAGACCGAGGCCACTGCCCACGGGATCAGCGCCAGGCAAAGCAGCGCCAGGCCGGTGCCCACCCAGTTGGCCCGCAACGAGTTGAGCGGGTCGCCGTGCATGAGCAGGCTGAAGCTCGTCGTCATGCCGCACGACGGGCAGGGCAGGCCCCCCGTCATCGTCTTGAAGGTGCAATCGGGCAAATACAGGGGCGGTCCCGTGTGCGTCCCCATCGTGCGCGGCGTGCCGTCCGGGTTGTACGGATTCAGCAAGACCGCGATGGTGAAGACCGTGACCAGCCCGCCCACGATCAGCAGGAGGGTGCCGCGCACCCACCAGCCGAGGTACGGCAAGGCGGTCGGGAGATCGTCCACGTCGTCAGTTGGTGATAATTGAGCAGGCACGATAGCGATGACCCCTCTGCGATGCAAGGGCAAAACCAGGCGGCGGTACGTCAGGCTTTCCAGCCTGACCAGAAGAAGGTCAGGCTGGAAAGCCTGACGTACGGTCAGGCCGCAAGCCGCGCGCCGGCGGCCAGCCGCTCCGCCGCCTCGGTGACGCGCAGGAGCGCTTCCTCGACGCGCCGGCGGTACTGTTCCAGTTCCTCGCGCGTGGCATCGGCCGGCACGATGATCGGCTCACCGGTGACACACGCGGCCCGGCTCCACGGCCGCGGCATGGCGAAGCGGTCCCAGCTGCGGGTCCGCCACGGCCGATCGTAGGCGATCCCCCCCGGCACGATCGCCAGTCCCGTCTTCGCGGCCAGGTAGACGAGGCCCGGCTGCACCTGGCGGCGCGGCCCGCGCGGCCCGTCGGGCGTGATGCCGAGGTGGGCGTGGCGCCCCACCTTGAGCATCTGCCGCAGTGCCTCGACGCCGCCGCGCGTCGTCGAGCCGCGCACCGCACGGAAGCCGAGGTGCCGGCAGACCTCGGCGATGAGTTCGCCGTCGGCGTGCTGGCTGATGAGCACGTGGACGCCGGTGTGGCCGTACTGCGACGCCGCCAGCAGCAGGCCCTCGTGCCAGAAGGCGTAGATGTACCGCTGCCGGCACTCCCGCCGCCTCGGATCGACGTTCGGGCCCAGCGATCGGTGGCGGTGGCGCAGCGTCCCAAGCCACAGCCGTAGCACCCACGCCGCGAAAAACCCCGCCGCCTTGATCAGCCAGGGCTGACGAATCTTCATGGCATCCTTGCCCTCCGCAGTCGCTTGCGGCTTCGCAGGCCGTGCGAAGCCACAAGCGGCTGATTATGCGTCCGGCCATTCGCCGCTGAACACCTCGACGGCGGGGCCGGTCATGTACACGTGATTATCCTTCTCGTCCCAGCGCAGGTGCAAGTCGCCCCCCGGCAAGTGGGCCAGAAGGTCGCGCCCCGTGCGCCCGGTCAGCACGCCGGCGACGGCGACGGCGCAGGCCCCGGTGCCGCAGGCGAGGGTGATGCCGCTGCCGCGCTCCCAGGTGCGCATGGTCACTTCCCGGGGTGATCGCACCTGCACGAAATGCACGTTGATGCGCCGCGGGAAGACCGGGGCGTTTTCCCACACGGGGCCGACTCTTTCCAACGGCACCTTGCTCACGTCCTCGCAGTACATCACGACGTGGGGGTTGCCCATCGAGACGCAGGTCATGCGCGGGTCGAGCCCCTCGAAAAAGGTGTCAGGACCCTTCTCGAGCGAGACATTAACGACCCGCGGCCCCGGCAAGGTCGTCGGGATCTTATCGGCCTCGAGGATCGGCTCGCCCATGTCCACGGTGACGCGCTCGACCTTGCCCGCGTTGACGTCGAGATGCAGCGTCAGGACGCCGCGGCCGGTCTCGACCTTCATCGGGTTATTCTTCGTGAGGCCGTGGTCGAAGGCCAACTTGGCGACGCAGCGGATGCCGTTGCCGCACATTTCCGACTCGCTGCCGTCGGCGTTGAACATGCGCATGCGCACGTCGGCGCGCTCGGAGGGGCAGATCAGGATGAGGCCGTCGCTGCCGATCCCGATGTGGCGGTCGCTGACCTTGACGCTCAGCTCGGCCGGGTGGCGCGGCGGCGGGTAGCGGATGCAATCGACGTAGACGTAGTCGTTGCCGATGCCGTGGAGCTTCGTGAAGCGCATGGGGAAATCATCTCCGTCCTTATGCAGCCTGTTCGGGCGCCTCGATGCGGCGCGCCATCGCGAGCGCTTCGCGCAGGAACGACTCCAGCCACTGTATCTGCCGGGCCTTGGACCGTGCGAAGAAGGCGACCTGTTCCGACTCCAGCTCGGCAACGTGCCTCCAGATCAGTCCGCCGGGGGCCCAGTCCTCAGCGATGACCAAGCCGACGCCGACGCTGTTGGCGGCCGTCGGGTCGATGCGGCACCCCTCCGTCTGGAAGCGGACGTGAGTCGGGGCGTCGTAATGTACCCCCACCCAGAATTTCTTGTCGAGCTGGAACCCAATCGAGTCCCAGGTCGTCACCTTTTTCACCGACAACCGGCAGCCACGCGCGACCTCTTCCAGCATCACCAGAAGGTTGCGGTGCGCCCGGACGCCCTCGCCCATCTGCCAGCCCACTTGCGCCAGCGACATGGTTCTTGCCTCCAGAAAGTCCAGGAATTGCCGGCACAGGAACAGTGCTGCGGGGTCCGCGATCGCGCCGGCCTGGTATTCGCCCGCGAGCAAGTCCGCCACCTCATGCCAGTGGAGAGCCAAGTCGGGCCGTTCATCGCCTTCGTCGAACGCCACCGCGTAGCGGGTCAGCAACACCAGCAGGCTCCGGGGAGCCTCACTCTCCCGCAGGTAGACGCGGTACCCCTCCAACTGGCCCTTGTGCAGTGCCGACTCGACTTTCACCTCGACGACAACCAGGCAGTCCGCCCAGCGGATTTCGAGGTCGGGCCTGCCTTCGGTCGTTTCGACCTGTGTGCGAAGATCGACCCGCGATGCCTCCTCGGGAGACACCACGAGAAAACCACCGGTGAGCGCTGCCAGCAGGCGAACGCCAACATCCGGCTGGCGATCCAGCAAGTGCTGCAACACGAGGACGAGTGCTTCCGTGCAATAATTCTCGTCCTGACGCGCCGCCCACTTGTGCAGCCGAAGGAACAGGTTGTTCTCGGGCGATTCCATCCTTACTCCCACTCGATCGTCGCCGGCGGCTTGCTGCTGACGTCGTACACCACCCGGTTGACCCCCTTCACCTCGTTAATGATCCGCGTCGAGACCTTCGCCAGCAGGTCGTACGGCAGATGCGACCAGTCCGCCGTCATGAAATCGTCCGTTTGCACCGCCCGAATCGCAATCACATTTTCATAAGTTCTCCCATCGCCCATGACCCCGACGGATTGCACCGGCAGCAGCACCGTGAACGCCTGCGCCGTCTGCCGATACCACCCCGCCCCCCGCAGCTCGTGCAGCAGGATGTGGTCCGCCTGGCGCAGCACGGTCAGCCGCGGCTCCGTGACCTCCCCGAGGCAGCGCACCGCCAACCCCGGACCCGGGAACGGGTGGCGCCAGACCGTCTCCTCCGGCAACCCCAGCTCCAGCCCGAGCCGGCGCACCTCGTCCTTGAACAGGTCGCGGAGCGGCTCGATCAGCTCGAAGCCCAGCTCCGCCGGCAGGCCGCCGACGTTGTGGTGCGTCTTGATGTTGGCCGCCGGGCCGTCCGTGGAGCCGCCGCTCTCGATCACGTCGGGATATAGCGTCCCTTGCGCCAGAAAGTGCGCGTCCTGGATGTGCAGCGCCTCGTCCTTGAAGACGTCAATGAAGACGTGGCCGATGATCTTTCGCTTCTCCTGGGGGTCGCTGACGCCGGCCAGCGCCTTGAGGAAACGGGCGCCGGCATCGACGACGTGCAGGTCGGCGTTGAAGTTGCCGCGGAAGGTGCGGCGCACGGCCTCGCACTCGCCCTGGCGCAGCAGGCCGTTGTCCACGAAGATGCAGGCCACCTTTGGGCCCAGCGCCTTGATGAGCAGCGCCGCGGTCACCGACGAATCGACGCCGCCGGACAGCCCGCAGATCACCCGCGCGGTGCCCACGCGCCGGCGCAGGTCGGCGACGGTCTGCTCGATGAACGACTGCATCTTCCACAGGCCGCGGCAACCGCACGCCTCGTAGAGGAAGTTGCGCAGGATGCGACTGCCGTAGGGGGTGTGGCTGACCTCGGGGTGGAACTGCAAGCCGAAGACCGGCCGGCTGCGGTGGCGCACGGCGGCAACGGGGCACGTCTCCGTGGCGGCCAGGGGCAGCCAGTCGCCGCTGACCGCGCGGACCTGGTCGCCGTGACTCATCCAGACCACCGTTTCGGCGGGCACGCCCTGGAACAGGCCGTCGGCGTCGGTGACGTGGCAGTGGGCGCGGCCGAACTCACGGCTCGGGGCCGGCTTCACCTCGCCGCCGAGGAAGTGGCAGGCCAGCTGCATGCCGTAGCAGATGCCGAGGACGGGGATGTTCAGGTCGAACAGCTTCGGGTCGCACAGGGGGGCGCCCTTCTCGTAGACGCTGGACGGGCCGCCCGAGAAGATGAGGCCGCGCGGCTTCAGCTCGGCGACGCGCGCCGCCGGCAGGTCGTGGCGCACGATCTGACAGAAGACGTTTAACTCGCGGACGCGCCGGGCGATGAGCTGGCCGTACTGCGAGCCGAAGTCGAAGATCAGGATCCGTTCACTTTCGGGCAAGGCTGTCATCTGGGTTCGCTACCGACTTTAGAGGAAGGTTCTTCATCGGAACACAGGGCAAACAGTTCGGAGAGTACGGCCTCGTCATCGATGTGGCCGTTGCTCCGGAAGCGCTCGACGTAGACCTCGCCGTCGGCCCAGAAATCCACTTCCCAGTGTTCTCCCGGTGCGTAAACTTCGACCGAGAGCGCCTCTTCGAGATGTTTCGAGAGGCGGTAGTGGATTTTCTGCTTGTCCAGGCGGTCGAGAAAAACAAGCAGCTTGGCGAACTGATCGGGTTTCATTTGTCGTACTCCCCATCGGTAAGAAGTTTCCGGAAGGTTCGGAACCCGCTTTCCGCTGCCTGGTTCAAATCGGGGTGACAGTGGCTGTGGCGGCACGTTTCCAACGTGCCGGTGGGATACGGCACGTTGGAAACGTGCCGCCACAGCCACTGTCACCCGAAACCGCCCGGTATTGAACCATGCCC
>DATFNV010000368.1:0-6013 GCA_035266225.1 Gemmataceae bacterium
TCAGCGCCGCCCAGAACTCGTCGAATTCCAGGCAAATCTGCACGAACGCCCACTGCGACATGGCCAGGAAGAACTCGTAGTGCGGCAGCTGCTCCGTCACCATCTGGTCGAAGCCGCATTTCCCGGCGGCGGCGTCTCGGCAGTGGCGCGCGATCCCGTCCACCAGGCAGCGCTGGGCCGGGGCCGCGATTATGAAGTTGTCGATCAGGTCCTCGTAGAACGCCTGGTAGGACAGGTCGTGCGTGTGCCGCAGGTACAGGGCGAGCGAGCGCGTCAGGCAGCGCGCGTGCAGGGCCCGCACGAAGGCCGCGTAGACGTTCATGTGGACCCAGTCGTCCTGCGAGAAGGTCTTGCTCTTGACGATGAGCTTGTTGGTGAGCACCTTGTCCTCGTTGAAGGACCGCGGCATCTGGTGCTGCATCGTGACGGAGCACTCGGCGGTCTCGACCTCCCAGCGCTGGAGGAACTCCTTGTTCGCGGCCGGGGCGTTGGGCAGCAGGCTGTAGGGGAAGATCTCGAGGTCCTCGTGGATGCCCCACTCCATGAGGTCGGCGAGGCAGCCCTTCCAGAGGTCGTAGGTGTCGCCGGGAATGCCCAGGATGAGCTGGACGGTGATGGGGACGTTCTGACTCTGCAGGGCCTTGGCGACCTCCTTCTGCTTCTCCGCGGAGATGTTCTGCCGATCGGTGGCCTCGAGGACCTCCTTGCGGGTGTGCTGCACCGCCATGAAATGGGACTCGATGAAGCCGGCCCTGGCGAACTTCTGGGCGATCACGATCGAGCGCTCGGGGTTGTTCTTGGCGGCGCTGTAGTAGAGCGACTCCGGGAAGCCGTGCTTGAGGCGGGCCTCGCACAGGGCGTCGGCCAACTCCAGGTCGCGCGGGAAGATGCCGAAGTTGGCATCGACGAGGAGGACGACCTGCGTCCCCATTCGCCCCATCCAGTCGGCCTCGGCCTTGACCCGCTCCATGTCGAAGCGGCGTATCTTCGACATGGTGTTGGAGCCCCAGTCGCAGAAGCTGCAACTGTAGGGACAGCCGCGATTGGTTTCCCAGACGGCGCTGATGACGCCGGGGCCGGCGGCCTTCATCAGGCGCTCGAAGTAGCCGGCCTGGGCCAGGTAGGGACTGACGTCGAACACGGTGGGGACCTCGTGCCGCCCCGTGTGGACCGGCCGCCGCTCCTCGCCCTCGGGCAGATACAGGCCCGGGATGGCGGCGAAGCGGCCGCGGTCGTCTTCGGCCAGGGCGTCGAGGATGCGCGTGAACGGGATCTCGCCGTCGTTGACGACGATCACGTCGATGTACGGATACTTGCGGAAGAACTCCGGGTCCTTGTAGTCGGGGTCCGGGCCGCCGGCGACGATCAAGCAGTGCGGGTTGTCCTCGCGGACGTAGCGGGCGATGCGGCGCTGCACGTCCCAGTTCCAGGTGTAGCAGCTCAGGCCGAGCACGTCGATGCGGGCGCCGCGGTACGGCTCCAGCAGCAGCAGCGGGTCGCGGCGCAGGTAGATTGGCTCCAGCCACTGGTAGGCATCGACGGCCTTGCCGTGTCGCTCGTAGTAGGTCTTGAGGGTGCCCCACAAATAGGGCAGGTAGGCCATGTCGGCCATGGCGTTGGGCTCGCTGATCAGGACGGTTTTGCGACGTGTGCTCGGCACGGTCTGCTCCTGGTGGTGTGGCTCGTGGTCGCCGCGGCACCGATCACCGGCGCCCCCAATGCGCGGCAACGTCGCCGGCCAATGCTCGATCAACCCGGGGAACAGCAAGAGGGAACAGAAGAGCGAGCCTGCGGGTTCATCCCGCCGGGACAGGCCCGACGGCTCGCGTTATGTTAGGGCCGCTCAATCACAATCTCGATAAACGCTGTACTATAATGGCGGGGCTCGCACGCGGTCAAGTGGCTTCTCGAAGTTTTTTTTCGCCGGCCGGCCGGCGCACTACTAACAGAAACGTCGTCGGGACCGTCCCCGGTCAGGTGGCTTGCCGAATTTTTTCCTGCCCGGTCGCCGTCCAGCGCGCGCACGTCTCCAGCGGCAAATGAAGTTCGAGCACCCGGTCCCTTTCGAGGGCTCGCGCCAGGGGCAGGAGAGAATCCGCTGGTGTCGTGCCGATGGCGGCGAGGAGGCCGGCTTCCTCAGCGGTACACTCGCGGGGGGAGAGATAGCGCTTGAAGGTCACCACCGTCCGTCCGTCCTCCGTGGCGACGCGATCGACCGCGGATCCCAGGCGGATCACCAGGGAGTGCTCCAGGTCGTTGCGCAGGGCCGGGTCGAGGCGGAGCCGGACCTCGCCGAAGGCCAGTTCCGGGACCCGCAGGCGCAGGCAGGTTACGAGCGCCTCGGCGAAGGTCGTGGGCACGTCGCGGCCGAGCTGATCGTCCACGGCCAGCGCTTCCGCGGCGGGGAGCGCGCCGGCCGGCGCCAGTTGCTGGAGCAGGGCGAAGACGAGGCGGCAGAGCCGTCGGTGCCCGTCGCCGACGTAGGTCGGGCGCACCGCCTGGGGGAGGACCAGGACGCCCCATCCCGCCGCGCCGACGGCCCGCGCCGAACCAAGCGCCTCCTCGTCGCCGAGGTCATCGCTGCGGACGAAGGCCGGCTCGTGGGTGGCCCCGTCGGCCGCTCCCGCAGCCAGGCCGGCCGTCTTCGCCGCCGCCGCCAGCGCCTGCGCCAGGGAGTCGGAAACCGCCTCGCACTTGTTCTCGCCGGCCGCGGGGGGGCGCCCCAAGATCGCGACGACGCTGCGCCAGACCAGCGCCTCCGGGACGGCGCAGGCAAGCCAGTGCAGGGCGGCCCGCAGCCAGCCGAGGAACGCCTCCCGCGGCCGCTGCCGCTTGTCGTGCAGCACCGCCTCGCAGACGTTGGTGTAGATGAAATCGCTCTCGGAGCGTGCCCCCAGCGTGGTCGCGAACGCTCGCCGGTAGTAACGCTCCGACGCCTCGAAGTCGCCGCGTTTCCGCTGGACGCGGGCCAGGTTGATGCGATTGACGTACTCCAGGGCCCAGTCGCGCGCGCCGGTGCTTGCCGCCCGCTCGTCGGTCTCGCGCTCGATCTGCTCCTCGATCGCCAGGGCGCCTTCCACGTCGCCGAGGCGGAAGCGGCTCAGGGCGTAGATGTTGCTGGCGTAAAGCATTTCCACGCCGTCGCCGTAGTGGGCGCGCAGCTGGTCGCGGGCACGCGTCAGCAAGGGCGCCGCCCGCGCCGCCTCGTTGGCCATCGCCAGCCCCCAGCCCTTGAGCAGGGCCAGCGCCCCTTGCAGCGAGGCCGGCAGCGACGGCGAGGGCTCCGGGCCGTCGGCGACTTCGCGGTACATCTGCAAGCCGATGCGCCAGCCCTGGGCGTGCATCTGCAAGAACGCCTTGAGGACTGGCGTGGCGGCGCAGGGGATGGCCCGCTCGATCAGGCGCAAGGCGATGCCGTAACCCCCCGCGGCCATACACGTTCTTCCCTCTTCAAAGAGGAACATCGACTGCACGTGGAAGTTGTTGCCGTGGTACTGGGCGTAGGCCCTGAGCCAGTCGATGCCGGCAGCGGCGAGGGCGAGGCGGTCGTACTCCAGCGGCGAAGCCCGGCCGCCCGGCGGCCGGCACTCCGGGGCGATCAGCAGGCTGCCGTCGGGCAGCGGCCAACTCGGCACGACCGCGCCCTTGTCGAAGGGGCGCACCGCCGTCGCCGTCTCGGGAGCCACCAGGCCCGGCACCAGGCGAAGGAGCGCCCCGCAGGCCGGTGCCCCAGACGCCGGCTCCTCGGACCAGTCAGCCTGCCACCCGG
The DNA here is from genome assembly GCA_035266225.1 of Gemmataceae bacterium. Lineage (GTDB taxonomy): Bacteria > Planctomycetota > Planctomycetia > Gemmatales > Gemmataceae > DATFNV01. The sequence goes on from DATFNV010000368.1 coordinate 3,770, forward strand.
CGGGCAGCGGGGTCGGCTCGAGAGCCGTTTCCACCAGGAGCAGCCGCGACGGTTGGCCGGCGAGGCCGTGGGCGAGGAACTGCACGAAGTGGACATTCTCCGCCTCCCACGCGAACCCGGGCCGCGGCAGAAGCACGACGAAAACCCGGGGCGGTCCCTCCCGCAAGCGCGTCAGGAGATCGCGGGCCCGCGCCAGGGCGGTGAGGATGGCGGTGTCGCCGGCGGCCTCGACATCGATCCACTGGCTGGCCGTCTCGCCGTAAGCAGGGCGGTTGGGCGGCTCGGGGACGGCGCCACCTTCGCCGGCCGCCGGTCGGCCGACCTGGGCGCGGAAGTCGGCGGCCACCTGGTGGCTCTGCCAGGCCCCCAGGGTCAGGTCGGAGACGACCCATTCGAGGCCAGCCGCCTCGGCGCGCAGGCGGCGGAGGAGGGCCTCGAGCGAAAAGGCGCGGAGGCCGAGGAAGGGCGGCAGGGAGGGCGCCCGCGAAATCCGAACCAGGCGGCGAGCCGTCATGAGGCTCCTCTCACAGGTGGCGTGACGGCCGCCGTAGCGGCGGCCGGACCGAAGCCGAGTATGGGCCGCCGGAGGGCCGTTTTGCAAGCGAATTCCCGAGATCTTCACATCTTTTCGCGGGAAAGCGCCTTCGCGCTGTCGATCCCAAATGCAAAGGCCGGGCCGCGGCCGACGATCTTATGCAACGAATCCGCTCTCACTCAGGGCGAGTTTCCAGGCACGCCGAAAACAACGGAAAAAAGTGGTCCCGGCGACAACTCGTGGGACGCCCACGCTGGGTACGTCAAGGACAGGTCCGGAAGATCCTGGCCTAAACGGAGGTGACTTGCCGCCGGAGGGACTCAGCCATACGGGCGAAGACGCCCTCCCAGTCGCCCGGCGCTGTCTGGCGGAAGAGGCGTATGGTGGGATACCACGCGGTGCGCTCCGCCTCGAGTCCCCAGCGCCAGTGGGCCGCGACCGGCAGGGCTAGCCAGACCGGCACGCCCAGGGCGCCCGCCAGGTGGGCCACCGCGGTGTCCACGGTGACGACGAGGTTCAGGTTCACGAGCACCGCCGCGGTGTCCAGGAACGCCTCCGGCCCCCGGTCCAGCCGGCCGCCCAGGTCGGTCACCGGAAAGCCGGCGGCGGCCAATTGCTCTGTTCCCGACCCTTTTTGCAAGCTGAATAGGCTGACGCCCTGCACCCCGGCCAGCGGCGCGAACCGGGCCAGGGGCGCCGAGCGCTCGCGGTCCAGGGGGTAGTTGGGGTTGCCCTGCCAGATGATCCCGACGCTGAAGGCGGGCGCCTCGCCCAGCTGCCGCCGCCAGCGCCGTTGCCGTTCGGGCTCGGCCCGCAGGTAGGGGACGTCGGCCGGCGGCCGCCCGGCGGGGCCATCGAGGACCTCGGGCAGGCCCATGAGCCGTGCCCGCACGTTGAACTCCGGCAGGGGGGCGCCGTGGGGCACCAGTCGGTCCACGCCGGGGCAGCCGGCGAGCAGCCGGCGCAGGGCGGGCTGGCACTCCAGGATGACAACGCCGCCCCGCTCCTGGACCGGCCGGGCGTAGCGGACGAACTGGATGGTGTCGCCGAGGCCCTGCTCGGCATAAAGCAGGATGCGCCGGCCGTCCAGGGGGGAGCCGTCCCAGGCCGGCTGGCGGAAGGCCCGTGGCGGCGATTCCTGCTCGACGGCGGCCTGGGCCCGCGCCGGGTCGAAGTCCGCGACGTTGGTGGCGAAAGACCACTCGTGGCCGTCGGGGTCCGCCAGCCGGCAGACCCGGTCGCCCCAAAACATGTCTTGCGGAGGCGAAATGACCGTGGCCCCCGCCGCCGTGGCCCGGGCGAACAAGTCGTCCACGTCCTCGCAGTAGACCTCGATCCGCACGGGGGACGGGACGCCGCTCGCGGCCGGCGAACTCGCCTGCCCGGGCTTCCCCGGGCCGAACGCGAAGCGAGCGTCCTGCCACCTCATCTCCGCGTGCGCCGTCCGCCCGTCCGGCCCGGGAATGATAATCCCCCGGGCGAACCCGAAGGCCCGCTGGTAGAAGTCGAGGGCGGCGTCGGCGTCGCTGACTACGAGGTACGGCGACAGCCAGGAGGCACCGACCGGGCGCCCGGGTCGCTTGGCCATGGACTTTCCCCACAAACCGGAAGAGGACGACGAAACCGGACGCTCCCCGGCGGACGTCGTCGTCGGCCGTCCGCTCTCCCACAGGGCCATTTTCCAGGCACCCCGAAAAAAAAAAGAAAAA
>DATFNV010000369.1:0-9538 GCA_035266225.1 Gemmataceae bacterium
GAAATCACCGACCCGCCCGGCGGCGTCTACTACCAAACGGTCCGCTGCCCGTTTGAAGAGGGCGATCCGGCCTACGAAGGGGCCATGATCAAGGCGCAGTCGCACGTTCAGGTTGCTGTCCGCGACAAGGCGTGTATCGCCTCGCGGATCTTCCTGGTCGGATCCGAAGGGGGAGACAGATGACTGAGCGAGAAATGGATAGGATGACTCAGCGAGAAATGGTGGAATACAGTCTCCGGAAGCTTGCCGAGTTCGCCGCCCTGCCGCCGGAGGAGCAGATGCGCCGGCTGATCGCAAAGGGAACGATCAACGAGAAGGGCGAAGTCCTCATGGGAGGCGTGGCGGACAACGGGGAAGACCGGCCGAAGGACGAAGGGCCAGGCCAGTGCGCTCAGAAATAAGCCCGGTCGCGGTGGATTGCACATTGAAAGCCCGCGCCCTCACTCCTCGAACAGCGGCGGCAGCTTGCGGTCGGGGCGCTTCGGCGGCGTGGTGAAGTCGAGGTTCAGCCCCTGCTGCTGGGCGTGGCGGACGAAGTCCCAGTGCGTGTCGAAGCGCCGGCCGTAGCGGTTGCCCAACTGGCCGAGTATGACGCATCGGGCTGGGCCGACGCCCGGCACGGGCTGATCGGCCGTGAGGTCCACCTTGACAGGGTAACGGGGTCTCGCGGAAGATGGTCGAAGGAAGCGAGTGGAGCCGGCCGGTATCCAGGCGAGCGGCCGGGGCAACCGAAGGTGGCAATCCAGCGGCGCGGGGATCCCATGGCGATTACTTCCGGCGTCCTGTCCGAGCCGATTCGGGTCGCGGATCTACCCCTCCCCCCGGACGTCGCGGAGGAGATAGAAGCCATTTGCCGATCACGCCCTTATACTCGCAGCCAGCGTGCCGCGGTCAGGGACGACCTCAAGCTGAGTTACCTCTACGCGGGCCACTACGTTATCGCAACGACTGGGTCCCCCGGCCTCCAAATCCACGCCATCGACCTCGAGACCGCGGACGAGGTCAACGACGTCTACAAGCGCCTGTGCGCTCAGGGGCATCGCGACGTCATTAGCCTTTATCCGACCTCCTGGAAAGACTCACAGTCCCGCTGTTGACGACTGACCCGTAACCCCGGCACCACGCCATGTTGCCACTGGTCGTTTCTCGCCGCTACCCTCTTCGTCCCCGGTGCAACACCGCCCCCGGCCTCAAGTCCCTGCTGGGTAATCCCGAGGGACTTCGTTGCGATCTGCCCCAGGTGCCTATCTTGATCATTACGGGCTCCGGTAACACCAAGAAACTCCGCTTCTTCTACGACACCGGCGCCGATCACATGGTGATTCCAATCTACGTTGCCCGCCACGAAGGCATTCGCTACCGGGAAGAATTCCCGGGGACCGTCAGCAGCTCCATCGGCGGCAGCGCCCGCTGCTTCTACGACTTCGTGCAGGTTCGTTCGTCCCTCTCCAGGAGAACGCACCATTGGGTCTGTGCTTTCACGGAGAGTCTGCAAGCTCCACTCGTCGTCGGCCGCGCCGGCTTCCTGCACGACTTTGCCGCTGGCGTTCGCGGGCAGCAACTCGTCGTGAGCCACCGGGTTTCCGTAAGCCGCTTTCTGACGCACCACGCCGCGAGGCTACGCGCCTCCTCCCGCGACGAGTGGGAGCCGATCTGATCAGACCGCAGTAGCCGTAAGTCTTGTCCTCGGGGCACGCTTGCGCGTCGTCCGGCTTATCCTTGGCGGCGCGTTCACTCCTGAAACAGCGGCGGCAGCTTGCGGTCGGGGCGCTTCGGCGGCGTGCTGAAGTCGAGGTTCAGCCCCTGCTGCTGGGCGTAGCGGACGAAGTCCCAGTGCGTGGTGAAGCGCCGGCCGTAGCGGTTGCCGAGTTGGTCGAGGATGACGCGACGCACCTCGCGGACGCAGGTCGGCATCTTGAGGAGTTCGACGAGGTCCTGCGTGGTGAGGCGGCAGGGGAGCGGTTCGCTGGCCGTTCGCAGGAAAGCGACGCTTGCCAGGGGACCGCCCGGCATTGTCCCGATGGCCGCCGCGAGGGCTACCGCCCGCTGCCGGACCTGGGGGCGCGGCGAGTGGGTCAGGAAACGCTCCAGAACATCAGGGTGGAAAACACGGGCTCTCAGCTCCGTGAAGCTGATGGGATCCGAAAAAGAAAAAGAGGTTCGGGTCGGCAACGATCCGCCGAGTAAAGACCCGTGCAGCGTGGCTGGCGCCCTCACTATCGAGCGGTTGAATGAGTATTGCCACGCGTTCTGTAGCATCGCGCCGAGCGTCTTCGTCGGATCCCTGATCCAGGCCCGGGATCTCCGACCGAGCAGCTTCCATACAGATGCGGGCGGCCTCGGCGGGCTCCAGCCGCCCCGCCACCGCCGCCAGACCCTCGGCCAACTGCCCGCGGGCGTTGCCATCCTTCTCCTGGGCCAGCGCCTGGTTCAGTAACCGTGCGGCCTCGGCAGGCTCCAGCCGCCCCGCCACGGCCGCTAGACCAGCGGCCAACTGGTAGCGGGCGTCCTTTTCCTGGGCCAGCGCCTGGTTCAGTAAGCGGGCCGCTTCCGCACACACGCGGGCGGCCTCGGCAGGCTCCAGCCGCCCCGCCACCGCCGCCAGGCCAGCGGCCAACTGCCAGCGGGCGGTGCCATCCTTCTCCTGGGCCAGCGCCTGCTTCAGTAACCGTGCGGCCTCGGCGGGCTCCAGCCCCCCTGCCACCGCCGCCAGACCCTCGGCCAATCGCACGCGGGCAACGGCATCCTTCTCCTGGGCCAACGCCTGGTTGAGCAACCGGGCGGCGTCAGCCGGTGCGAATTCCTCCTCAGCCCTGGCGAGCAATACCTCTCGCCAGGTGTCCCGAAGTTTCGGATCTTCCTCGGCGGCCCACCCCTGACTGATGACCTCCGCACTCGTGCGCCGGATGGGCGATCCTCGTTCCGAGAGTTCTAGAGCGACCCAGGCGATTTCGACCCGAAGGCGCAGGCTCTTGTCCCGGTCCCCGATAGCTTCTGCCAGCAGTCGTTCCGCGCGCTCGCGCCGCTGGGGATCCAGCCCGACCGCACCGTGGACAAACCATGCTGCCCGATATCGCAACTGGCTCGCCGTGGTTTCCGTTCGCCGCGCTTCTTCGAGAAAGCGCAGGCGCACCCGTTCGTTGGTCGTGCCGGCTAGTCGCCAGAGCGCCTCAACTTCCTGGTGGTTTAGTGTCACAGCGCCTTGTGGGTCGAGCGGCCCGATCAGGCTCAGGGCTGTCTCCTTTTCCAGGTCCTGCTCGGCGGCCTCAGCCCGCTCGCGTTCGGCCTTTTCCGCAACGGCTCGATTATTAGCATCAATAGCGGAGCGATTGGCCTGGACGGCGAAATAGGTCGAAATCACGATGCCGCCCAGCAGTGACGCGGCCACGGCGCCGGTCAGTCCCGCCACCGCCGGATTGCGGCGGCACCAGCGGATGAACCGCCCCAGTGAACCCACCGGCCGGGCCAGGATCGGCTCGCCGCGCAGCCAGCGTTCCAGATCGTCCGCCAACGCCGCCGCCGATTCGTAACGCTTCCCCGGCTCCTTCTGCAAACAGGTAAGGCAGATCGTCTCCAGATCCAGATCGACCTGCGCGTTCAGCGAACGCGGCCGCGCCGGCTCGCTGTCCAGCACCTGGAGCAGGGTGTCCAGTGGCGTGTCGGCTCGGAACGGCGGCCGCCCCGTCAGCAGCTCGTAAAGAATGGCGCCCAGGCTGTAGACATCGGCCCGCGTGGTCAGGCCGCCGCCGCTGCCGGGCTGGCCGCGCCGGGGCGCCGCCTGCTCGGGCGCCATGTAGCTGGGTGTGCCGATGATCGCCCCCGACGGCGCCAGGCTGGCCTCCGCCTGCACGCGCTTGGCCAGGCCGAAGTCGGTCAGGTGGGGCTGGCCCTGCGCGTCGATCAGGATGTTGGCCGGCTTGAGGTCGCGGTGCAGGATGCCGCGCTGGTGCGCGTAATGCACCGCACGCGCTACCACGGCCAGCAGCCTCGCCCCGGCACGCAGGTCGCCCCGCGGCTGACGGGCCAGCGACGTGCCTTCGACGAAGCGCATGGCGTAGTACTGCTGTCCCTCGTGTTCGCCGACCTCGTAGATGGGCACGATGTGCGGGTGGTCCAACCCGGCGGCGGCCTCGGCCTCCAGGCGGAAGCGGGCCACGTCCAGCGGCGTGGCCAACTGTCCGGCGAGGATCATCTTGAGGGCGACGACGCGGTTGAGGCTGGTCTGTCGGGCCTTGTAGACGACGCCCATGCCGCCACGAGCGATCTCCTCCAGCAGCTCGTAGTCCCCGAAGTAGCGGACCCGCGGCAATTCGCCGGTCGGCTCGGTGGCGCCGACGGTGCGGTTGGGGTCGCCGGGCAGGCGCAGCTCACCGGCCTGTCGGTCGAGGCGGTCGTAGTCGGCGAAGAAGGCGCGGAGGCGTTCGGCCAGGTCGGGGTGACGGGCGAGCAGGGCTGCGCGGTCGGGGACGGCTCCGGCCTCGACCTGTTGCAGGTACTCCGCGATGACAGCGTCGAGCGGGTCGTGTTGGGAACCGGCCGGTTGATCGGCTCTGCTCATGGGTTTACTCCGAACTCGAGAGGCGGAACGGGTACACGTGCCCGAACACTTCGCCGGCAGTCAGTGCCCCCTTCGGGAAGAGACGACATCTGCGGGCCGACAAACCATACGAAAACGGCGAGGTCAACCTTGACAGCGTAATGGAGCCGTGGGGAAGATGGTACAAGGAATCGACCGGGGCCGTCCGTTCCGAAAACAGCGAGACGAGCCCACGAAGGTGGCCATCCAGCAGTGCGGGGGTCTCATGGCGACTATTTCCGGGGTATTGTCCGAGCCGATTCGGGTCGCGGATCTCCCCCTCCCCCCGGACGTCGCGGCGGAGGTGGAGGCTATTTGCCGATCACACCCCAAGACTTACACGCGCAGCCAACGGGCCGCGGTCCGGGACGACTTCATACTGCGCGCCCTTTACGCAGGCCATCGCATCATCGCAACGACAGGGTCGCCCGGCCTCACGATCCACGCCATCGACCTCGAGACCGCGGACGAGGTCAACGACGTTTACGAGCGCCTGCGCGCCCAGGGACATCGCGACGTCTGTAGCCTTTATCCGACCTCCTGGAGCGACGACGTCGCCATCATCACCGGCAGCCCATAATCCTGACCTCGCCCTCCCGAGCGACCGCCGCGAATCGCTCCCACGGAAGGAAGGATCAGCAGCAGAAGGGAATCTGGCCCCATGCTCTCCCTCCGCATTTCTCGCCGCTACCCCCTGATAAGGCGGTTCAACAACGCACAAAGCCTCAGGAGTCTCCTGGCGAACCAAGATGGGCTCCGCTGTGACCATGCCGAACTCGCGATCATAATCGTTACGAAGTACGGCACCACCAGAAAGCTCCACTTCTTCTTCGACAGCGGCGCCGATCTGATGGTCATCCCGACCTACGTCGCTCGCCATGAGGGCATCCGCTACCGGGAGGATTACCCGGGGACGATCGCCAGCTCCGTCGGCGGCAGCGTGCGCTGCTATTACGACTTCGTGCAGGTCCGCTCGTCTCTTTCCGGGAGGACGCACCGCTGGGTCTGCGCCTTTTCGGAGAGCTTGCAAGGCCGCCTCATCGTCGGCCGCGCCGGCTTCCTGAACGACTTTGCCGCCGGCGTTCGCGGCCGCCACTTTGTCGTGAGCCACCAGGTTTCCGTAAGCCGCTTCCTGAAGCACCACGCCGCGAGGCAACGCGCCCCGGCGGGGGACGAGTGGGAGCCGATCTGATGATGCGGGTCGGCGGCACTCATGGTGGTTGCTCCGGAGTCACGAGCCGGTGTCGCAGGGCTTCCAGGCCGCGCCGCAACAGCGAGGCGACCGACGGCACAGTCTTTCCCAGATGATCGGCGATCTGCTGGAGCGTCTGTCCGCGGCAATGCTTGAGGATGACGACCTCGCGCATCGGCTCCGGCAGATCGGCCAGGGCGTTGGCGAGGCGAAGCAGCTCCTCATTGCGCTGGGCGGCCAGGCTGGGCGAAGTCTGGTCCGCGGCCAACCAGCCGGCCAGGCTGCTCGACGAACGATCCAGGTCGGCTTGCAGCGAATGTTCCAGGTTCACGTCCCGGCGATCGCGATGATAGTGTTTCACCGTGTCGGCCAGGGTCCGGGCCAGGATTTTGCGCAGCCAGGCCGACAGGCTCTCCGGCGACTGGCCGCGCAGGTCGGGCAAGGCGGCGCAGGCACGCAGGAGCGTCTGCTGGACGATGTCCGCCGGGTCGAGCTTGCCGCGCAGCCGGGGATCCAGATGCACGCGGGCAAGCACCTCCAGGTAGCGGCGGAACGGCTCCAGGGCCTCGGCATTGCTGCTGGACATTGCTCCTACCTGGAAGAGACGACGTCCGTGCGCCGACGAACCATGCGAAAAGGGCCGACGCCCAGCCGTCAGGTGGCAACCGCGGGCCGGCCGACCTTGTCGCGCAGCAGCTCAATGAACCGTCGCACGGGCGGCTGCTGATACCGCTGCTTGTGCCAGATCATCGCCAGGGTGCGGCTCGGGACCGACCCGGTCAAGCGGCGGTAGACCCGGCGCGAGTGGCGGTCGAACTCGCAGGCCATCGCCGGCAGCAGCGAGACTCCGTGACCGACCGAAACCAGCTCCTGCACCGTCAGCAGCTGGGCGCTGCGGCACACCATGAAGGGGCTGCACGACTCCTGATTGCAGAAGGCCACGATCTGCTGACCCAGGCAGTGCATCTCGCTCAACAGGATGAATGCCTGTCCGTTCAGGTCCTCGATCGTCACGCGCCGTTTCTTCGTCAGGGCATGTCCCACGGGCAGCGCCAGCAGCAGCTCTTCGTCGAACAGCGGCTCGACGTGAAGCCGCGCGTCCGAAATCGGCAGGGCCAGCACACCCACGTCAACTTCGCCGCGAAGACAGTTTTCGATGACGTGGGCGGTCAAGTCCTCGTAGATAATCACCCGGGACCCGCGAAAGCGGCGCTGGAACGCGCTGGCCAGGGAGGGCAGCAGGAACGGCGCGACGGTCGGGATGGCTCCGACGGCCACGCTCCCGCCCTGCTCGCCGGACACGTCGGAAACCTGCCGTTTCGCCTCTTCGACCGCCGCCAGGATCGACACCGCCTGTTCGTAAAGGGTGCGGCCGGCATCGGTCAGGCGCACGACGCGTCCGAGCCGATCGAAGAGCGGCTTGCCGAGTTCCTTTTCCAGCTTGCTGATTTGCTGGCTCAGCGACGGCTGGGCGACCAAACAGCGCTGCGCCGCCCTGGTGAAGTGCCCGAGTTCGGCCACGGCCACGAAGTAGCGGAGCTGGTGGAGTTCCATAAGCCCTGCCTATCGCTACGATAGGAAAGATATATTGTACTTATAGACGCGGCCCCCCTACCTTCAACCCTGGACGGCAAGCGCGCCGCCTCGCCCCAGGAGTCCCCGCGGAACATCGCACGCCGGCCGACGAGTCCCGCGGGGGATCCGCCGCCGGCTTCGTTCCGGCGGGAGCGCGCTTGCTTGCTTCCTTCCTGCCTGCGATGAGTTTCCGCCCCCCGTTTGGTCACTTTCGTTCAGGAGGCTCCCATGAGCGTCGAGAAGAAAAGTCCGTGGGCGCGCTGGCTCCCCTGGCTGGGGATCTGCGCCGTGCTGCTGTACCTGGGCAGCCCGTCGCTGACCCAGCCCCCGCGGGCGGCCGACAAGGACAAGAAGGCGCCGGACGTCGAGAAGGGGCCGCTGCCGAGCAGCTACGACCAGGTCAGCCCCGTGCTGCTGGGCCAGCAATCGTTCGAGGCCATGATGGCCAAGGACAAGGCCGACAAGGACGCCGTCATGGAACGGCAGGCAAAGCTCTTGAAGGAGCGCTACAACCTGAAGCCCCGGCCGGACCCCAAAGTGAAGATGACGCGCGGCAAGCCGATCCTCGTCGGACCGACCGCGAAGCTGCCCGACGGCATGACCTGGGAGCAATTGGGCGAGCTGACCCCCGCGCAGATCCTCGACCAGGGTGTTTTCCCCAACGGCTTCCTGCCGCTGCCGCACCCACACCACGAAGTCGGCGGCATGGTCTTCCCGCAGATGGAGATCAAGAAACTCGCCCGGTTGCAGCGCTTCGACCTCGATTTCGACCTGCCCGAAGAATTCCTGCCCGAATTCCCGCCCGCCATCTTCCTGACGACGCGGCCCGACCTGGGCGACGTGTCGCAGGGGGAGGTGGTGACGCTGGAGAACTTCCAGAAGCTGTTCAACGGCATCCTCAACTCGAAGGACCTGGAGGGGCTGCGCCTGCTGGTGACACAGTTCCCGCAGCAACAGTTCAACGCCACGGCCGACCGCAAGACCGACAACCCCATCGGCATGATCGGCGTGGCCTGCTTCGACTGCCACGTCAACGGCCACACCTCGGCGGCGACGCACCTGGTGGGTGACATCCGGCCGCAGAGCCACCGCCGCCGCATCGACACGCCCAGCCTCCGCGGCGTCAACATCCAGCGGCTGTTCGGCTCGCAGCGGGCGCTGAAGAACGTGGAGGACTTCACCGAGTTCGAGCAGCGCAACGCCTACTTCGACGGCGACACCTTGTCCTCCTCGGCCAAGGGGATCAACGTGCTGGATCGCGGCAGCCATGTCCACTTCATGGCCGAGTTCCAGGAGTTGCTCGACTTCCCGCCGGCCCCGTTGGGCCTGGACGGCAAGCTCGACCCGCACGTCTTCGCCCCCGACGATCCGGAGATGAAGGGACAGAAATTGTTCTTCGGCAAGGCGCAGTGCTCGACGTGCCACCCGGCGCCGTTCTACACCGATAACCTGATGCACGACCTGAAGGTGGAGCGCTTTTTCAAGAAGCAAACGCACAACGGCCTGGTCGCCACCAAGCAGGGCCCGATCAAGACGTTCACGCTGCGCGGCATCAAGGATTCGCCGCCCTACTTCCACGACGGCCGACTGCTGACGCTGGAGGACACCGTGGAGTTCTTCAACCTGATCCTGGAGACGAAGTTGAGCAAGGTGGAAAAGCACCAGCTGGTCGCGTTCCTGCGGCAGCTGTGACAGACGAGGTGTCCGTTGAGCCGCGAGCCGGCGGGGAGAGCGTCCGACGCTCTCCCCGCCGGCTCGCGGCTCGCGCGCCCACTACGACTCCGCCGGGCGACGCGGAAAAACCGTCAAGAGAAGGTTGAAACTTCTTGACGGCACACTCGCCGGCATCGACAATAGACTGCTGCGACAGGCGCAAGTTTCGTGTCTTGCCGCGTTCTCTCGGACCGGGGCAGGCCGCTGTGGCGCGTCGCGTGTGGGCTCAGATCATACCGGAAGTCCGGCCCGGCGGGCCGGACGAGCCGGGGCATTTCTAATTCGAGGAGTGTTCATGGTATCCTCCAACGCCTTGAAGATTGGCGGCGGGGTGGCTTTGGCGGTCGGTGTGGTTCTGGTCCTTCAGAGCGGTGGGCAGGCGCAGCGCTATCGCCTCATTCTCCCGGCCAAGCCGGCCATCACGGCGATGAACAACGGCACCGGCGGCACCACCGGCAACACGGGCGGCAACAACGGCAACA
>DATFNV010000370.1:0-28312 GCA_035266225.1 Gemmataceae bacterium
GGAACGGGCGAAGTGGACGTGGAAGGGGCGCAGAAAATCGTCCAGCGCAGGCATCGGTTCGCCCGGCGCGAGAGGGACACGCTTTGTTGTCTTCATACCTCATTATACGCACGTCCACCCCAGATGACAAAGCCGTATTAAGGCGTGGCTGTCACTGAGGCCAACGTTTAAGGAGCGCATCCAGGAACTCAGAGCGCTACTCACGGATAGGACATTGGGGTTGTTGGCCATGTGCAGCGCTGACGCAGTGAAGAAGCTAATGGAGCTACTCAGCGATGAAAGTAAATCAATCCAACTGAGCGCTAGTGACAAACTGCTCACTCATGCGATCAAGTATCGAGAAGTGGATGAACTAAGGGCTCAGTTGGCCAACCTGCTCGCTCAGCTGGACCAGGCAGATGCCGAAAGGAGGAAGCCACAATGAGGATAAACATACGCACCTTGACCAAGCGCGTAGCGGCGCTAGTGCCGCCAAAGAGAATGGTCCGCTGGTGGAGCCTGATTGATGGTAGTGTGAAGGGCGACTTCGACCTTGACCGGCTGGACCCAAAGGATAGGCCGATACTAGACCTACTAATCGAGACGGCTGAGAAGTATCCCGATGGTATCGTCCCTGACACTATCGAGGAGATGCTGGCCAATGTAGGCAAGCTGCCTTGCGGACTCCGAGAGCTACCCGAACTCGCCCCTGATCCTAGATAACCCAGAAGGAGATTGACAATGCAGAACGTCAATGACTTCATCCGCCAAGAGGGAGGACCGAAGGTAGGTCTGACTAACTCCAGGGGTCACATCCACTGTTGGCTCCTGCGCTCGGGCGCGTGCATAACCACTGATGGGGTTATGCACATACCGCCCCAACCACCCGGTGGCCTGGAGTGCCTTCGCCTTCGCCGAAGGTATCATCAAGTGCTGCTGGATCAGGTCGGGGCTGGCCTGATCCAGTTAGAGGCCATTGCCCGGCCCGGAGCCTTTAACCAAGCAGCCGCCTGGTCCTGGCCGGCAGCAGGATCATGGCTTCGCGAACACGTCGGCCCACCAGTCCTCGACGTACACGGACAACCTGACGCAGCCGGTGCCATACGCCACCTGAAGAGCATCGCCGATCGGGAGCGAGCAGCGGTCTCGGAGTTGTCCACTCTGATTCAGGCACAGGAGCCCGTGAGTGCGGGGTGGCAGCCGGCCCCACGATGAGGAGGACACGATGACCCTGACGGTGAACGGAGAGGTTGCGACGGAACCGACCTTGAACGTCCCTAATCCCAAGTGCTGCTCTGTTGCTGGGACTCTATGTGAGGAGTGCCGGCACATGAGAGGAACAACCATGACAACCATCAACGCCGAATCGAATCCGGTGGAGAAATCAGAGCATGCCGCTTTGCGCTCAGTCCTATCGGAGGACGAGCCCGGCCGAATCTCAAGGACTGCGATCAGAGCTACCGCAACCGCCCAGGCTGGGGACAGCGCTAAGGCAGCTGCTCTTCACCGCAAGGTACAATCCATGCACCTTCAGGCTGCTGCCGCAGCTGAGGGCAAAGATGGTGACCTGAAGAAGCGCCATCTGCGGGCCGCCTTTCTCCATAAGAGAGCTGCGGCCTCACTCATGATGAGTGCTGGGAAGGAACAGGACGGCGATGACAGTGACGATGAGGAGACCGACAATAACCGCAAGAGGCGGGGCGACGACAGCGACGATGACAGTGACGATGATGACGACGATACCACGGATAACCAAAGGAGAAGGACAGTGAGAAACAACCGATCAGCGCCCCTAGTTCCGATGACGATGGAGGCACTCTGCAAGTCCATAGTGGCCAATCGCAAGGCGGAAGGTAGCAACTCGGACTACTCACCCCAGGATGACAGCGACCGCTACAGCACCGAGGATCAGTTCGACTACGTTCCCCCGATCACCAAGTCGCCGGGTGAAGGCGCGATCGACGATGACCACGACGACAGTGTGTCCCGAAAGTTGTTCGGGAGAGGGATGCCGATGGATGATAGGGAGCGCGAGAACAGGAGGAGACAGGGAATGGACCCCGACTCACCCAACGACACTGATCCGGACCGGCCAAGTATGGACGACTACCTGACCGCGAACACCAGCGCTCCATTGATGCCATCGGTTCCGCTCGAAGTCCTCGCGAATGATAACATCAGGCATCTGAGGAGGAGCCAGCACCGCCAAGGGAGGGCGCCGACCATCAACAAGGGCAGCACTGGAACGGGTAGGAATGAGCCCCTGATCCCACCGACCCTGAATTGGGACGAGGTACGAAGACAGCAGAGGTAGGACAGGGGAGGGTCAGGCCGATCCGGAGGGGGGCGGTGGTCGTTCTCGCGGTAACCATAGATACCGCGGGTCGAGACGGGGCTGACTTGTGGTCGAGCCGTCTTGGCGGCCGGAACGACCGCCGCTCCTCTTCTACTCTCGGAGATAAGAGATGTACTCGTTGCATGAGGTCTCGCGCCTGAATCTTGAGTGGCTTCAGAATCACCTTGACCAGTTGGGGCTCGGTGCCATTCGTGCTTCAGGTCTTGTCGATAACCTCTTCGTGGTCGATTCCTTGGCGGATAGTCGCGGTCCGCTGAGCGGCATCTACCACGTTGACCAGCGCGAAATCCTTGTTAACGCCTACTCAGATCGATCACTAGAGGAAACTGCCGTCCACGAACTGGCTCATGCGGCCGACATCATGGCTGGTGTTCGCATGGGACTTCCTCGCGGTTGCTGCGCCTCGAACCGATCCGGCACCGTCTTCAACATCGTGGCGCGCATGGGTCGTGGTCGCGTCTACTTACCTCTAGTCTCGACTCGCAATCGGCAGCAGTACGCTCGCGAGCGCTGGGGTGAGCTACCCGAGGCACTGGCCTGTTCGGTCGGCGCATGGGTGAAACAGCGCATGGCTGAGCGCGGGATGGCTCAGTTGACCACGAATGAGCAGCGCATCTTCGGTCGTTCTGACGTTCGCAATCTCCTCACCTACGTCGAGCAGCGGTTGTATCCCCTGCTGGTGGTGATGAGTCGTGGTCAGTCCTGCGTCCAGCCCGTGGCGCGGTTGCCTCAGCAGCGCCGTCTGACACGTCCGGTCCTGTCCCTCGGTCAGCGGGCCTTCGATCCGCGCACCCTGAAGGTCGGTCGCGTCAGGGGCCGCTACTTGCGCAAAAAGGGCGGGCGGTAGCAGGGATAGCAGGGATAGCAGGGATAGCAGGGTGCGACAGGATGCCCGCCCCTGCGCTTCGGCGCCGGGGGGTAAACCGGCTCCCACGCGACGCCCCCACGCAAGCCTGGGCAACGGGAATGGGCATTCCCGCGGGCGCCCGGTGCCGGTCAGGTGCGGGGCTTTCCGGGGGGTAGCGCGAGCGCTTCACGCACCCTATCCGCACCCTACGGGCGGTAAATCGGGGTACTTGGGGGCAATCCTTGGGATGAAGCTGGTAGGAGACTTGTTGTAACTTGTTACAAGGCAAGGGCTTGTGGAAATGTCAAATCGATTTAGCATTCATGAGGGATGATATTCCGGCTGAGGAGATTTGTTTAGCCGCGACCCGGAGGGGAGCGCGTCGGACGCGCTCCCCTCCGGGTCGCGGCTAAACGGGGCCGTGTCGCAGCATCGTGGCGGGGATGAGCAGCTGGAAGGAACTGCCGCGGCCCAGGTCGCTCGACACCTCCAGGGCGACGTGCAGT
The DNA here is from genome assembly GCA_035266225.1 of Gemmataceae bacterium. Taxonomy (GTDB): domain Bacteria; phylum Planctomycetota; class Planctomycetia; order Gemmatales; family Gemmataceae; genus DATFNV01. The sequence continues at coordinate 3,689 of DATFNV010000370.1, forward strand.
TCCTGCACGAGGCGATCGACCACGGCCAGCCCGAGGCCGCTGCCGCCGGAGGAGTCGCCCTTGCCGGCGCTGCCGCGCTCGAACGGTTGGAAAATCGACTCCTGTTCCTCGGGAGGAATGCCGACGCCGGTGTCGTGGACGCCGAGAGCGAGGAACTGCCGCGCGCCCTCCTGCCGCCAGGCCGCCAGGAACTCGACGCGCCCCGTCGGGGTGTAGCGAACGGCGTTGCCCAGCAGGTTTGTCAGCAGGCGGCTGAGGCGCACCCGGTCGGACTGGATCTCCCAGCCGCGCACGGCGCGCAGGTCCTGTAACAGGAGGAGCCCTTTCTGGCGGGCGGCGGCGGCCTGCTCCTCGGCCAGGGCGACGAGGAAGGGCTCCAGGGCGAACCACGCGGCCTCCACCCGCCGCCCCCCCTGCGACGGGCCGCGCGCCCAGTCGAGGAGGTCCTTGCCGACCGACATGGCGCGCTCGGCCGCCCCACGGATGCGTGCGACGGTGTCGGCCAACTCGTCGGGCAGCTCGGCCGCGGGAGGCAACTCGTCGAGGCACAGGCGGAGCGCCTGGAGCGGGTTGCGCAGGTCGTGGGCCAGGCCAGCCAGCATCTGCCAATCCGGCTCGGGCGGCCGCAGGATGACGCTGCCGACGATGGCCACCACCTGCCCGTTGCCGTCGCACAGCGGCGCCGCCGTCCAGTGCAGATGCTGCACGGCCGAGCCCTTGCGCACCAGGGCGAAGAGCGCGTCGGCCGGCCGGCCCTCGTGCCAGGCGACGATCAGCGGCAGGTCGGTGGTTGTGACGGGGGCGCCCGCCAGGGTCGTCAAGGGCTGGCGCGACGGATCGACAGCGGTGAAGGGCACCCCTTCCCCCTGGAGGCGGCGCGCGGTCTCGTCGAGGCAGTAGAGGAGCCGGCGGCGCACGTCCAGGTACACGTGCCCAACGGGGACGCTGTCGGGGCTGGCGGGCGGACGCAACTTGCCACTGCCGCGCCTGTGGGACAACGAGGCCATGCCATACCCCTGGCACGCCGGCCGACCGGGCCGACATGAACCGCGCAAACGACGTCAGGCGATCAAGCCATTCGGGAGCCACATCCATTGTGACCCGGCGACCGACCCTTGCACAAGAGGATTTCTGGGGGAACAGTCGCATTCTTCCGCCCGCCCGTAGCGGTAAGCGGGACGCATGCGGGTACGGCAAAAGCCCGCCCGCCGATCCGGACCTATATTTCGGCAGCGGTGTGAATCTCATCCTGTCCGTTCACGACCCCCTCAGGAGATTAGCGGAATGGTGCAACGACGGTTGTGGTGGTCGGTGTTGCTGCTCGTCGCCCTCGTCCCGGGCTGCGGGCAGGAGGTCGAGGACGATACGCCCCCGGCGACGCCGGAGGATCCGCCCGAGCGCCTGGGCGACAGCATTGACGTGTCGCTGTCCGACCTGCTCGGCAAACCGCGCGGCGAATTGGCGGCACTGGTCGATGACTGGGGCGGGCGGGCGCAGGCGCAGGAGCAGTTCCGCCGCGAGCGGCGCCTCGAACTGGCGCTGCTGCCGGAGGCCCGCTGCCCGCTGATCGTGCCGGTGCTGCGCGAGGCGCGCTTCGCACCCGAGGCCGGCCTCAGCTTGCCGCCCTACGTCGCCGAAGGGACGAGCGACAGCGACCTGGCCGTCCATCTGGCGCGGTACGGCGACGACGAGGCGGCGCGGAAGTTGGTCGATCCGGCCGACACCGAGGCCCGGCGGCGCATCGACGATTACCGTTGCGAGCGGACTTACCCGGTCGAGTGGGCGCGGCTCGCGGGGCTCATGCTGCACGTCGCCCAGGTGCGCCTGGCCCAGGGCGATACCGACGCGGCGACGGAACTGGTCGTGCTGCACCGGCAGCTCAAGGAAGTGCTCGACCCGACGGCGAGCCGCGGTCCGCTCGGGGCGGCGCTGCTGTCCCCGGGCCGGCAGGCGCTGGCCCAGGCCGCGGCGGCCTGGCGGGGGGCGAAGCGGACCGCTCTGCTGGCCGAGGATGTCGAGGCGGCGCTCGGCGCGTGGGGCGAGACCCCGGTGGCGCCGCCGGCGGTGGCACCGGGGATCGGCCGCGCCGAGGTGGCCCGGCTGCTGCGAAGTCCGGGGCAGGGGCGCGTCATCGCGGCGCTGACGACGGCGCGCGGGTTGGACCTGCTCGACCTGCCGCTGCCGCCGGAGGGGGCTCAGGCGCTCCTCGCCTTCTTCGACACCTCCGACCGGCTGAGCGAGGTGCTGGTGACGTACCGTCCCGGCGTGGCCGCGCTGTACCCGGGGCCGCGCGACCTGGCCAACCATCTGGAGCAGCGCGGCGTGGCCGGCAAGGAGTCGAAGGCTCCCGGCCTGGTGATCCGCAGTTACCCGGCCGGCGGGTTCACCTGCGAGGCGGTCGTCGTCTCGCGCGGCAACCCCATCGGCGCTTTCGCCCGTTTCGCAGGAGAAAAGTCCGCATCGGGGGTGCTGCCGCGCGACTTCGGCGCCGCCCACCTCGACCGCGGCTTCGAGCAGAACCGCCTGCGGCTGGCTCCCGAACAGAGTGGGGCCGCCTTGCGGACCGAGCGCCCTGCGGCCCTGGCGCAACTGAAGGGCCCGCTGCGCCGGGTGAAATTGGCCGGGGCGGTCGTGGAGCGCGCCGGCGACGAGGACGCCACCGCCCGGGTGCTGCTCCGCTACGCCACCGACGCGGGGGCCACGGTCCACGAGACGGCGCTGCGCCTGTGGGCCGAGGGCGGGCCGGCGCGGATCACCGGGCAGGAGGACGAGAGCGGCGGCCACCTGGTGCTGGCCTGGGAGGACGGCCGAACGAGGCTCACGATGCGCTGGCCCTACGCCAACGGCGAGGCGCTGGAGCTGGAGGCCGAGGACGTCAGCGGCACCGACGCCGCCCGCCGGGCCGCCGACGCCGCCGCCCTTGATCGGCAGGAGCGCAAGGCTCGCCTCGCGGCCGGCAGCCCGCTGACGCGCTTACCGTCCTTCCTCGATTACGAAGGAGTGCGGCTCGGCAGTAGCCGGGCCCAGGTCGAGCAGGCGCTGCCGCGGGGAGAGAGCGTCGTCAAGCGCAACGTCGCCGGCGGGATCCTGGTGACGCTGACCGGCGAAGCGCCGAAGGGATCGCCGCACGTCGCCCGGCAGTCGTTCGTCCGCTTCGACGCCGACGGCAAGGTGATCGAGCTGCGCACGCGCTACGGCGAGGGGGCGGCCGGCGGCAACTGGAGCCAGGCGCTCTTGAACGGGCTGAAACGCCGCTGCGGCGCGGCCGCGGAGTTGCCGGGGCCGTGGACACTGGTGTGGGCCGACCTGCCGGCGCGCAAGCCGGCGGCCCTGTACCGCTGGGAGGACGACGTCGCCGTCCTGACGTGCCAGCGCGACGCCTGGGGCGTGGAGGTGACGCTGCGCGACGCGAGCGGCCCCGACCCGTCGCTCGCTCCGCTGCCGCCACCGGAGTTCCTGCCGCACGGCCCGGCGGGTGAAGTGGCGCTGGGCGCCCGGCGCGACGAGGTGCTGCGGGCAGCCGGAGACAAGCCGAGGACGTTGGCCGACGGTGCCCTGGTGGTGGCGCCGCGGACCGCGGCGCCGTATGACACGCTGCTGGTCTACCTCGACGGCGACCGCGCCACGCGCATCGTGGCGCGGTATGCGCAGGCGGCGCCGCCGAAGGCCAAGCCGGCGCAGCTGACGAAGTTGCTGACAGAGGCCTGGGGCCGCGACGCGCGCGGCCTCGGCTGGCCGGCGCGGCAGGACGTGCCGGATGGGCAGGGGTTGCAGGGCCTCGGCTGGCACGACGAGTCCACGCAGGTGCGCCTTTTTTGGCAGGAGGCGGAGAACGGCCCGCCGCGCCTGTACGCCGAGTGGAAGGAGTTGACGACGAAGTAGTCAGACGATTTCCCTGCTCCGTTTAGCGGCGGCTCGCAGAGCCGCGCGGCTCTGCGAGCCGCCGCTAAACGACTCAAACGAAGGCACGCCGAAGCGGCACCTCTTCGTGTTGGGAATATTTCCATCAATTATAGCTGATTTCGAGCCGGTGCCACTGGTTCGTCAGGTAGGCAACGGCCCCGTGCTGACGGCCGAAGTACGCGCCTTTGCCGGCGAGGATGTCGGGCCAGGGCCGGCCCGGACCAATCACCCGGTAGAAGAGCGTGGCGGCAGGCAGTAGGACGTACATGGGGATGGGCTTCCCGGCTCGCCGACCCGGCGCTAGGCGGACCCGAGGGCCTCAGCCGGTCGGGACAGGTAGGCGATCAAGGCCGGCAGGGCGACCCGGCCCCCCTGGGCCAGCAGCCCCAGCAAGGCTTCTTCCCGCTTCGGAGGCGGCAAGTCCTCGATGGGCACGGCACCCCCTCCCGGCAAAGGGACCAGATAGTCTCCGCGCGCCGGTTGACCGAGACGCCGCCTCATCTCGGCGGCGTCGTAGTCGAAAACGGCGAGGGCGTCGTACAGCATCCCTTCGGCCCACCAGGCGGCTTCCTCCGCATCCGCGACGACAGCCGACCAGATCGCGCCCCTTGCGGCGAGTGCGCGGGCCACTGAACAGGACAAGCCCATCAGGCGGAGGATGTGATAGTTACCCACGCCCGCTTCGCGGGTGAACCAGCCGAGGCGCTCCGGCAAGGCTTCCGGGTACTCGAACTCGCCTCGCGAGCACCTGACCTTCTCCAGAGCTGACATGACTCACCTCAGACAACTTGATCGAGCGTCCCCCGACCGGTTCGGATTGGGGAACACCCGCGACACGGCACGACAGCGTCTGATGTTGAGTGTCGGCTGCGCTGCGCGAAAAAACAAGCGATGCTTCGGCCTGGTCGGTGAAACGACTGGGTCTCGCGCTCCCTGCACTGATGTCTTGCGGTGACGGATGCGATGACTATCCGAGACGTGCCGCCGAACGGTTTCTATCTTCCTGCTGCTTTTCCGGTGACTTTCGCCGAGGGCCACGCGATGATGTACGGAGGTACTGATAGCACCCCGGGGTGAGGGCTCGGATTCCCTCATGCCCCGGGATGACGCGGCGGGGGGTGTTCATGAGCGCCCGGAGGTTTACGGTGGTTTCCCTCTTCACGGGGGGCGGCGGACTCGACCTCGGCCTCGAGCAGGCCGGGTTTCAGACGGTCAGCGCGGTTGACTCCGACGCGGACTGCGTTGCCTCTCTTCGCAGGAACCAGCGCAGACGTCTTCTCGTCGGTAACGGGCGGACCTACCTGGACGGCACCCTCCTCATCGATGCGGGCGTCGAAACCCTGCACCCGGACCAACTTCGCTCGCCGGCGTGCGGCCCTTGCTGGACGCCCGACCTGATGGCCGGCGGCCCTCCCTGTCAGCCCTTCAGCAGTTCGGGCAAGCTGCTCTCGGTGGACGACCCGCGCGGCAGACTGTTCGAGCACTTCGTTCGCCTGGCCGCCGGGTTGCAACCGAAAGTGATCTTCTTCGAGAACGTCCGGGGACTGGTGACGGCCCGCGGTCCCGGCGGGGAACCAGGCGAAGCCCTGCGCATGGTCAAGGAAGCCTTCGAGAGCATTGGTTACGCTACGACCTTCGCGCTGCTTAACGCGGCGGACTATGGCGCGCCTCAGCGGCGCGTCCGCTGCTTCATGATGGCGACCCGCTGCACTGGCCTGCCGGCATTCCCCGAGCCGACTCATGCGGAAACGCCCGAAGGCGGGTTGTTCGCCGCTCGCTTGCCCTGGGTGACGTTGGGTCAGTTCCTGACCTCGTTCCCGCCCCCGACGGCGGATGAAATCGTGCGGCCGACGCCGCTCCTCGCCTCTCGACTGGCCGAGGTGCCGGCGGGATCGGGGCTGAAGAGTGCCGGCGCGCGCGAGGCCACTCGCCCCGGGGGACACTGGGGCTATCGGCAGGGAACCTTCATCGCGGATCTCGACGAGCCCGCCCGAACCATCACCGCCTCCGCAAGCCAGGACTGGATCAGGCTGCCGGACGGTTCGCTGCGCCGGCTGACGCTGCGGGAGTGTGCGGGGCTGCAAGGCTTCCCCCCCGAATGGCAGTTCGTTGGCCCCATCGCCAGCCGCTTCCGCCAGGTTGGCAACGCCGTCCCCTGCGTCTTTGGCAAGGTACTCGGCGAGGCGATGCGCGCCGCCCTGCAAGAGGGCGCCGGGCCGAGGCCCGCATCCGCACCCCTTCCGCGCGACCTCCTGGCAGCCATCGCCTACACGCGCAAGGAACAGGACCGTAACGGAGCGAGCCGGCGCCGAGTCATCCAGCGATTGCGAAGGGGAGAAGTCGATCCGGGCGCCGTCAAGGGACTGGGTTCCGCCGACGGCACGGGGCGCCGGTGAGTCACCGGGCCGGGGGGATGACGATGCTGACGCGCGATCGATTCCTGGCGGAGCTGGAGACAAGCCAGCGGCGGGAGGAGCAAACCTACAAGGAGTTGACTCAGGGACTATATCGGGGACTTCAGAGCCCGCTTAAGGCCCTGTACGATGAGATGGTCAGCGCGACGGCCAACCTCACCGCCGTCACGGCGCAGGCCATCCAGGATCACCCTGAAATCATCAAAATCCTGCGCTACTGTTTGGCGCCCGTCATCAGTCAAATGCGGCTTGGCCAGATCATCGGCATCAAGAGCACGGGGCCGTTCGAGAAGGGCGGGGCGAAGCCTGCCCCCCAGCAAGCCGCCGATCTGGTTCGCTGGTTTATCAACTATCTGGACCGGGAAAGGTTTCCCTGGACAGAGCCGACGCCGCCCGCGTGGTCGGAACCGGAACGGAGAATCGCCGAGCACTACGCGAAACTCTGCACCGTCGCCCTGGTGTCGAATCAGAACACGGCGACGCAGTACCGCAACCGACGTCAGGAAATGCAGGAGCGTGCGATCGCGAACGCCCTGGAGGGCATGGGGTTGCTCATCCAACAAGAACTGGGCCCGCCGGCCACCCCGAAGGTGCGGCGCAAGAAAGGCGAGCCCCCCGCGCCATTACCTCCGAGGCGCCCCGCAGGCATCCACCACGTCGAGGACGTTCGCCCCGGCCACTACGTCCGGGAGAAGACCATCCTCGCCGGTTTCGAGAGGAACCAGAAATCCGACCTGACGGCCCGCCCCGGTGCCGATCCGAAGCTCTTCTGCATCGAAGCGAAAGCCGTCGGGATTCGTATCGACTCGGCGAAGCGCCTCAAGGAGTTGAACGACAAGTTCACGGACTGGCAAGGCTCTGCCCTGCCGATAGTCACGATCGGCATCTGCGCCGGTTTCTTCAACCCGCTCGAGTTGATCGCAACCATTCGCGTGCGCGGTATTCCGATCTTCTTTGAGCATGACCTGACGCCCCTGGCCGACTTCCTGAGGCATGGGGAGTACTTCGGCTCCCCCTGGAATCCCCAATCACTTTTCCTGGAGGTTCCGCCGGCGCAATTGCAGGCGGCCATCGAGAAGATCGCGACAACATCCACCGAGGATGAGACCGACGCCGATAGCGAGCGTGAGGCCGTTGAGTAATCCCGCTCCACAGGCCCAGCGACACGGACCAGGGACCGGAGGGACGGTCCACGCCACCCCCGGCCGCGAGGCAGACGACGAAACCGATGCGGCCCGGAAGGAGGTGTAGCCGACCGCAGTCCCGCCGAATCGTATCACTCGTCTCGATCGTATCATTGGTATCATCAGGGGGCGAAACCGGTGTGCGTGCTACGAACCACATGAAACGGTTGCGGCGGCACAAGTCGTTGACTGGACAGGAGATCGGGAATCCCGATTCGTAACACGGGTGGTGTTACGAATCGGCGCCGCGTCGCCCGTCGCCCGGCGACACCCGGATGCCGTGGCACGGCCGAAGCGTCACCTGGGACTCGAAAACCGGGACGCGGATCGTTCAGGCCTATCGTCTGCACGATCCGCGTCCCGGTTTTCGCGCCGACGATTTTTGTTTCCCACCCGCCACGGGCACGCTACAATCGCCCGGCATCAGGGTTCTCACTCACCCCGGTCCCTTGGCCCTTTCCGAGATCGACCCATGAGCATGCGCCTTCGCCTTCCCCTCGTCCTGTCCGTGGTATTGTTCCCCCTCGCGGCCCGGGCCCAGGAGCCCCGGCTGGTCCTTCAGATCGGCCATTCCAAGGGGATCAACGCGGTCGCCTTCAGTCCGGACGGCAAGGTGGTGGCGACCGCCAGCGCCGACCAGTCGATCAAGCTGTGGCACACCGCCTCGGGCGCCGAGCTGCACACCCTCGCCGGCTTCAACGGCGAGGCCACCGGAGTCGCCTTCAGCCCCGACGGCAAGCTGGTGGCCGGCGCCAGCCGCGACGAAATCGTCCACGTCCACAGCGCGACCACCGGCGAGTTCCTCTTTTTCATTCCCAAGATGAGCGGTCCTCTCTGGGCCGTCGCCTTCAGCCCCGATAGCAAGCACGTCGCGACCGCCGGCGACGGCTCCGTGTACCTCTGGGATATCAACGAGCGCAAACTGGGCCAGGCGCACCGCATGTTCGCCTCCGGGGGGCACGCCCTGGCCTTCCACCCCAAGGCCCACGAGCTGGCGGTCGCCTGCGGGGACAGGACCGTCAAGGTCGTGGAAACCGATGGCGGCAAGGTGCGCCACGAACTGACCGGCCACAAGGGGCCCGTGCTGGCGGTCGCCTACAGCGACGACGGCAAGCACATCGCCAGCGCCGGCGAGGACGGCACCGTCCTCCTCTGGAAATCGACCGGCGGCGACTCGGTGTCCACCTTCAAGGGGCACGCCGGCAAGGTCAACGCGATCGCTTTCAGCCACGACGGCAAAACGCTGGTCAGCGGCAGCGACGACAAGACGATCCGCTTCTGGGACGTCGCCACGGGCAAGTTGCGCGGCCCGGTCAAGGATTTGCCCCACACCGTCAACGCCCTGGCCTGGACCGCCGACGGCGAGACGCTGGTGAGCGGGACGAAGCAGGTGCCGGCCGCCCGCCTCTGGCGGGTCAACGAAGAGCACTCGGAGGCCCAGCCGGGCCACCTCCTCCACGGCGCTGCCGACAAGGTCTACAGCGTGAGTTTCGCGCCCGACGGCAGCGGCCTGGCGATGGGGATGGACGGGACCATCGCCCTCTGGCGGCTGGGCACCGCCCGGCAGTTGTGTACGCTGGAGGCGCACGCCCGGGTGGCGGCCGTCGCCTTCAGCCCCGACAGCCGGCTGCTGGCCAGCGCCGGCTCCGACAAGTGGCTGAGGCTGTGGGACGCCCATGACGGCCGACTGCTGCACAGCGAACTCCAGGCGGGGGTCAGCGGGCTCGCCTTCAGCCCCGACGGCAAGGCGCTCGCGGTCGTCGGCATCGAGCGCTCGGCCCGCCTCTTCAACGTCCGCGGCGGCAAGCTGCACCCCGGCACCGAACTGATCCTCGAGGACAAGCCCGAGCAATACTTCTCGGTCGCCTTCAGCCCCGACGGGAAGGCGCTCGCCGCCGGCACCGCCGGCCAGGTCCGCCGGTGGAACCCGGCCACCGGGAAGCCGCTGCCGGCACTCAAGGGGGACGCGGCCCGTTACTACGCGGTCGCCTTCAGCCCCGACAGCGCTACCCTCGCCGGGGGGTGCCAGGACGGGACGATCAACCTCTGGAACGTCGCCGACGGCAAGGTGCGCCGCCAGCTCAGGACGGAACTCTACGGGGACCACTACATGGCCGGCTGCGTCGAGTGCGTGGCCTTCCACCCCGACGGCAAGGTGCTGGCCAGCGGCAGCGACGACCGCACCGTCCGGTTGTGGAACGCGGAGACGGGGGCTCAGCAGGGCCTCGCGCTGCGCCGCCACGGCCACGCCGTCAAGTCGGTCGCCTTCAGCAAGGACGGCCAGTTCCTCGTCTCGGCGAGCGGCGACGGCCTCCTCTCGGGCAACGGCGACGGCCAGGTGAAGCTGTGGTCGTACCCGAAGGCCGGCGTCCCGAAGCTCCTCTGCACCCTGGTATCCTACGCCAACGGCAAGTGGGCGGTGGTCGATCCGCGCGGCCGATACGACGCCTCCAACGGCGGGGACGTGCCCTGGCTGCACTTCGTCGTCGATAACCAGCCGATCGCCCTGAGGCAGCTCAAGGCGGCTTACTACGAGCCCCGGCTGCTGGACAAGCTCCTCGGCTTCAACAACGAGCCACTGCGCGAGGTCAAGAGGGAGATCAAGGACCTCAAGCTCCCCCCGCGCGTCGCCGCCCCGTCCTTCGACCGCAAGAAGAAGGAACTGACCGTGAAGGTCAGCGATGCCGGGGGCGGCGTCGGCCGGGTGCAGGTGTTCATCAACAACAAGGAATGGCTCGCCGACGCCGGCGTCCCCAAGGGCGGCGGCGAGGTCAAGCTCGACCTGTCGAAGGCCCCCACCCTGCTCGGCAAGGGGGACGAGGTGCGCATCGTCACCTGGAACACGGACGGCGACCTCGCCGGCCGCGGCCTGACGCGCGAGTTGGACACCGACGCCCCCGTCAAGCCGCCCGACCCGGAACTCTACGCCATCGTCGTCGGCGTCTCCGAGTACAAGGGGATGCGGCTCAACCTGAAGTACGCCGCCAAGGACGCGGATAACTTCGCCGCGGCGCTGGCCACGGGAGGCAAGGCGCTGTACGGCACCGAGAAGGTCCACCTGACCCTGCTGAGTACCTCGAAAGCGAAGGGAGCCCTACCGCCCACCAAGAAGAACTTCCAGGAGGCGTTCGAGGGGGTCCGGAAGGCGGCCCGGCCGCAGGACATCTTTGTCGTGTTCCTGGCCGGGCATGGGCTGGCGCTGCCCGAAGAGGACCTGTACTGCTACCTGACCCAGGACGCCGAGAAACTCGACGGCAAGGAGTACGGCAAGGCGGAGGTGCGCCTGGCCACGGCGGTCAGCAGCGAGGAACTGGTGGAGTGGATCAAGCAGGTGCCGGCGCTGAAGCAGGCGATGGTGCTGGACACCTGCGCCGCGGGGGCGGCCGTCACCAAGCTCACGGAGCGGCACGACGTCTCCGGCCGCCAGATCCGCGCCATCGAGAAGCTGAAGGACCGGACCGGCTTCCACGTCCTGATGGGCTGCGCCGCCGACCGCGTCAGCTACGAGGCCACCAAGTACCAGCAGGGGCTGCTCACCTACGCCCTGCTCCGGGGGATGACGGGACCGGGGCTGGACGAGAAGAAACAGGTCCAGGTGGACATGCTGTTCCGCTTCGCCGCCGACCTGGTGCCGGAGCTGGCGCGCGACGTCGGCGGCATCCAGCAGCCGATGCTCAGTTCGCCGCAGAACGAGAAGATCCCGGTAGGGAAGCTGACGGCCACGGACATCAAGCTGCCGCAGGCCCGGCCCCTGATCCTCAAGCCGCGGCTGACGAACCCTGCGGTCGGCGACGACGACCTGGAACTGGTCCCGAAGCTGCGCGAGCGCCTCAGCGACGGCGCCGCACGCGGGGCCGGCGGCAAGGGCGGAGCCGTCTACGTGGACGCCGACGAGATGCACGACGCCGTGCGCCCGGCCGGGACCTACACCGTGAAGGGGACCGACGTGACGGTCAACGTGGTCCTGCGGAAGAACAATGAAACCGTGGCCGACCTGCCATCCATCCAGGGAACCACGAACGACCGCGACGGCCTCGCCGACCGGATCGCGAGGGCGATCGCCGACTGGCTGTCGAAACAGTGATGCGATGGCCGGAGTTTCGCCGCGAGCGCCGATTCATCGATTCGCGAAACGATGAATCGGCGCTCGCGGCGAAACGAGGGGTCAATTCGTGACCACTTTCACCAGGACGCCGTCGGTATGGTAGTTGCGGATTTGAATGTGTACGACCCCATCCTTCCTGGGCTTCCAATCGAACTGCATGCTGTGTCCCACCTTGTGCTGGATTTCATTCCCCTCGGGATCGATGACCCGGACGTCGAGGGGCACGCCGACGTTGAAGAGCTTGGCCACGCAGACGGAGGCGACCTGGCCGCCGATGAACTTCCGCGTGAGATCGGCGACCGGCTTGTCGGCCTTCTTGTCGGTGGGGAGGATGATCCCCTGCCACGAGGTTCCCCCGTTGGGGGTCCCACGGCTCTTCCCGGACACCATGTCATCCGTCTCGGCGATCAGTTTCTTGACCGTGTCGTTGGCGGCGGTGGGCATGGCCTTCGCTTCCTTGAAGAGCTTCTGCAACGCCTCCTTCTTCACCTCCGCCTTCTTCTCGGGGGGCGTCTCCTTGCCGGCCCCTTCAACCTTGATCTCCTCGCCGCTGGGCTCTTCCGTGTTGAAGAGGATGTCGATCCCCAGGAGCAGGGCCTTCGGGTCGTTGTTCCGCCGCCCGTAGTCGATGAGGTCGTTGGCGGTCCCGATGTCCTTGACCGCCTGGGCCGCCTTGGCGGCATCCTTCTCTTTGGCCTCCTTCTTCTCCTCGGCCCACGAGCGCCCGCCCGGCGCCAGGACGGCCCCCAGGCCGAACACGGCCACCAGGGCCGCCACACCGCACAGCGATCGCATGCTTCGCATCGTCACACCTCCACTGGGGAAAGAATTGTCACCCGGTCCGCCGCACCCGCGGCGGGGGCGTCACAAGACGCGAATCTCACGTACCGTCCGGTTTTCACCGCGAGGACACGGACCCTTGTGATACGCGGTGCCGCAAGCCCCGTCAACGAAAATCAGGCCGCCTCCCGGTGCCGATTCCACAAGCATGAACGCACTTCCTCCCTCACCACGGACATCGGGCGCCGCTTTTCCCGAAAAAGTTGCCGCGCGGCGTGTCCGAGACGAGGGACTCCTTACGGGGGCGGCCCAGAACGTCTTCGTCCGGCAGACAGTTGAATCGCGTTCGTATCTGTGTTACTTAAGAGGCGCTCACAGGAGGCGAGCCGCCGGTCTTGTCCCGGCGGGAAGAACCCCCGCCGCTCGCCAACGCCTCGGTGGCTCGAGTCACTACTTCGGAGGTCACCCATGTTCGTCCACCGCTGCCTTTCGCTCTTCCTGGCGGCCGCGCTGGCCGCGCTCACCGGAGCCTGCGCCGGCGAGCCGGCCAGGCCCGAAACGCCCACCGAGCCAGGCAAAGCCGAGCAGCCGCCCGAGCCGGCCAAGGCAGACAAGCCGGCTGAGTCCGCCAAGCCCGACAAGCCGGCCGAATCGACCCGCTCCGACAAGGCGGAGGTCCGCAAGAACGCGCACGCCTTGCTCGTCGGCGTCACCTTCTACGAGCACCTGCCCGAGTCGCGGCACCTGGTCGGACCGGGCAACGACGTCGAGATGATGTACACGGTGCTGACCGAGAAGTTTCACTTCAGCCCCGACCAGATCGTCAAGCTGTCCGAGAAGGAAGGGAAGGACAAGGGCAAGGACTTCCTGCCGACCAAGGCCAACATCAAGCGCGAGTGGGCGCGGCTGGCGCAGGTGGCGAAGGAAGGCGACTACGTGCTGATTCACATGGGCGGCCACGGCAGCCAGCAGCCCGAGGATCCCCCCGCCAAGGCGAAGCTCTTCGGTGACCCGGCCCTGGTGAGCGAGCCGGAGCCGGACGGGTTGGACGAAATCTTCCTGCCGCGCGACGTCGGCAAATGGGAGGGTGGCAGCGGGACAGTCCAGAACGCGATCATCGATGACGAGGTCGCCAACTGGCTCAAGGCGATCCGCGGCAAAAAGGCGTCGGTGTGGATCATCTTCGATTCGTGCCACTCCGGCACCATGAGCCGCGGCGGCGATGACACCGAGAAGACGCGCGACCTCGATATGGAGAAGGACCTCGGCGTCAAGCCGGAGGCCATCAAGAAAGCGGTTGATGCGGCGGAGGCGCGCGAGAAGGCGAAGGGAGAGAAGGCGCGCGGCGGGCCGCCGCCGTCGCCGTTCAAGCTGGCGGAGAATGGCGGCCTCGTGGCCATCTATGCCGCCCAGAACATCGAGGTGACGTTGGAGCGCGAGATGCCGCCGATGTCCAAGAGCGGCAAGGTCTACGGGCTGCTGTCGTACACCATCGCCCAGGTGCTGATGGAGGCATCGGAGAAGTCGCCGCAGCAGATGATCACCTACGCCGAGCTGGCGCGGCGCGTCCAGGCCCAGTACGTCGCCTGGGGCCGCAGCTTCCCCACGCCGCTGATCGAGGGCGAGGACAAGGACCGCGAGATCCTGGGCGACAAGATTTGGCCGGGCCGCTCGTCGATCCAGCTGAGTGTCAAGGGCGACGGCCTAAAGATCAACGCCGGCGCCATCCACGGGCTGACGCCGGATAGCATCCTGTCGGTTGCCCGGCCGGCCGGCAAGGGCAAGGACGAACTGGGCTACGTCAAGGTGACGGAGGCGAGGCCGTTCGATTCCGACGTGGAGCCGTGCGACAAGGACGGCAAGGACGCCAAGACCGAGTTCCCGAACGCGGCCGTCTGCGAGAAGTACTTTATCGCCGCCGGCGACCAACGGATACGCGTGGCTGTCGATCCCATCGACGAGAAGGGCCAGCGCATGCCCGCGGAGTACGAGAAGTTGCTGCGTGAGAGCTTGAAAACCGTCGAGAAGGAGTCCGCGGTCGTTCAAGCAGTCGAGAAGCTCCAGGAGGCCGACTGGCTGATCCGCCGCCAGAGCGACACCGAGGACCGGATCATCCTGGTCCCCGCCGCGGGTTGGTCGATCAGGAGCAAGCAGCCCGGGGCCGAGTCGAGCGTCAACAAGGAGGCCGAATCCGACGCGCTGGGCCCCGCTGAAGCGAAGGAGAAGAGTCACGCGGTGGCTTGGCTGGCGGCCACCCTCGAAGCGATCAACCGCGCCGAAACCGTGAAGCGGTTGGGCGCGACCGGCGGCAGTGAGGGCAGCGATCGCGGCATCAAGGTGAAGGTGGAAGTCGTCCGATACAAAAGCAGGACCGATCGCAAGGATCCGATCCCGCTCACCTGGGAGGGCGGCCAGCTGCCGGTCTACGCGAATGACTACCTCGGACTGCGCCTTTCCAACCCGGGCCGGAGTCCCATCGACGTCACGGTTCTCTTCGTCAGCTCCAAGTACGGCATCGAGCCCCTTTTTCCGGTGAGTGGCGACCTTAACCGCCTTCAGCCAAACGAGTCACTCCTTCTCCCCGGCTTTTTCAAGCCCAATGACAAATCGTCGGGGCTGGAACACATCGTTGTTCTGGCGGTCAAGGCTCAGGGGCAGCCCGTCGATTTCGGTGTGCTGAAGCAGAAAGACCTGGAGGTTGCCGGGAAACGAGACCTGCCCAAACCAATCCCCAAAGACGCCCTCGCGTGTCCGGTGGGCCAACTGCTCCGGCGCGCCGCGGCGGGGGAAGGGAACTCGCGCGGCCTGACGCGGGAAGAAGTCGAGGACTACGCTGCGGCGATATTCCCACTGCAGACACATAATGAGAAGCGACCCAAGGAATCGCCCAAGAAATGACCGGCCTTAGCGCGGCCCGCCGTGCGAGGTAGAATACATCATCCGGCGGCGGCGCCGGCCCATCGCAAAACCTTCGGGGGCGAGCGCGCTCGCCCCCTTGCTCGTTTGAGGGTACCCATGCAGGACGCCTCTTTCTCCTTCCTCAAAACCATCCTCGAAACGCCCAGCCCGTCGGGGTTCGAGCGGCCGGTGCAGGACCTCGTCCGGGCCTGGGCGCGGCAGTACGCCGACGACGTCCGCACCGACCGTCACGGCAACGTCATTGCCGTGCTCAACGCCGGGGCCGGGCCGCGCGTCATGCTCGCCGGCCACTGCGACCAGATCGGCCTGATGGTGCAGCACATCGACGAGAACGGCTACCTCTACGTGCAGCCGATCGGCGGCTGGGACATGCAGATCCTGCTGGGCCAGAACCTGAGCGTGTGGGCGAAGGACGGCCCCATCGCGGCCGTCGTCGCTCGCCGGGCGCCGCACCTGCTCACCAACGAGGAGCGCAACAAGGTGCCGCAGTTCCAGGACGTCTGGCTCGACGCCGGCTTCAAGGACCGCAAGGAGGCCGAAGGGCTCGTCACGGCCGGCGACCCGGTGACCTTCGCCCTGGGCTACCGCGACCTGCGCAACGGCCTGGCCGTGTCACCCGCTATGGACGACAAGGTCGGTCTGTGGGTGGTGATGGAGGCGCTGCGGCTGCTCAAGGGTCGGCCGCTCCAGGCCGCCGTCTTCTGCGTCTCGACGGTGCAGGAGGAGATCGGCCTGCGCGGCGCCACGACCAGCACCTACGGCATCCACCCGACGGTCGGCGTCGCCGTGGACGTCTGCCACGCGACCGACACGCCGGGCAACGACAAGAAGCAGATCGGCGACACCAAGCTCGGCGGCGGGCCGGTGCTGTTCCGCGGGCCGAACGTCAACCCGCGCGTCTTCGAGCGGCTGCACGAGGCGGCGACGGCCCACGAGATCACCGTGCAGGTCAAGGGGGCGCCGCGCGGCACCGGGACCGACGCCAACGCCATGCAGCTGAGCCGCGACGGCGTGGCCGCGGGGCTGGTCGGCATCCCCAACCGCTACATGCACAGCCCCGTCGAGGTGGTCCACCTCGATGACCTGGAGCAGGCGGCGCGGCTGCTCGCCGAGTTTTGCCTCGCCGTCACGCCGCAGATGGACTGGACGCCGTAAGGCGCGTTTCGATTTCTCGTTTCGCGCTCGCGCGAGCGCGAAACGAGAAATCGAAACGCGAGTGGCGGCTAACCTTGCGGCCGCGAGTGCCCCTCCGCTATCGTTGTGCAGATTCCAGGGGAGAGGGGTTTTCATGACCGACGACCTGTCGCGCGAAGAAGTCCACGAAACCGTCGATCGTGTGGTCGAGGAGTTGCTCGCGGCGGCCGGCGTCCAGGCGCCGCCGGTCGATGCCATCAAGATCGCCCAGGGCCACCTCGGCATGATCGTCTGCCTCGACCGGCGGCAGCGGCAGCGCGGCCGGGCCCAGCGCGCCGGCGGCCGCAAGCAGATCTTCCTCCGTCCCGAACCGTCCGAGGAGCGCCACCAGTGGACCGTCGCCCACGAGATTGGCGAGCATTTCAAGGCCGACCTCCTTGGCCGCCTCGGCCTCGAGCCGGGCCAGACGCGCGCCATGTCCGGCGAGTCGCTGGCCAACCTGTTCGCGCAGCGGCTGCTGGTGCCGACCGGGTGGCTGCGCGACGACGCCCCGGCCTGCGACTTCGACCTGCCGCAGCTGAAGTCGCGCTACTCGACCACCAGTCACGAGGTGATCGCCTGGCGGCTGCTCGACCTGCCGCACGCGTGCATCATCACCGTGGTCGATAACGGCCACGTGCATCGCCGCCGCAGCAACGCCTGGCCGGTCCGCAAGGAACTCCAGCCCGCCGAGGAGGAGTGCCAGCGCTACGTCAACTACTACAGCCGGCCGCACGCCCTGGCCCGCGACGGCTGGACCGTGCAGGGCTGGCCGGTCCACCAACCCGACTGGAAGCGCGAGATCCTCCGCAGCGTCGTCGAGAGCGCAGAGTGAGCGGCCAAGGACAAAGCACAGAGGACGAAGTACAAAGAAAGAGAGCCCCGTGCGGGCTTGTCGTTCGTCCTTTGTCCTTTGTCCTCGAGGGAACGGAGTGTCCCGCACCATCTTCGCCTTCAACGGCGACCTCGAATCGCGCCTGGCCCTGCACTGGCTCGTCCACGAGCGCGGCTTGCCGGTCGTCGCCCTCTCCCTGGACCTGGGGCAGGAAGTCTACCTCGAGCCGCTCGGCGAGTTGGCGCTGGAGCTAGGGGCGTCGTCGTCGCTGGTCCTCGACCGGCGGGCCGAGTTCCTGCGAGGGTTTGCCTTTCCGGTCCTCCAGGCCGGCGCCCTCTACCAGGGCGGCTGTTTCCTCGGCTCGGCGCTGGCCCGCTACGTCATCGCCCGGGAGTTGGTGCGCGTCGCCCAGGAGGAAGGCTCCTCCCAGGTGGCCCACAGCGCCGCCAGCAAGGGCAACGACCAGGTGCGCATGGAAGGCGCCATCGCCGCCCTCGACCCGCGCCTCGAAGTCCTGGCCCCGGTGCGGCTCTGGAACCTGCGGACCCTCGAGGACAAGTTGAATTACGCCCACCGCCGCGGCATTCCGATCGAGGAGCCGCCCGCACGACCGGTCACCATCGACCGCAACCTGTGGGGGGCGAGCATCTCCCTGCCCGACCTGATCGACCCGTGGGAGGCGCCGCCGGCCGACGTCTTCGTCCTGACGCGCTCCCCGGGCGACGCGCCGGACCAACCGCACGAGGTGGCGCTCGGCTTTGTGCAGGGGGTGCCGCACAGCCTCGACGGCACGGCGCTGGAGCCGCTGGCGCTGGTACGCGAGCTGAATCGCCTGGGCGGGCTGCACGGCGTCGGCCGCAGCGACGTGCTGGAAGATCGGCTCTTCGGCATCAAGAGCCGCGAGCTGTACGAGACGCCGGCGCCGACCATCCTGCTGACGGCCCATCGCGACCTGGAGAGCCTGGTTCAGAGCCGCGAGTTGCTGCAAGCCAAGGACGGCCTGTCGCGGCGCTACGCCGAACTGGTCTACACCGGGCTCTGGTTCCACGACCTGCGGGAATCGTTGCAGGGCTTCGTCACGCAGACGCAGCGCTTCGTCACCGGGGAAGTGCGCGTGGAGCTCTACAAGGGGAACTGTCGCGTGGTGGGGCGGCGCAGCAGCAACAGCCTGTACGACGGCGAACTCGCCAACCAGGCGAACCTCGAGTGGTTCGACGGGCAGTGGAGCGAATTGGCCCAGGGGTTCACGTCGCTGTGGACGCTGCCCTCGCGGCTGGCGGCGCGGCGGCAACCGGCAGAGCCGCGGGCGCCTGGGGGTTGGCCGGCCCCTTGAGCGCCGCAATCGCCCTTTACAAGCTTGACATCGCCCGCCAAGATGATGCATGCTAGATGAAGCGGCCGTCGTTCCTCTGCGGGGCGACGGCCGGTCGCGTTCCGCAAGTTGCACAGGACTGAAGCGCTATGTCGAACGAACGGATCCCGATGTCGCGGGAAGGCTACGACAAAAAGAAGGCGCAGCTCGATCACATGAAGAACGTTCAGATGATCGAGATCACCAAGCGCGTGGCCACGGCCCGCGACATGGGCGACCTGAGCGAGAACGCCGAGTACCACGCCGCCCGCGAAGACCAGGGCATGCTCCAGGCCAGGATCCGCCAACTCGAGGACGAACTGGCCCGCGCCTTCATCGTGGACCGCAAGAACCTCCCCAGCGATACCGTCGTCTTCGGCGCCCGCGTCAAGGTCAAGGACCTCGACTTCGACGAGGACGAGGAATACACCCTCGTCGGGCCGGGCGAGGAAGACTACGACAACAACAAGATCCTGACCACCAGCCCGATCGGTCAGGGACTCATCGGCAAGAAAATCGGCGACACCGCCGAGATTCAGGTGCCTCGCGGCGTCCTGCGCTACAAGATCCTCGCCATCTCCTTCGGGGCCTGACAACTCCCCCAGGCCGCCCGTCGGCCACACGGCCGGCACGCCCAGTGTCCGCGCGGTTCACAGAATCTTTGTTTTTTCGTTGACGTGGCCGCGGATCGGCTTACGATTCAAGATGGGATGGATCAGCGATGATCGGACCGCCGTACCGTTGGGACCACGTCATGGCCGACCCGCGTCTGAACAGCGTCCACCTCGAACCGCCGCGCCGCGCGGACTACCGCCGGGCGCGAGAGGAGTTGCTGCGCGCGCGGGGGATGAACACGCTGGCCGTCGAGGCCAACCCCGACGAGGCTTCGTCCGGCAACCCCCACACCGTCATCCAGAACGCGGCCGACGCGCTTCCCCCCGACCTTCACTACTGGCTGGTCGATAGCGAATACATCTACCCCCTGAAGACCGGCATCAACACCGTCGGCCGCTCGCCGGACAACGACGTGGTAGTGCATGACTGCTACATGTCGCGCCGCCACTGCGCCATCCTGGTTCACGCAGGCGAGGGCTGCGAATTGCACGACACGGCCTCGAAGAACGGCACCTTCGTCAACGGCAAACGGATCGCCGGCCCCACGCGCCTCCGCACCGGCGACGAAATCCGCATCTGCGACCAGCGCCTCGTCTTCGTCGCCCGCACCCATCCACCCGAGAACCAGTCCCCGACGCACACCCTCGCCGGCTAGCCGCTTGCGGCTTGGCATCCGCTCGCCTATCCTACCGACGGACGTCTGCTTTTGTTTAGCCGCCGTCATCGCTTTATCGATTCGCGAAACGATGAACGATTTCTCGTTTCGCGAAACGAGAAATCGACGGCGGCCGCTAAACCTCTGCGTCAAAGGGGGTACACACGTGAAACTGTTCCGTCTCTTGCTGGCGCTGCCGGTCCTGGGGCTGGTGGTGAGCCTGGCTTACGTCGCCCAGGCCACCGAGTCCGCCGGCGCCAAGATGACCGCCGCCGCCGACAAGTTCCTGGGTTCGCTGAGCGGCGATCAGAAGGGCAAGGCGGCCCTCGACTTCGACGACAAGGAGCGTTTCAACTGGCACTTCACGCCCTACCAGGACGGCAGCAAGAAGCCCAAGCACCGCGGACTTCCCGTCGAGGAGATGACCAAGGACCAGAAGGAGGCCGCCCTGGCGCTGCTCAAGGCCGGCACCAGCGGCAGCGGCTACGAGAAGGCCACCACCATCATGAGCCTGGAGACGATTCTCCTCGACCTGGAAAAGGGCAGCGGATGGCTCCGCAACCCGGGCAACTACTTCTTCACCATCTTCGGCACCCCCTCGAAGACCGGGCCCTGGGGCTGGCGCGTCGAGGGGCATCACCTGTCGCTGAATTTCACCCTGGACAAGGGGAAGGTCGTGTCGGCCACGCCCGCCTTCTTCGGGGCCAACCCCGCCGTCTACATCGGCGGCCCCAAGAAGGGTCAACAAGTGCTTCCCGAAGCCGAGGATTACGCCAAAGACCTCTTCAAGTCGCTCGACGACGATCAGAAGAAGGTGGCGCTGCAGAAGGAGGCGTTCCCCGAAATCGAGGAAGCGGCCAAGATCGCGACGAAGGTCGGCGAACCGAAGGGATTGACCGCGAGCCAGATGAACGAGAAGCAGCGTGACCTGTTGCAGAAACTGCTCCAGGCGTATGCCGACCGCATGCCGGCCGATGTGGCCGCGCTCGAGATGCGCCGCGTCAAGGACGCCGGGCTGAACGGGGTCCACTTCGCCTACCAGGGCGGCCTCGCCCAGGGGGAGAAGCACACCTATCGCGTCCAGGGGCCGACCTTCGTGGTCGAGTTCCTCAACGTGCAGGACGATTCGGCAAAAAATCCTGCGAACCACATCCACAGCGGCTGGCGCAGCCTGAAGAATGACTTCGGCCTGACCGCAAACTAAAGTCCTCGCTCAGCCGCGAGCGCTGATTTATCGTTTCGCGAATCGATCAATCAGCGCTTGCGGCTAACCTGCCGGAGAATCCGACATCACGCCGTATTTTCCGGCACACGATTGGTGCGACACTTCCCTTTCGTCTTTCACCTCATTTTTCTCGTAAGGATCGTTGTCCCAACGACTTACGAGTCTTCTCCGATTTTTCTTATGTCCCTGGCGTGCCACTTGCAATCCCCCCTCACATCTCAGCCGGGCCGGTCAATCGTCGGGGGCCCCGGTCCAGGACAACAAGGATTGAATGAAAGAAAGAAAGAAACGCCCAAGGTGCCTACATCACGGCGGGCGGCTTCGCCCAAGCCGCCCGCTGTGAACGCCCCCGGCGGAACGTGAAGAGGGTTGTCCCTCGCGCACCGGGGAGAGCAGGCCGCGGGGGCCGGAGTGTTGGAGGGGTTGCCCTTCGCCCAACCCTCCTACCTCCGGCCCCCGCCGGACCGGCGGTCCTCGTCTTTTCGTACCTCCTTCTCCGCTTGCCTTCCCTTCCGTTGCCTCCTCTTTCCAATCGGCGTATGCTGCCGAAGAAGGTGGGTCCAACTTCATCCGCAGGAGAAGACCGTGCCGACCGGCGTTCCGCACAAGCAATCCGCCGGCACTCTGCTCTACCGCCGGACCGAGGCCGGGGTCGAGGTGCTGCTCGTTCACCCATCCGGCGGCTACAACCGGCGCGCCCCGTGGAGCATTCCCAAGGGGATCCCGGACGAAGGCGAAACCGACCTGGAGGCGACCGCCCGCCGTGAGACCCTCGAGGAGACGGGCGTGTCGGCCGGGCCACTCACGCCGCTCGGCTTCATCGACTATCAGAAGAGCAGGAAGCGCGTCTTCTGTTTCGCCGGCCCGGCGCCGGCCGATGCCGCCCCGCACACCGCCTCCTGGGAGGTCGATCAGGCACGTTTTGTGCGGCTGAAGGAAGCACTGGACCTGCTCCATCCCGATCAGCGGGTCTTCCTCGACCGGCTGGCCGGCCATCTGAACAGCGCGGAGGCACGGCAGTAATGGCTCACCCCTGGCACGACGTTCATCTGCCAGAGGATACCGAGACGTGGTTCCCCCTCTTCATCGAGATCCCGATGGGGTCTACGGTGAAGTACGAGTGCGGTGACGCGCCACAGGCGGAGAAAGCGGGCGGCGCCTCAGTCGCTCGGGCTGGCGAAGTTGACCCCCGGCTCGCCGGCGCAGGCCTCGCAGATGCTGAAGTAGCAGCGCGAGCAGCGCAGCGTCGAGCGCAGCTCGACCAACGGCCCGCTGCACACTGGGCAGCGCGGTTGGGCGGACTGTTTGGCCCCTTCCTCGACCTGCTCTGTCCCGATCCGCTCCGACGTCAATGGCATCGGCTCATCCCTCCCCCTGGGCGTCGCTATCCTGATCGACCATGTACTGGCGTATAGATTAGCTGTTTTCCGCCGGCCCATCAATCTCAGCAGGGGATCGGATCGGGTTTTCGGTATCTTGGCCGCTTGGCGGGTGCAAACCCTTTGTGGTGCGGGGGCGCCAGGAACGGCCCGTAGCGGCAAGCTGCCAGCTTGCCGGCCCGAAGAGTTGGCAAGCTGGCAGCTTGCCGCTACGGGCCGGCGGCCACAGTCCCCGCCCAGCTCGCCGTGTCCTCGATCTCCGCCCGCCGCCCGATGAAGAGGTGGTAATCGCGCACCGCCAGGTCGGCGTAGGCCAGGGCGAACGCCAGCAACCGCTGACAGAACACGTCGGCATCCTCCAGTTCCGCCAGCGGGTTCGTCGGTCCGACCGCGCCGGCCACCGAGCGGGCGTGGATGCGCGCCAGGATGCGCGCCTGTACCGTCGCCACCTCCGCCACGCCGGCGGCGCCGCGCAGCTTGTTGAAGTCGATGCGCTCGGCGGACGGGCCGATCTCGCGCGCCTGGAACGATAGCCCGCCGTCCAGGGCGACGCCGAGGAAAGCGCTGCTCGCCGCCTGCGACCGCCGCTGCACCGCGATGACGCGCTCCGCCCGCCCCGCCAGCGCCGCCGCCCCGGTCTCGCGCTGCCGGCAGGTGTCGTAAGCCGACGGCAGCGACTCCTTGAACTCCAGAATCACGTTGCGTGCCTCCGCCGTTCCCTTGCCGGCGAGCAGCACGGCGTAGCGGAAGCGACCCATGCTGCCGATGCCGGCGACGCGCCCGGCCATGTCCTCGACGGCGTAGTAATCGTCGGAGCCGGTCGGCGACCCGGGGCGCTTGCGGTAGTCTTCCAGCAGGCGCCGCGCCTGGACCTCCTGGTCGGCCGGCAGGTTGTAGTACTGCCGGCCGCGAACGAAGTGGCGGTGCTTGCCGTCGTACGCCGTCAGCTTCTCGATGAACGGCGGGCGCCTCGCCGCTGCCATCTGGCTCACCAGTTCATCGACCGCCCGCGACCCCGACGGCGAGCCCTCGGTCGCGTCCAGGCCAGCGCCGCCCCGCTTGACCAGGTGCAGTACCTCGGCGGCGTAGGTCTGCAGGAAGGCCACCAGCACCGACACCGACGGGCCGAACCCCAACGACTCCTCGCCCGCCGCCAGGAACAGGCTGGTCGCCAGCCGGGCCACGTCGAAGGTGAAGCGGCCGCGCGTCGTCTCGTCGAAGTCGTTGACGTCGTAATGGACCTTGCCGTCGGCGGCCTTGAAGGTGCCGTAGTTCTCGCTGTGGATGTCGCCGACCAGGTCCAGGTCCGCCCCGCCGGTCGCCAGCGCCGGCAGGGCCTCATTGGTCCGGTCGAGGACGTCGCGGGCGAACAGGTGGAAGGTGCCGCGGAAGAAGCCGAAAGGCGAGGCCGCCATCCGGGCCACCTTCAGGCGCAGCAGCTCCGGGCCGCGCGACACGAAGGGGCGGTTGTAGGTCATGAATTCGGCAACGGGATCGCGCACGGCCATACTCCTCGATGCGGGGGACGAAGGACCGACCGCAGGACATTTTCCCACACCGCACGGCTGAGCCCAACACGAAAAACGGCCGGTCGGCGCGGCGAAAAATCGTGAGAGCAGCTCACTGCCGGCCCGTTCCCATCGTAGTGTTTCTCAGAGCTAACCCTGCTCATTTGGATCCCATCACCGAAAAGCCAAACCCGTCGCGAGGCGGGGACGGAAAGCCAACGGGCCTCCAGGTGGAATACGGCAGGGACGAGGCAAGCGGCCACCGGAAGACCAGCGCATCCCCCCGCGGGCGTGTACTCCCCCACTCGTCATTCCCCCCCTTGATCCTTGTTCCCGCAAACCGGGAGGCGGCCGGGTTGTCGAAAGGATGAAGTGCCTATGCGCCGGGCGTGGATGCGCGTCGTCGGGGTCGTGGCGGTCGTGTGCTTTTGCGGCGGGGCCGGAACAGAGGCCCGCGGGCAGTACTCGCGACGGACTCCCATCGTGGAGGCCGTGCAGAAGACGCGGGCCAGTATCGTTTCCGTCAAAGCGGAGAAGAAGGGGAGTTGGGGCCGGAAAGAGACCGGGGGGACCGGCGT
>DATFNV010000371.1:0-10083 GCA_035266225.1 Gemmataceae bacterium
GTTGATGCCCCGGGCTTGCCCCGGGGAGTTTCACGTTCGCTGCTACGCGGCGAGAAGAATAACGTGGGAGTTCCTTCGGCCTTTTGTAGCGGCGAACGTGAGACTCCCCGGGGCAAGCCCGGGGCATCTCGCACAGTAAAAATAGTTACTGTGGGTGCTCGAATCGGCAAAGCCATGCGGGACTTGCTCACGGGCAGTGGTTGGCGCTCGCTTCACGACCGTGGAGCGAGCGCTGAACCGCAAGCCGCCCTTATGCGGTGATGGTTCCCGTCGCCTGCCCGTTGCCCACCAGCGTGGCGTTAACGGGGTCGGTCAGATCGACGAGAAACGTCAGGCCCGACGTGTTCAGGGCGTCGGCCAGCACGGTGACGCTGATAGTCAGCTGCGTCTGCCCCGGGGCGAAGGTCAGGGTGCCGCTGGTGGCGACGTAGTCCTTCCCCTGCTTCGCCGTGCCGTCGGCCGTGGCGTACGCCACCGTCACCGGCTGCGCACAGGGGGCGCTCAGCGTGACGGTGAAGGTCGCCGTGACGGTCGCGGCCCCGCCGGCCGGCGGCATCACGAATTCGATGGGAATCAGCCCGTTCACCTTGTTCTGGTTGACCGTGGTCCAGTCGGATTGGAGGATGCCGCCGGTGTCGCCGGAGTTCGGGTTCCAGGACCACCAGGTCCAGCCGATGCCCTGCGCGTGCGCCACCGTCGAGGAACTGCTGGTGTTGGCCAGGTACGCGGTGATCTGCTGATACCACTGCTGGTCGGACGTCGATTGCAGCAGGCTGCCAAACTCGCCGAGCCAGACCGGCGCGATGTTCTGGCGGTAGAGGTAGCCCCAGAACTGATTCCAGACCGACGGCAGGTTGTTCGGGTAGTTGGCGGCGCCGAACCACGGCTGGTTGGACACCGACGACGGGTAGTCGTGGGGCGAGTAGACGACGCGGTTGGGGACGTTGAGGACGACCGGGTACTGGCCCGCCCCCATCAGGTTGCCGCCCCACCAGTCGGATTGGCCGGCGTAGGTCTGAATGCCCTCGACGAAGATCAGCCAGTTGGGGTTGGCCTGCAGGATGGCGTCGCCGGCCTGCTCGGCGGCCAGGCGCCAGTCGGTGGCCGGGTTGCCGTCGCCCCAGGTCGCGATGCCGTGCGGCTCGTTGTGCAGGTCGGCGCCGATGACCGTCGGGTTGCCGGCGTAGCGCTGCGCCAGGGCCACCCAGTCGTTGATCCACGCTTGCTGCGTGTACACCGAGCTGCCGGGGATGTACCACAGCTGCTCGTTCGAGGCGTCGTCGTGCATCGCGCTGTGCTCGTCCAGGATGATGCGCAGGCCAATCTTCCCGGCGTAGGCGACGATCTTGTCCAGGATTTGCAGGCTGCTTAACCCCTGAAGGTCCGGGTTGAGGCTGTAGTTGATGCTGTTGGGCACGTTGGCCGGGTTGAAGATGTCCTCGGAGTAGGGGATGCGGATGGTGTTGAAGCCGAGCTGCACCATCTGGTTCATCATGTCCTGGTAGTTGCGGGCCCACAGGCCGTCAGCCACGAAGGTGCTCGTCTCGAAGCCGAACCAGTTCACGCCGGCGATGCGGACGGGCGTGCCGTTGACGTCGAGGACCTGGTTGCCGCTGGTCTGGAAGAAGTCGGGCGCGCTGCCGGGCGCCGGCTCGGAAACGGTGACGTTACCGATGCTGATAGTCGGCGGCGCGGCCGGCGCCCCGCCCAGGGGGACGCCGTTGAGGACGTAGTTGGCCGGCGCGGGGTTGGTAGCCGGCGAGGCGTTGAAGCCGATCTGAACGCTGGCCCCCGCGGCGATTGTCGCGTCGTAGCCGGCGTCCTGAAGCACGTAGTGGTTGCCGCTGTGACTGAGGAGCGTCGCATTCCACATGGCCGTGATGGTGGCGGCGAGATCGAACTGGAGCGTCCAACCGTTGATGGGGCTGGCCCCCGTGTTGGTGAGGGTGACATAGCCGGTGTAGCCGCTGCCCCAGTTGTCGGTGACGGCGAAGGTGGCGGTCGCCCCCGGGTTGACTCCCGCGGCAACGACGCTGACCGCCGCCGCCCCGCTGACGCCGCCCGCCGACGCCTGGACGGTCGCACTCCCCGCGGCCGATGGGGCGCTAAAGAGGCCGGCCGGGCTGATCGTCCCGCCGGTCGCCGACCAGGCCCAGGCCGGCTGCGTCGCCAGGGCGTTGCCGAACTGGTCGTCGGCCGTGGCCGTGAACGGCTGCGTGCCGCCGGCGACGACTCGGGCCGAGGCCGGGCTGACGACGACGCTCGTCAGCGTCTGGCTGACGGTGTCGTTGACGCTGCTTGTGGCGCTCAGTCCGCCGGCGTCGGTGATGGTCACAGTGAATGAGTAAGCGCCCGCCTTGACGAAGGTGGCGGTGGTGTTCTTGGCCGCGTTGGTGCCGTTGGCGCTGAAGGTCACGCCGGCGGGCGAATTCCCGGTGGCGGCCCAGGTGTAGGTGAGGTGGGACTCGCCGCCGTCGTCGGCCCCCAGCACGCTCAGGTTGACCGTCGTGCCCGTCACCGGGTTGGACGAGGCAGTGGCCGGGGTGGCGACGGTCGGCGGTTGGTTGGCGGACTGACCGCCGAGGGCGACGCCGTTGAGGACGTAGTTGGCCGGCGGCGCGGGGTGGCCGCCCGGCGAGCCGTTGAAGCCGAAACTGACGTTCTGTCCCGCGAGGATGGCGGCGTTGTAGCCCATGTCGTCGAGGACGTAGTGATTGCCGGCGTGGCTGACGACCGTCGCGTTCCAGATGGTGGTGATGCTCGCGGCGAAGTCGAACTGCAGCGCCCAACCTTTGATGGCCGTCGAGCCCGTGTTGGCGATCGACATGTTGCCGGTGAAGCCACTTCCCCAGTCGTTGCTGTCCGTGAAGGCGACGGCGGCGCTGAGGCCGGACGGCACGTCCCGGGTTTCGAGGCGTTCCACGCCCGGCGGGCGGCGCCTCGACAGCGGGCGGGGCTTCGACACGGGGCGGCGCGCGAACAACCATTGGCCAAACATTGTAGTCTCCCAGTTGAGGATGTGAAAATCGACTCGGCGCAGACGTTGCCGGGGCCCTTCCGGTCGCCACAGAGGGACGACGGACGGCCTCGGGCAGAGGATGAGATGATTCGACCGATTTCCGCCGGGGTGGAGAGGGTGGAACGAACCGACCTGGTTCGTCACGCGGTGGGCAATCTCCAGGCACCGGTGAGTTGAGAAGAGATTACGTCCCGCAACGCGGCATCACAAGGTCAACAGGCCCAATTTCCTCCACTCTTCAACGCGGGTCGCGATCAGCTGGAAGAAGTAGGCGGTCGCGGTGAAGAGTCGGGAAGATCGGCGTCAGTCGCCCTGCCGCCGCGCGGCAGGGCGACTGACACTATTTCCGTCATTTTCCCCCTGCAATCACCCAGGTGTGCCGCGGATTCTTCTCTCCGAAGCGGCGCCGCAAGCGGGCCTATCCTCCCGCCGGCAAACCTGCTAAGCTGGTTCTGACTCTGGGCCGACCACTATCGGCTTTCGGCGCTCCCCCGCCCGACGCGCCGGAGGCCGATCCCTGTTTTCCGGGGACATCAACGACCCATGACCGACACGAAGCTGATCCGCAACTTCTCGATCATCGCCCACATCGACCACGGCAAGAGCACGCTGGCCGACCAGTTCCTCATGAAGTGCGGGGCCATGTCCGAGCGCGACTTCCGCAACCAGACCCTCGACTCGATGGACCTGGAGCGCGAGCGCGGCATCACCATCCGCATGCACCCCGTCACCCTCACCCACCAGCACGAGGGCCAGACCTACGAGCTAAACCTGATCGACACCCCGGGCCACGTCGATTTCAACTACGAAGTCTCGCGCAGCCTCGCCGCCTGCGAGGGGGCCATCCTCCTCGTCGATGCCACCCAGGGTGTGCAGGCTCAGACCGTCGCCAACGCCTACCTGGCCATCGAGGCCAACCTGACCATCGTGCCGGTCCTCAACAAGATCGACATGGCCATCGCCCGCCCCGACGACGTCATCTCCGAGATGCACCAGGCCCTCGGCATCGAACCCGCGGAGGTCCTCAAGGCCAGCGGCAAGACCGGCGCCGGCGTCGATGACCTCTTCCGCGCCATCATCGAGCGCGTGCCGCCGCCGCCCGGGACCCGAAGGCCCCGCTCCAGGGACTCATCTACAACAGCCATTTCGACACCTACAAGGGCGTCGTGGTCCACGTCCGCGTCAAGGAAGGCACGTTGCGCAAGGGGCAGCGCGTCCGGTTGATGCGCGGCGGCACCGAGCACGAGGTTTCGGACGTCGGCCAGTTCCGCCCGGCGCCGACCCCGATCGACGCGCTGTCCACCGGGCAAGTCGGCTACTTTATGGCCCAAATCAAGAAACTCGAAGACGTCCACATCGGCGACACCGTCACCGACGCCTTCAACCCGGCCGCCACCGCCCTGCCGGGTTACAAGGAGCCCAAGCCGATGGTCTTCAGCGGCCTGTACCCGGTCAACAACAACGACTTCGAGACGCTGCGCGAGTCGCTGGGCAAGCTGCGCCTCAACGACTCCAGCTTCACCTACCAGCCGGAGACGAGCGAGGGGCTCGGCTTCGGCTTCCGCTGCGGCTTCCTCGGCATGCTGCACCGCGAGATCATCCAGCAGCGCCTCGAGCGCGACAGCGAGCTGGACCTGGTGACGACGGCGCCGAACGTCACCTACGAGATCCTGACGCGCAAGGGCGAGACGATCACCATCGACAGCCCGCAGGGGGTGCCGGACGCGGGGCAGATCGAGGAGTTCCGCGAGCCGTTCGTGCGCATCAGCTTCCTGTTGCCGGCGGAGAACATCGGCGACCTTATGCAGATGTGCAGCGAGCGCCGCGGCACCTACCTCCGCACCGAGTACCTCAGCCCGGCGCGGGCCATCCTCGTCTTCGAGATGCCGCTGGCGGAGGTGATTTACGACCTGTACGACAAGCTGAAGTCGGTGACGCACGGCTACGGCACGATGGATTACGAGTTCCTCGGCTACCGCACGGCCGACCTCGTGCGCCTGGACATCCTGGTCCACGGCAAGCGCGTCGATGCCCTCTCGACGATCGTGCATCGGGCCTTCGCCGACCGCCGCGGCCGCCGGCTGCTCAAGAAGCTGCGCGAGGAGATCGACCGTCACCTGTTCGAGGTGATCTTGCAGGCGGCCATCGGCAACCGCATCATCGCCCGCGAGAGCATCGCGCCGATGAAGAAGAACGTAACCGCCAAGTGCTACGGCGGCGACATCACGCGCAAGCGCAAGCTCTGGGCCAAGCAGGCCGAGGGAAAGAAGCGCATGAAGCAGGTCGGCCAGGTCGAGATTCCACAGGAGGCGTTCCTGGCGGTGATGGAGTCGGACCAGTAGCGGTCGAATGGGCTCCCCACGGATGGGCCGAGGGTGGTAGGATGGCCCAGGGTAGATGAGCATCCCGACAACGAGGTGGTCCCATGAAAGACAAGGTCAGCCCCGCGAAGAAAAAGCAGGAGCCGCAGCGCAACGGCCAGGAGTGGCAGCGGCTCTACGAGGAGATGCGCAAGGAACGGAATCGGCTCCGGAAAGAACTCGCCCAGGTGAAGAAGGAGCGGGATACCTACCGAAAGGCGGTTGGCACCCTGATGTCACAAGAACCCATCGAATTCACGCGGGAAGAGGCTTTCGCGCAAATGGGCCGCAAGCCATCCCTGGAGGACTTGATCTCCGAGCTAGAAGCTCAAGGAGATACGTGATGGCGAAGGGGGAGCCCGTCTACAAGGTCGATTGCCTCGGTGTGGTGGACCAGCAGATCGAGGCGCTCACCGCTCAGGCGGCCGCTGCCGGCGTCAGCCGAGAATACACCCAGTCGCTGCGTACCGTTATTGACCGATTGCGCACACGACCTCTCGATTGGGGTGACCCGGAATGGTCTACTCGCAAGGAGGGAGGCACGGTCTGTCACGGCATTATGGCGCCTCTCATTGTGCGCTACGTGGTGTTCGAGCCCGAGCGGTACGTCTGCATCTTGAAGATCACGCCAATGGCTCCTTCGCGTCTTGATTGAGTCTTTCTTAATGAAGAACGCCTTTCGCCGCTTCCTCGAAACGATCCTCCTCGTCCTCTGCGCCCTGCTCCTCTTCCGGGCCGTCGGCGCCGAGCCCTACGGCGTGCCGACCGGCAGCATGGCTCCGACCCTGCTCGGCAATCACAAGGCCGTCCTCTGCCCGCGCTGCGGCGACACCGTTCGCGTGGGCAGCGGCGACCACGGCGACCAGGCGGCGGGCGCCGCCTGCCCCAACTGCGGTTGCCCCGACCTCGGCCTCGACCGCGTTCCCGTCTGCCGCGGCGACCGCCTGCTGGTCAACAAGACCTTCCACGAATGGCGCAGCCCGCGCCGCTGGGAGATGGCCATCTTCCTGTCGCCGGTCGATCAGAGCAAGATCTTCGTCAAGCGTGTCGTCGGCCTGCCGGGCGAGTCGGTGCAGGTCCGCGACGGCGACGTCTACGTCGATCACGAGATCGCCCGCAAGACGCTGACCGAGCTGAAGGCCGTGCGCGTCCCCGTCTTCGACAACAACTTCCAGCCCGCCGACGGCTGGGCGGTGCGCTGGCTGACGCAGCCCGACCGCGGCCCCGCCCTCCGCGACGGCCCGCGTCTGCGTCTGGAGGCCGAAGGCGTCGCCGACACCTATCAGTGGCTGGTCTACCGGCACACTTTCGCCACCACGGATAAAGCCCGGCCCGTTTTCGACGAATATGCCTATAACGGGAGCGACCCCACCCGGACGCCGGAGCCGGTCCACGACTTCATGATCGATTGCGACCTGGAAGTCCGCGCCGGCGACGGCTGGCTGGCGCTGGGCCTCAACGACGGCGGTAGCGAGGTCGTCGTCGAGTTCCCGGTCGGCGCGCTCAAGGACGGCACACACCTGAGCGAATGGCCGGCCGGCGGCGCGGGCGGAGAGCAGACGGTCTACCGCACGGCGCCGACGTTCGGCCTGCGCACCGGGAGAACGTACCACGTCGAGTTCGCCTTCGCGGACCGGCGGGCGTCGCTGACGGTGGACGGCCGCGGCTTGTTCGCCCCCGTGGACCGGCCGAGCCTGCCGCGCCGGGCCGAGGTCGTCAAGCCGGCGCGGATCGGGGCGCGCGGCGTCGAGGTGGTGGTGCAGAACTTCCGGCTGTTCCGCGACGTGCATTACACGGCGGCGGGGCGGCACGCGGGGGCGGCGCCTGTCCGTCTGGGAGCGGGTCAGTACTTTGTGCTGGGGGACAACAGTCCCAACTCGGACGACAGCCGCTTCTGGTCGGACGGTGCCGGCCGGCCGCTGCCCGTCCCGGAGGCGAGCTTCCTGGGCAAGCCGTTCCTGCTGCACCAGCCCAGCCGGATCGAGCACTCCGCCGACGGCCGCCGCGAGTCGCGCGTCGATTGGGGGCGCATCCGCTGGCTGCATTGAGAAGAATGCCACGGGCTTGCCCCGTGGTTTGTTAGGGTCGCAGCTACAGCGCGAGGGGAAGAAGCAAGTTCAGTTTCCCCAATCCCACGGGCTTGCCCCGTGGATCGTTAGGGTCGCAGCTACAAGCCGAGGGGGAAGAAAAAAAACTTCCTTCTCTACCGTCTCCTGTAGCCGCGAGCGTGAGGGACCACGGGGCAAGCCCGTGGCATCCCCAGGCCGAGGGGAGAAGCAACTTCTTCTTCCCCTCGCGCTGTAGCTGCGAACGTGAGGGACCACGGGGCAAGCCCGTGGCATCCGCGAATTCGTCTTGGCAGAAGGTGCCCCCAAACGGGATGATAGCGAAGTCCGCCGCGCCCCGGCGGCCCCCCTGGTGACCGATCAGTTAACCATCGGTGTTTCATGGCCGACGACAACATCCAGCAACCGCCCGATCCGCTTCTTCCCCCGCCCGCGCGGGCAGATCATGCCACGACGGCCACGCCCCCGGTCGGTTCGGCCGCAAATGATCGGGTGACGGCGGTCCCGCCGCCGCCCCGCGCCGAAACGGCACCGGCCGTGCGGTCGGAGCCGGAGCAGTTCCTCCGCTGGAGCGCCGGGGTCATCCTCGTCCTGGTCGCGGGCTGGGGATTCATCGCCCTCGTCGCCTGGGCCGCTTACACCGACCGTATTCCGCTCCCCGTCGAGGTCGCGGCCATCCTCGCCGCAGCCCTGTCCCTGGGCTTCTTCGTCCTGGTGGAGCGGAACTTGTGGTTCGGCCGCTTCATGGGCCTGCACACCGACGGCAATCCGTCCCCCTTCAGGGAAGCCTTCTTCCTCTGGCTGCTGGGCGCGCCTGGCCTCCTGTGGCGAACCACCGAGGGCAAGGACGCCGCCCCCGTCAATCAGAAGACGCAGTCCGAGGTCAGCAACACCCGCGAGGTCATCGAGACGGTTGTCTTCGTCGTCGTCCTCGTCCTGCTGCTCAAGTCGTTCGTCGCCGAGGCCTTTGTCATTCCGACCGGTTCGATGGCGACCACGCTCTACGGCTACCAGAAGGACGTCGAGTGTCCGAAGTGTCATTACAAGTTCCCGGTCAATTGCAGCCAGGAGGTCGATCCGCAGGAGGGGAGCCAGCGAGGGATCGTCACCGGCTGCACCTGCCCCAATTGTCGCTGGCCGATCCCGCTGGCCGACGAGGTGACGATCGAGGAGCGCGACCCGCGCACCGGGGCGCGCGTCCCCCAAATGGTCTGGAAGCCCAGGGAGAAATACAAGGCGGCGACGGGCGACCGCGTCCTCGTCGGCAAGTTCCTCTACGACCTGCCCTGGAACTCTCCGGAGAAGAATCGCCTCAACGTGGTGGTCTTCAAGTACCCCGAGGCGCCGCAGAGGGGCTACACGCCGCTCAACTACATCAAGCGGCTCATCGGCCTGCCGGGAGAAACCATCGCCATCTACTACGGCAAGCTGTACGTGCTGAGCGCCGACCAGGGCCTGAGCTACGGCGATAGCAAGGCGCCCGAGTTGCAGCGCTGGAGGCCCGAGTTCATGCACGTCGATGACGAGGCGGCGCAGGCGCGCTGGGAGAAGGACGAGTTCAAGATCCTCCGCAAGCCACCGGAGGTGGTGTTGGCGATGCGCCGGATCGTCTACGACAACGACCACCCCGCCGAGGACTTGAAGGAGTTCCCGCGCTGGCTCGAGCAGGACGGCGGCAAGGCGTGGGCCGCCGACGACGCGACCCACACCTTCAAGCATAGCGCGGCCGACGAGACGGGACTGGCCTGGCTTCGCTATCGCCACCTCATCGCCCGCAAAGATCCTGTCACCGACAAGGATCATCGCAGTCCGGAGTTGATTACCGACTTCATGGGCTACAACAGCGCCGACATAGTCCAACCCCCCCACCGCGAGCCGCAGCTGGCCCAGCAGGTGCAGCACTGGGTCGGCGACCTGATGATCGATTGCGAGGTCAAGATCGACAAGGCCGAAGGGCAGTTCGTGCTCGAGCTGTCGCGCGGCATCCAGCGCTTCCGGGCGGTCTTCGACCTCGCGACCGGCGACTGCACCCTCAGGCAGGTCACGAAGCACACCGACGAGGCACCGCCCCTGGCCGACGACGCCGGCGAGGTGCTGGCGACGAAGCCGACCGCCCTGAAGAAGCCGGGCACCTATAAACTCCGCTTGGCCAACGTCGATGACCGGCTGCTGTTGTGGGTGGACAGGAGCATGCCCTTCGGCGACGAAGGTGTGCCTTATCCCCCGGCCGAGGAGAAGGGCCCTTACCGTAATGACCTGGAGCCGGCCAGCATCGGTGCTCGCGGCGCGGGCGTGACGGTTGGCAAACTGCAGCTCTGGCGCGACACGTACTACACCCAAATGCACAGCGCCGACGGCCGTGACGTTTACCCCTCCGTGGACAGCCTGAGCGACCCGACGAAGTGGGCCTCGCTCAAGAACCTCAAGCCGATGACCTTGTACGTCCAGCCGGGCCATTACCTGTGCCTGGGCGACAACAGCCCGCACAGCTCCGACGGCCGCGCCTGGGGCCTGGTGCCCGACCGCCTGATGCTGGGCCGGGCGCTGGTCGTGTACTACCCGTTCCCGCCGCTCGGCGAGAAGCGGATCGGGCCGATTCACTAGCCGCTTGCGGCTTCGCATGCCCTGCGAAGCCGCA
>DATFNV010000372.1:0-11165 GCA_035266225.1 Gemmataceae bacterium
AAGGCTTGCGATCAGTATAGTGAACGGGCGTCCAAAATGACCCTCTGCTGTAAGTCCTTTCCTGCGATAACGTTGCGATTACGAGCGAACCGAGGGTTATCCAGCAAGGAGATAGAATTCGCGTAGTGGCCAAACGACCACTGCCTGAAAGCGTTTGTACACTAAATGCTTGTCGCCGTAACCAGTTTACTACCAACAGGTTGCGCGCCTTACGCGAAAGACGAGATATTGGCCGGG
The DNA here is from genome assembly GCA_035266225.1 of Gemmataceae bacterium. Classification (GTDB taxonomy): domain Bacteria; phylum Planctomycetota; class Planctomycetia; order Gemmatales; family Gemmataceae; genus DATFNV01. The sequence continues at coordinate 238 of DATFNV010000372.1, forward strand.
AGCGGGCGATTTGTTCCACCATTTTTCGGCCGCCCTCCCCGCACGGGTTCATCTCACGAGCCGTGAACCGAATGCTTATTCCCGATCCCCTTGCCGGATCACGCCTTGCGCCGCCGCGCGCTATTGAGTCGCGGCATGGTTCAAGCCGGGGTAACACTTGGCGTCGTAGGTCAGGCTTTCCAGCCTGACAAGAAGCGAGTCAGGCTGGAAAGCCTGACCTACGGCCGCGCCACCCGAAACCGCCCCGTTCTGAACCATGCCTCACAATTTGTGACCTCAAGTTCGTAACTCCTTGCGCAGCCGGGTGGATCGTATCGTGCGAAGGGGTTGTTACGCTGACAGCGGCTGTTCCGCGACCGACTCCAGCTTCCCCCAGAATTGCTCGACCACCGCTCGCCAGCTCGACGGCAACCCGCCCTTGGCGTACAGCACCCGCGCATACAGCGCCGCCAACCGCTTCGCTTCACTCTCCAGCGCCGGCACGTCGCGGCCCACTCGGTCGGCAAACTCGATCGGCGTCTCGTCCACCATCCGCGGCAGGTCGTGCTCGAAGGCCCACGCCTCCAGCGCCTCGAAGCTGTAGCGGACCAGTTCCGCCGGCGACATCTCCTCCGCCCGGCCGTTGTGGAACGGGTTGCGATACGAACGGAAGGGCCGTGGCGGGGCGCGCCGCTCTTCGACCTCGCCCCCTTCACCCACCGCCTCCGTCCTCCGACCGCCGAACAGTCCCTCCCAGAAGGCCCGCAGCGATTCGAGCAGCCGCCGCGCCCAGTCGAAGAAGTTGGCGAGGTAGCGCAGTCCGCCGCGCAGGAGGAAGACGATTACCACCACGGCCAGCACCGCGGACACGATCCACTTCAGCACCCCTGCCACGTTGCCCAGGAACGACAGCGATCCGGACGACCGGTTGCCCTTCGTTGAGCCCCAGCGCGCCGATTTCTTCGCTTGCGCCTCGGGCGACGCCTCGCGGCTACCCTTGTCGCCGTCAGCCTTCTCCTCGCCCTTGCCCTGTCCCTGCTGCCCTTTCTGATCGCCGGGGTTGCCTTTGGCGTTGTCGCCGCCTTTGCCGCCCTGCTGGTTTTGGCCGCCCTGCTGCTGTCCCTGCTTGCCGCCGCCCTGCCCTTTCGCGTCGCCCTGTCCGCCTTGCCCCTGCTTGTTCGGGTCGCCGCTGTTGACCGGTTTGCCGTCCTTGTCCCACTGCTGCTCACCGGGACGGCCCTCGCCCTTGCCGGCCTCGCCGTCCTTCAGGGCGTAGTCCGAGGCGTTGCGCGTCTTCGATTTCGCCGGCGCCAGGTCGAGCAGCGAATACTCCGCGTCCGGCCGCGGCAGCAGGGCGCCCACCACCAGCAGCGCGACGATCAGCGCCCCGCCGGCCGTCAGCCAGGCGGCGGTCATCTTCTTCGGCATCTGCAAGTTGCGCTGGCGCAGGTAGCGGCGCAGGCCGAGGAACGCCGTCGTCACCAGCAGCCCGAGCCCGCTGGCGACGTAAATCCCCATCAACCAGAAGACGTAGCGGCGATGCTCCAATTCCTCGGGCGGGATGAGCGACTGACCGAGTCCGAAGATCGGCAGCGCCGCCAGCGAGAAGTAGACGACCCAGACGCCCGGCGGCTTGGTCTTCTTCCGCTCCGCGCGGTAGCGCTTGTAGCGATCCCACCAGCCGGGCTTCGCGTCCTTCTTCTTACGGCGCTTGCCCTTCTCTTCCGGCTCGGCGACCGGCTCACTCTTCTCTTCGGGTTGGGCGTTCTCCAGTCCCGCCGCCTGGAGCAGGCCGGTGCCGGTCGTCTCGGCCTTCTCGTCGATGTAAGTGCAGTCGTACGTCAGCCGGTGCGTGGACCACCAGACGATGCCGATCAGCCCCGCGTTGACCAGCCAACTCATCGCCTCCAGCCCGCCGGGGTACTCGACGAACTGCCCCAGCCCGAGCCAGGCGGTGAGGGCCAGGACGATGCCGTACAGCGGGGCGCGGTCGGAGAGGCCGAACTCCATCGACATGCGGGCGACAAGGACCGCGCCGAAGACGTAGAAGAACATGATCCACTGCAGCCGGCCCGCGTAGTCGCCGCGGTAGAGGATCTCCATGAGGAAGAAGACGAGGCTGCCGACCAGCGCCATGATAAGCACGGGGCTGAAGGCGATGGCCGTGTAATCGGCGAGCGTCGGGCGCGGTTTGTCGGCCATGGGACACCCCGATTCGTGCGGGCGAACGGGATCAATCGAACAGCAGGTGATGCTCGATGGCGTTCAGGAGGTCGGCGGTCATCTCGATCTTCTCGGCCATGTCCCTCGGACGGGAGATCTCGAGTTCTTCATCGAGGGCCACGATCAATTCGACGAAGTCGAGCGAATCGAGCCCGAGTTCATCACATACCTTGCCCAGCTCGCGAAGGTCGCACTCGCGCGACTCCATGATGAACGCACTCATCTGGTCCGCAGCGTGTCGTTTTTTCTCTCTGATTGCGCTCCTCTCGTAGCAGCGCACAACCCCAAAGAGGTTCAGGATCCACAGCAAATATCCACAGGTAGGGCACGCTAAATCTCCAGTACGCTGCGTCGGCTCAATACACACGTCGGCGCCACAGCTCGGGCAAATAACCATCGCTCACTCCTCCGGCGAATCCAGCTCATACGGCAGCCGGTTCATCCACTCCGGCCGCATGTCGGCCCCGTCCGCCGCGACCTCTTCCGTGATCGTCGGCGTGAACTGCCCGCGGCCCATCACCTGCTGCTGACACAGCGTCGGCAGTCCTTCCGGCCGCGCCAGGTGGCGCACGTCGCGGACGCCTTCCGCCAACAACCGGCCGTGCCCTTTTTCCAGCTCCTTGAAGTCCATCACCATCAGGATCGCCGTGACCGCGAACCCCTCGCGCTTCAGGTTGCCGAGGGCCGCAGCCGTCTCGACCGACACCTCGGCGAGGACGGCGATCACCGTGGCGTCGCGCGGCAGCCGGCCCGACGTCTCCAGCACCAGCCCGGCGAAGCTCATGCCGTCGGTCAGTTCAACGCGCGCCAACGTCTCGCGGATGCGCTGCAATTGTTCCACGCCGCGCCGCGTCTCCACGATGATCGGTTGCAAGCGCTCGCTCTTCTCCTGCATCGCCCCGCTGCGCCGCGCCGACTGGCGGGTGCGCGGGTCGTGCTCGTATCCTTCCTGGCGGATGCGGTCGGCGGCGTCGCGGCCGTTGGTCACTAACCCGATCTGCTGCCCCATCTCGTAGACGGCGTTGGCCAGCGACACCGCCGTCATCACCGCCAATTCGGAGCGGTAGGGCTCGCCGCGCGACGGGTAGCCGCCCGCGTGGAAGTCGAGCAGGATGGTGGCGCCGGCGATCGTCGTCGGCTCGTAGACCTTGCTGTGCAGCGTGCCGGTACGGGCCGTGGCGCGCCAGTGGACGCGGTTGAGCGGGTCGCCGGCCTCGTAGGGACGCACCCCGGCGATGCGCGTCGGATCCTCGTAGAGGCGGTGCGTCAGCATCACCTCGCCGATCGGCCGCCGCGACGCCAGTTCGTACCCCTCCAGGGTCACGATCTTCGGGTAGACCATGAAGAAGTGCGGCTCGGTCTCGACGCGGAAGCGCCGGTGCAGCCCGAAGACGTCGCCGCTCTCCAGCATCAGCGGGCCGACCTGGTAGTAGCCGCGCTGGCGGCACTCCAGCTTGTAGCGCAGCACGATCTCCTTGCCGGCGCGCAGCATGGCAATGTGAAAGCGCCGGCCCTTGACCTTCAGTCGCGGCGGCCGCTGTTCGAGGGCCTGGCGGGTGAGCATGTCTTCGAGCAGCACCCACGGTACCGGCAGTTTGCCCACGTTGCGCACGACCACGCGGACGGGGACCTGATCGCCGATCTCGGCCGTCGTCACCTCGCACTCGCGCGTCGCCTTGACGTTGCCGATCCACGAGCGCGCCAGCAGGCGGCTGACGACGAGGACGCCGAGCACGACGTACATCGCGTAGGCGAGCAGCCCCGATTCGAGGAGCAGCGCGGCAACGAGGACCAGGGCGGCGCCGATGTACCATTTCATGCGAACACGTCCTTCGCGTCGGCGTCGGCCCGCGCCGGCACCGGGGCGGCCACCTCGCCGAGGATCTCGTTGAGCACCGTCGCCGGGCTGATCTTGCGAATGCGGCTCTCCGGCCGCAGGATCAGCCGGTGCCCCAGCACCGGCAGCACCATCCGCTTCACGTCGTCGGGCAGCACGTAGTTGCGTCCCGCGATCGACGCCAGCGCCTGGGCGGTGCGGTACAGCGCGATCGATGCGCGCGGACTGCCGCCCAGCTGCACGTCGGCATGCTCGCGCGTCGCGTGGACGATTTCGAGGAGGTACCGGCGCACCTTGTCATCGACGTGGATTTCGCGGATCGCGTCCTGGCTCGCGACCAGTTCCGCGGCGGAAACGACGGTGCCGAGGTCGTCGATGGGGTGGCCGCGCTGCAGCCGCAACAGCATCTTCGATTCCTCTTCCAGGCTCGGGTAGCCCAGCGCCAGCCGGATGAGGAAGCGGTCGAGCTGCGCCTCCGGCAGCGGAAAGGTCCCCTCATGATCGATGGGGTTCTGCGTGGCGATGACCAGGAAGGGCGGCTTGAGATTGTACGTCTGGCCGTCGGCGGTGACGCGCCGCTCGGCCATCGCCTCCAACAGCGCCGACTGGGTGCGCGGCGTGGCCCGGTTGATCTCGTCGGCCAGGACCGTCTGGGCGAAGAGCGGGCCGGGGCGGAACTCGAACTCCGTCGTCTTCTGGTTGAAGATCGACACGCCGGTCACGTCGGTCGGCAGCAGGTCCGGCGTACACTGGATGCGCTTGAAGGTACAGCCGACGCTACGGGCCAGCGCCCGCGCCAGCATCGTCTTGGCCACGCCGGGCACGTCTTCGAGGAGAATGTGCCCCTCACAAAGGTAAGCGACGAGGGTGAGGGTGATCTGGTGGCGCTTGCCGATGATCACCTTCTCCATGTTGGCGATGATCTTCTGCGTCGTGGCCGCCACCTCGGAGCGGCGCGATTCGCGGGGGGCGGTCTCGTTGCCATCGTTCCTGGACATGAGGCTCCCTGTCGGGCCGGCGTTCGTTCGAGCAAGATGGGACGTGCCGCGACGTCCGGAGCCCTCAGCATAACGGACGGGACGGCGGGGGGCAAACGATCGGCTTCGCCTTTCTCGGCCGGGCGGCCTTTGGTACACTCGCGCTGGGATTCCGCCAGGGACAGGAGGGCTCGGCCATGACACCCCTGCCGAAGGCCATCATCGCGGTCAGTTACGAGGAATACGCGCGCCAGTACCAGCGCAAATTGCGCCTGGAGAATTACATGGAAAGCGACGATCAGGCCACCCAGCGCGCGATCACCCTTGCCTGCCTGGCCCTGGTGGAAGCTGTTCGCAAGGATTTCCACGTCTTCAACGAGATGCTGATCCAGTACCCGCTCGGGGGACGCAAGAAGCGACCGGGTCAGGTCGTCCCCGACAACATGGTGGTCGTGTCGGAAGAGCCGCTCACGGCCCAGACGAGCTTCAACACGCCGTTGGAGCCGGCCGGCCCGTACTGGGTGATGGAGTACGTCAGCAAGAGCAGCAAGCGCAAGGACTACGAGGAGAATCTCAAGAAGTACGAGCAAGAGCTGAAGGTGCCGTACTACCTGACCTTCTACCCCCAGACGCAGGACCTCACGCTCTACCAGCACACGGGCGAGAAGTACGTCTCGGTCAAGCCGAACGAGCACGGCCGGTACGCGCTGCCGGAGGTAGAGATCGAGGTGGCCCTGCTCGACGGCTGGGTGCGCTACTGGTACCAGGGCAAACTGCTCCTGCTCCCCGCCGAATTGCAGCGCGGGCTGGATGACGCCACCCGCCGCGCCGATCAGGAAAAGACGCGCGCCGACGATCTTCAGGCGGAAGTTACCCGGCTGCGCGCCCTCCTGGGGAAGCGCAGCGACAAGGACGAGCCTTGACCCACCGTCTTTGAACCTGCGCGAACCGAGGCGGCGTCGGCGGGGGGCGCTGCCGACCGTGTACTTCACCCCGGCCCCGCTTGCCTGGCCACGCCGCTCGTGCGAGAAGTCGCAAGCAGATGGTTGCATCCTCCGCCGGGTCGGTTAGAATGGCTGCTGTCCCACCGTCCGTCGCCCCCCTCCTGGAGACCACGCCTTTGAAGCTGCACCCCGCCGCTGCCCCCGCCGACGCCCAGGCCGTCCGTGACCTCGCCGCCACCTACGAGCAGATGACCGAGCAGATCGGCCGCGTCATCGTCGGCCAGCAGGAGGTCGTCGAAGAACTCCTCATGGCCCTTTTCAGCCGCGGCCACTGCCTCCTCGTCGGCGTCCCCGGCCTGGCCAAGACGCTGCTCGTCAGCACCGTCTCCAAGATCCTGCACCTGTCGTTCAAGCGCATCCAGTTCACGCCGGACCTGATGCCCGCCGACATCACCGGCACCGACATCCTCCAGGACGACCCCGAAACGAACCGTCGCAAATTCATCTTCCTTCAGGGACCGATTTTCGCCAACATGGTCCTCGCCGACGAGATCAACCGCACTCCGCCCAAGACGCAGGCGGCCCTCCTCGAAGCGATGCAGGAGCACAACGTCACCGCCGGCGCTCACACCTACCACCTGCCCGAGCCGTTCTTCGTCCTCGCCACGCAGAACCCCATCGAACAGGAAGGGACGTATCCGCTCCCCGAAGCCCAGCTCGACCGCTTCATGTTCAACATCATCGTCGATTACCCGAAGCGCTCCGAGGAGCTGGAGATCATGAAGCGCACGACCGCTCTGGCGCGCCCCGAACTGGAGCCGATGCTCACCGCGGAGCGGATCTTGCAACTCCAGGACGTGGTCCGCCAGGTCGTGGTGGCCGATCACGTCTTCGAGTACGCCTGCGACCTGGTGCGGGCGACGCGGCCGCGGGAGAAGAACGTGCCGAAGTTCGTGCCGGAGCTGATCGCCTGGGGCGCCGGCCCGCGCGCCAGCCAGTACCTCATCCTGGGGGGGAAGGCGCGGGCCATCCTGCACGGCCGGCTGCACGTCACCACCGACGACATCCGCACCGTCGCCTACCCGGTGCTGCGCCACCGCATCGTCACCACGTTCAACGCCGACGCCGAGGGCGTCAAGACCGACGACATCGTCGCCAAGCTCATCAAGACCATCCCGCTGCCGCAGGAAGAGGCGGCGGCGAAGGTGGTGCGGGCGTAATTTCGCCGCTTGCGGCTTCGCCAGAATTGCTAAGCCGCAAGCGGCCGACCGCGCCGGCTAACCGGAGAATACCGATGTCGTCACACATTCAATTCGACCCGACCTCCCTCGCCAAGTACGGCCGCCTGGCCCTGGTCGCGCGCACCCTGGTCGAGGGTTTCCTCACCGGCGCCCACAAGAGCCCCTACAAGGGCTTCAGCGTCGAGTTCGCCGAGCACCGCCAGTATTACCCCGGCGACGAGATCCGCCACATCGACTGGCGCGCTTTCGGCAAGACCGACCGCTACTACATCAAGGAATTCGAGGAGGAGACCAACCTCCGCGCTCACCTTCTCGTCGATGCCTCGGGCAGCATGGCCTACAAGGGCGCCCACCACAGCAAGTTCGAGTACGCCCAGTACGTCGCCGCCTCGCTGGCTTACCTGATGCTGCACCAGCGCGACGCCGTCGGCCTGGTGACACACGACACGAAGGTCCGGCAAATCATCAAGCCCAAGGCCAGCTCCAAGCACCTGCTGCACCTGCTGCGCACCCTGGAGCAAACCGAGCCCGGCGGCGAGACGAGCATGGCTCCCATCTGGCACAGCCTCGCCGGCGAGATCCGGCGCCGCGGCCTGATCGTCATCCTCTCCGACTGCTTCGACCAGTTCGCCGCGCTGATGCGGGCCCTGCAGCACTTCCGCCACGAGCGCCACGAAATCCTCCTTTTCCACGTCCTCGCCCCCGAGGAGATGGAATTTCCCTTCAAGAAGTGGACGCAGTTCCGCAACCTGGAGGTGGCCGGGCACAAGCTGCTCGTCGATCCGCAGCGCCTGCGCAAGGAGTACCTCAAGAACTTTCAAACGTTCTGCAAGGACCTGCGCGACCAGGCGGGCCAGATGCAGATCGACTACCACTTGCTGCGCACCGACGAGCCGGTGGACCGCGCCCTGGGCATTTACCTGACGCGGCGGCAGATGCGCCGTTCCTGATAGTAGGATGACTCACCCATGCCATTCGGCGTCCTCAACCTTGTGATGCTTGCCGGCCTGGCGGGCGTGGCGATCCCGATCATCATCCACCTGCTCAACCGGCGGCGCTACAACGTCGTGGACTGGGGGGCGATGCAGTTCCTGCAGATCAGCGAGGCGACGCGCCGCCGCATCATGGTCGAGGAATTGCTCTTGATGCTGCTGCGCATGGGGCTCATCGCCATCCTCGTCCTGGCGCTGGCCTCGCCGTTCCTCGACAGCCAGGCTTTCGCCCGGATCGCCGGCGGGGGCGACCGCGACGTGGTGCTGATCTTCGACGGCTCGTACAGCATGGGGTTCGTCGATAAAGGGCCGTCGGCCCACGACGCCGCCAAGGAGTGGGCCACCGCCTTCGTCAACGACCTCGCCGCCGGCGATAGCGTGGCCATCCTCCAGGCGAAGCAGCAGGTGGTGCCCATCCTCGGCACGCCGACGCACGACCTGGAGCGGGTCCGCGACAAGATCGCCCACCTCCCGGCGCCGGCCGGCGGCTGCGACTGGCCCGCCGCCGTCGAGGCGGCGCACAAGGTCCTCGCCAAGAACGGCCGGGCGCGGCGCGACGTTATCATCCTCAGCGACAACCAGCGCTTTGGCTGGGCCGACGACAACAGCCTTCTCCGCTGGGAATTGCTCGCCAACAGCCTGCGCGAGGAGTCGGAGGACAAGAGGCCGCAGATCTGGGTAGTGAACCTGGCGCCGGATCGCCCGCCGGTGCCGCCCAACTGGTCGCTGGCCCCGGTGCGGGCCAGCCGGGCGGTGGCCTCCGTCGGGCAGCAGATCACCTTCCGCACCGCCCTGGAAATCCGCGGCCAGGAGGAGTACGGGCCGCCGCACGACCTTCGCGTCGAGGTGGACGGCAACCCCGCGACCACCGACCTCAAGGCGCCGACCTCGGCCAAGCTCGAGAAGGGGCAGGTGCCGCTCTCCTTCCGCCACCGCTTCAACACGGCGGGGACGCACCTGGTCAGCGTCATCGTCGAGCCCGACCCGCCCGCGGCCGAGCGCCCCGCCGGCTATGTCGTCAAGGACCGCCTGCCCGGCGACAACCGCCAGGAGTTCGCCATCGAGGTGTTGCCCGCCCTGCCGGTGCTGCTGATCGACGGCGACGACCGGGCCGACGTGAAGCAGCGCGGCACCGACTTTTTGCGCGACGCCCTTGCCCCGGCGCGCGACCTGACCCCCGCCGTGCTGGTCAAGGTGGTCCGCATCAGCAACTTCGACGCCGACGACCTCAGTGCCCCGGTCGGCAAGGAGCCGCACACCCGGCCGCGCGTCCTGATCCTGTCCAACGTGGCCAGGCTGTCGGGCGCCCAGCAGGAAGCCGTCACCAACTTCCTCACGGGCGGCGGTGGGGTGCTGGTGACGCTCGGCGAGCGCGTCGATGCCAAGCACTACAATGACGACCTGTATCGGAATGGACAGGGCTGGTTGCCGGCGCGGCTGGAAGACGTGGCCGGCGACGAGGCGCACCCCGAAAAGGCCGTCGCCCCACTGGCGTCGAGCCTCTTTCACCCGGCCGTCGATATCTTCCGCGACGTGCCGGTCGGCGGCCTCGGCGAGGTGCGCTTCCCGCGCTGGTGGAAGGTGACGACGCCCGGCCGCAACAGCGGCAGCGTCCCCTTCGCCCTGCTCAACAGCACCGACCCGCTCTTCGTCGAGAAGTCGTTCCGCAACGGCCGCGTCATCCTGGCCGCGGTGCCGCTGGACAGGTCGTGGCGCACCAACCTGACCGAGCTGCCGGCCTTCGTGCCGCTGGCCCACGAATTGGCCTACTATCTCGGTGCCGTGCGCGCGGCCGAGCACAACCTCCAGCCGGGCCAGCCGATCCGCTACCGCCCCGAGAGCGAGGAAGGGCTCGACGCCCTGAAACTGCAAGCGCCGGAGGGCGAGCCCAAGCCGCTGCGCTTCGCCAACGCCGCCGACGGCGCCTCCTACCCGGCCCAACTCCTGCGCCAGCCTAACGGCCCACTCGTCGTCTTCGAGGGGACGCGCGAAACCGGCGTGTATCGGCTGACCGCCGGCGAGCAGGTCATCCCCTACGCGGTGCAGCCCGACCCGCGCGAATCGGACCTGACGCCCGCCAGCGAAGAGGACCGCGAGAAGGTGACCAAGCAGGTGCCGATGACCTACGAAGACGACCGCGCGAAGATGCTGGACACGATGACGGTGGCGACGCAGCGCCATGAAGTGTGGTGGCTGCTGCTGGCCGGCGTCGTCGTGCTCCTGTGCTGCGAAGTCCTCATGACCCGCTGGCTGGTGAAGAATCGGTAAGCGGTCGCCCGCAGCTCAGTCCGGGACGGAGGCTCTTGCCACTGAGGCGCCGCCAGGTGATAATGGCCAATCGGCTGGACAGGGAGGAACCGGCGCGCGACGTCAAGCGAGACCACCCGATGCCTCAGGAGCAAACACAGAGGTCGCGGATGGTAACCACCTTCTGGGTGCTGCTATTCGTACTTATCCTCGTTGCGGCTTTGTCAGCTCTGGCGGCGCTCCTCGGTCGGGATGAGGTAAGGGAGTTTAGCAACACCTGGGGGAACTACGCTAGCGTCCTCGGCCTCTGGTTTGGGCTAATCGCGTTTCTGCTGACAATCTTGACCCTACTGCTGACAGCCCCAGGGTCAACGCAGACTTTGACGGTCGCTCAAACGGGCATTGGGGCAGTAAGCAGCGTAAATCATTACGCCTCTGGACGTTACAGCAAGGCCTGGCGGTTTTCATCATCTATAGCCATCCGAAAA